>CAZYLP010000373.1:0-8421 GCA_964648345.1 uncultured Planctomycetota bacterium
GGCCAGATCCGGCTCGAGTCGGTGCCGGGCCAGGGCTCGACGTTCACGCTCTTCGTCCCCCTCACCTACAAGAAGCGCCTCGCGGGGCGGAGCGCGGCGTCGCCCACGGTCTCGACCCCGCAGCAGCTGCCCGCGCCGACGCGCACGTCCGACACGACGTCGCCCGTCCGCGCGAGCGGCGGCGACGACGACGACCTCGTCACGACGGAGCTCGTGATCGCCGACGACCGGGCCAACATCCAGCCGGGCGACCGCACCCTCCTCATCGTCGAGGACGACGTCGCGTTCGCGAACATCCTCCTCGACCTCGCGCGCGAGAAGCACTTCAAGGGGCTCGTCGCGACGCGCGGCGAGTCCGCGCTCGCGCTCGCCCGCGAGCACAGCCCCGATGCGATCACGCTCGACCTCCAGCTCCCCGACGTGGCGGGCTGGGCCGTGCTCGACCGCTTGAAGCACGACCCGCACACGCGTCACATCCCCGTCCACATCATCTCGGTGGACGAGGCCATGCCGCGCGCGCTCCAGCTCGGCGCCATGGGCTACCTGCCGAAGCCGATCGACCGCGACCGCCTCGGCGACACGCTGACCGAGCTCCACGCGTTCATCGACCGGAAGGTGAAGAACCTCCTCGTCGTCGAGGACGACGACACCCAGCGGAAGGCGATCGTCGAGCTGATCGGAGAGGGCGACGTGAAGACGACCGCCGTCGCCACCGCCGAGGAGGCGCTCGCGGCGCTCGAGGACACGACGTTCGACTGCATGATCCTCGACTTGAAGCTCCCCGACCTCTCGGGCTTCGAGCTCGTGGACCGGATCAAGCAGAAGCTCGGCGAGCGGCGGCTCCCGATCATCGTCTACACGGGGAAGGAGCTCACGCCCGAGGAGGAGACCCGGCTCAAGATGGTCTCCGAGTCGATCATCGTGAAGAACGTGAAGGCGCCCGAGCGCCTCCTCGCGGAGACGGCCCTGTTCCTCCACCGCGTCGAGGCGAACCTGCCCGACACGAAGCGGAAGATGCTCCAGCAGCTCCACGAGAAGGACCCCGTCCTCGTCGCGAAGAAGGTGCTCGTCGTGGACGACGACGTCCGCAACATCTTCGCGCTCACGAGCGTCCTCGAGCGCCAGAGCATGAAGGTCATCTTCGCCGAGAACGGCAAGCAGGCGATCGACATGCTCGACCAGACGCCCGACGTGGACGTGGTCCTCATGGACGTCATGATGCCCGAGATGGACGGCTACGAGACGACCCGGGCGATCCGGGCCAAGGACCAGTTCAAGCAGCTCCCGATCATCACGGTCACCGCGAAGGCCATGAAGGACGACCGCGAGAAGTCGATCGAGGCGGGGGCGTCGGACTACATCACGAAGCCGGTGGACACCGAGCAGTTGCTGAGCCTGCTCAGGGTGTGGTTGTTCAAATGAAACGGAGGGCAAGGGCAAGGGCAAGGGCAAGGGTGCGTCGATGGCGTTGAGCGCGCTCGACATCGAGGACATCGAGGTCCCGCTCCTCCTGGACGCGGTCCAGCGGCGCTACGGGATCGACCTCCGCGAGTACGCGCGCGCGGCGATGCGGCGGCGGATCCGCGCCGCCGTGCGCGACGAGCACGTGCCGACGGTCTCGGCCCTCCAGTCGAAGCTCCTCCACGAGCCGGCCGCCATGGAGCGCTTCCTCTACGCGGTCGCTCACCGGAGCACCGAGCTCTTCCGCGACCCGGGCTTCTTCACGGCCCTCCGCCAGAAGCTCATCCCGCACCTCAGGACCTACCCGTTCATCCGGATCTGGCACGCGGGCTGCGCGACGGGCGAGGACGTCCTCGCGACGGCGATCGTCCTCGAGGAGGAGGGGCTCGCCGACCGCTGCCGGGTCTACGCGACGGACGTGAGCGAGGCCGCGCTCGAGGTCGCGAAGTCGTTCGTCTTCCCGCTCGCGCGGGTCCAGGAGGCGACGCGGGGCTACGTCGCGTCGGGCGGGACGCGGCCGTTCTCCGAGTACTACACCTCGGACGGCGAGAACGTGATCTTCCGCCTCTCGCTGCGGAAGAACATCGTCTACGCGCCCCACAACCTCGCGTCCGACGGCTCCTTCAACGAGTTCAACCTCATCGTCTGCCGGGACGTGACGCTCGCGTTCAACCGCGGGCTCCAGGACCGCGTGCACTCGCTCCTCCAGCAGAGCCTCGGCATGTTCGGCGTGCTCGCGCTCGGCGCGCGGGAGTCGCTCCGCGGCTCGCCCTTCGAGGACCGCTACGAGGACTTCGCGCCCGAGGCGAAGCTCTTCAGGAGGGTACGGTGATGAACCGGCGCCTCCTCACGGGGATCCTCGTCGTCGCCGCGGGCCGGGGCGGGCTCGGCTCGCTCGAGGCGGTCCTCGCCGCGCTCCCCGAGGACTTCCCGGTGCCGGTGGTCGCGACGTACCCGCGCGGCCCGGGCGTCGAGCCCGAGCTCCGCGCCATGCTCCACGCGAAGCTCCCGCTCCCCGTCCGCGAGGTCGAGGACAAGGACGAGCTCGCGACGGGCTGCGTCCACCTCGCGCCCTCGGACTACCACCTCCTCGTCGAGGAGGACCGCCTCGGGCTCTCGCTCGAGGCCCCGGTGGACGGCGCGCGGCCATCGGCCGACGTGCTCCTCGAGTCGGCGAGCGATGCGTGGAAGGCGCGCGTGACGGCCGTCCTCCTCGCGGGCGAGGGCGGCTCCGGCGCGCGCGGCCTCCTCGCCGTGAAGCGGCGCGGCGGCTTCGCGGTCGTGGAGGACCCGGCGAGCCTGGCCCCGGCGACGAGCACCATGCCGGCCGGGGCGACGGACATCGCGGACCGCGTCCTCGCCGCGGCGGCGATCGGGCCCGCGCTCATCGAGCGGCTCGCCCCCGCGCGGGCGGCGGTTCGAGCGGAGGAGACGGCATGAGCCTCGCGCCGGCCCCGGCGGGCGACCAGAAGGTCAACATCCTGCTGGTCGACGACCAGCCCGAGAACCTCCTCGTGCTCCGCTCGACGCTCGAGGGGCTCGGGCAGAACCTCGTCCTCGCCCGGAGCGGCCGCGAGGCGCTCAAGTACCTCCTCTCGAACGACTGCGCGCTCATCATCCTCGACGTCCTCATGCCGGACATCGACGGCTTCGACACGGCGCAGCTCATCCGCGAGCGCGAGGCCTGCCGGCAGATCCCGATCATCTTCCTCACCGCCGGCGACCGGAGCGACGCCAAGGTCTGGAAGGGCTACTCGGTCGGCGCCGTGGACTACATCCACAAGCCGTTCGACCCGGACGTCCTCCGGTCGAAGACGCACGTGTTCGTCGAGCTCGCCAAGAAGACCGGCCTCATCAAGGAGCAGGAGCGGCTCCTCCGCGAGCAGGCGAAGCGCGAGCACGACCGCGAGATCGAGGAGACGACCCGGCGCCACGAGGCGGAGAGCTACCGGATCAAGGGCGAGCTCCTCCTCAAGGAGATGGAGGCCGCGAAGGCGAAGGCGGCGATCGAGCTCGCGGAGACGCGCGCCGACCTCCTCGCGAACCTCGAGCGGAAGAACGCCGAGCTCGAGCGCGCCAAGTCGCAGGCCGAGCGCGAGAGCTCGTTCAAGTCGAAGTTCCTCGCCGGCATGTCGCACGAGCTCCGCACGCCGCTGAACGCGATCATCGGCTTCTCCGAGATGCTCGAGCAGGAGCTCTTCGGGACCCTGAACGAGCGTCAGAAGGAGTACGTCGGGCTCGTCCTCCAGAGCGGCCGCCACCTCCTCGCCCTCGTGAACGACATCCTCGACATCTCGAAGGTCGAGGCCGGACGCATGAGCCTCGCGTGCGAGCGCCTCACGTTCGACAAGGTCGTCGCGTCCGTCGCGGACATCACGCGCGCGCTCGCGGTCCGGCAGGGCGTGACGCTCGACCTCGGAGTGACGCCGAACCTGCCCGAGATCAACGTCGATCTCCTCCGCATGAAGCAGGTCCTCTACAACCTCCTCTCGAACGCGATCAAGTTCACGCCGGCGGGCGGGGTCGTCATCCTGTCGGCGCGCGCCGTCGGCCGCGAGCTCGAGTTCACCATCGAGGACAGCGGCATCGGGATCAAGCCCGAGGACCTGCCGCGCCTGTTCCACGAGTTCGAGCAGCTCGAGGTCCCGAAGGGCGCGCTCCCCGCGAAGCCCGAGGGCACGGGCCTGGGCCTCGCGCTCACGCAGCGGCTCCTCGCGCTCCACGGGGGCACGATCGCGGTGAGGAGCGAGCCCGGCCGCGGGACCAGGGTCACCGTCCGCCTGCCGCTCGCGGACGCGCCGCGGCCGCTCGGCACCGGCATCCAGCGGGAGGCGCACCGATGAATCAGGGCGACCGGAGGGAGCACCGCGGTGCTCGCATCCTTCTCGTCGAGGACAACGCCTTGAACCGGCGGCTCGTCCGCGACCTCCTCGCCCACCGCGGCCACGAGGTCGTCGAGGCGACCACGGTGCCCGAGGCGGTCGAGCGGCTCTCGTGCGCGCCCGACCTCGTCCTCATGGACCTCCAGCTCCCGGGCGGGAGCGGGGAGCAGGTCCTGCAGCACATCCGCTCGCGCGACGACGTCCGCTCCGTGCCCGTGATCGTGGTCACCGCATCGGCCATGCAGGGCGAGAAGGAGCGGCTCCTCGCCGCGGGCTTCGACGCCTACCTCTCGAAGCCGATCGACACGCGCTCGTTCGGCGCCGTCGTGGAGAGCTTTCTCGTGAAGGGAGCACCGGGCCGTGACTGAGCTCGAACGGGAGACGATCCTCGTCGTCGACGACAACTCGGCGAACCGCCTCCTCGCGGAGGCCATGCTCCAGACCGCGGGCTACCGGACCGTCCTCGCCGAGAACGGACCGCGGGCCCTCGAGATCTTCGCGGCGCAGCGGCCGGCGCTCGTCCTGCTCGACCTCCACATGCCGGGCATGGACGGGTTCGAGACCTTCAAGCGCCTCCGCGCGCTCCCGGGCGGCGATGTGGTGCCGATCGTGATCGTGACCGCGCTCACGGACCTCGCGAGCGTGCAGCGGGCGATCGAGCTCACCGCCGACGACTTCCTCGCCAAGCCCGTGAACCGGGTCGAGCTCCTCGCGAGGATCCGGACGCTCCTCGGGAAGCGCCGGAAGGCCGAGACGCCCGAGCCGCCGAGCGGCGGGGTCTCGCTCTCGCATCTCGAGCGCGAGCGCCAGCGCGAGCAGCTCTCGGCCATGGTCGTCCACGACCTGAAGCACCCGCTCTCCGCGATCTACTTCAACGCGGGCATGCTCAAGCGCGACCTGTCGCTCGGGAACAAGCCGCAGGAGAAGGTCGAGAGGATCCTCCGCGCCTGCGAGACCCTGAACGGCATGGTCATGACCCTCCTCGACATCAACCGCGGCGAGGCGGGCCGGCTCCCGCTCACGCTCTCCGAGTTCGACGCCGCCGCCCTCCTCGACGAGGTCGCCGTCTCCATGGGCGTGAAGGCCGAGGCGCACGGACAGAAGCTCGTCCTCTCGCTCGAGGGCGCGCCCCTCACGGTCCGCGCCGACCGGGACGTCCTCCGCCGCGTGCTCGAGAACCTCGTCGACAACGCGAGCAAGTACGCGGGCCCGCGGACGACGATCAGGATCGAGTGCCGGCGCGGCGACCGCGCGGTCGACTTCGCCGTGTGCGACGAGGGGCCGGGGATCCCGGCGGGCCTCCGCGACAAGGTCTTCGACAAGTACCTCCAGCTCGACGGCGACCCCTCCCGGCGGAGCCCGGGGAGCCGCGGGATCGGCCTCGTCTTCTGCCGCATCGCCGTCGAGGCCCATCAGGGGAAGATCTGGGTCGAGCAGAACGAGCCTCGCGGCAGCCGGTTCCGGGTCTCGCTCCCCGCGGAGGCGGCCTGATGCCCCTCATCCTCGTCATCGACGACGAGCCCCTCCTCCGCGGCGCGATCTGCGAGTGCTTCCTCGACGACGGGTACGCGGTGGCCGTGGCCGCGAACGGCGAGGATGCGCGGAAGCTCCTCGCCCGCGCGGAGCGGCCCGACCTCATCGTCCTCGACCTCGACATGCCGGTCATGGACGGCGTCGCGTTCCACGGCTGGCTCCGCGCGCAGGGAGAGCCGCTCGGCTCGACGCCGGTGCTCCTCGTCTCGGCGAGCATGCGCCTCCGCGAGGTCGCGCGCGAGCTCAACGTGAGCGCTTACCTCTCGAAGCCCACGCTGCCGGAGCCGCTCCTCGCGGCGGCCCGCAAGCTCATGGGCGGCCGCGCAGGATAGAATTTTCGCGAGGAGAACATGCACAACAAGGGAGTGCTCATCGTCGAGGACGAGCCCGCGTTCCGGGAGACCCTGAAGGAGGTCCTGGGCGACGAGGGCTACTCGGTGGCCGAGGCGGCGAACGGGCGCGAGGGGCTCGACTGGCTCCGCGCGAACCCTCCCCCGTGCGTCGTCCTCCTCGACCTCACGATGCCCGTCATGGACGGGGCCGAGATGCTGAGCGCGGTCCGCAAGGACGGCGCCCTCAAGAACCTCAAGGTCGTCGTCGTGTCGGCCGCGGCGCCGGACAAGCTCGCGCAGGCCGTGAAGAAGACGGGCGCGAACGGCTACCTCCCGAAGCCGTTCGAGATCGACGAGCTCCTCGGGACGATCGCCAGGTACTGCTGATCGGGTCATCGCAGGCCCCGGCATCGTTCGGGCGCACGTTTCGTTCCAGCCCCCGGCCGCGCCCACGGCGTACGACGGCGTTGCACCAGGGAATGGCCGTGCTCTGGACTCCGGCGCGATCGGAGCCGTCGGCATGCCTACGAAGCTGCAGCGGTGGACGCAACAGATCCTCGTGGTCGATGACGACCCGGAGCACCGGCGCGATGCCTGCGAGCTCCTCCACGAGGAGGGGTACCGGACGATCGCGGCCTGGAACGGGCGGGAGGCGTTCGGCCTCCTCCTCACATCCACGGCGGCCCCCTCGCTCATCGTCCTCGACCTCGTCATGGACGCGGTCGACGGCCAGGAGTTCCGGCGGCGGCAGCTCCAGTCGCCGCGCTTCGCCAGGATCCCCGTCATCGTCGTCTCGGGGCGTCCGGACGGCGAGGCGAGGGCGCGGGACCTCCAGGCCGACGGCTTCCTCGCCAAGCCGTTCGACCCCGCCGACCTCGCGAGCGCGGTCGCACGGGTCCTCGACGCCGGCGACTGAAGCCGGGGCCGCGCTAGCCGGCGAGGATCCTCGGCTCGGCGCGCTCGACGACCTCGCGCACGACCGGCTCGAGCGCGGCGGAGGGCGGCTCCTCCTCGACGCCGACGAGGTTCGCCGCGTCGCGCGCGGCGGCATCCAGCTCGGGGAGGCGGGCGAGGCTGCGGAGCTCGACGCTCACTCCCATGAGCTCGCGGAGGTTCTCGGAGGCCAGGGCCGCGAGCGCGGTCGCGGCGGCGAGCGCCACGGTGCGCGCCTCGACTCTCAGCGTGTCGCGGCGAGCCCAGCTGCAGCACGCGAGGGCGAGGTAGAGGAGCGAGTGGTCGTGGAAGGCGAGACCCATGGACGGCTGCCGCGCGAGCTCGCTCGCCTGACCCGCGAGCTCGATGAGCCGGCGCTCCCGTTCGCTGAGCGAGTCGGGCATCGCGAGCCCGAGCGCGCGGAGCGCCGTCGGGACGAGCGGGGACTCCCGTTCGCCGCGGTTCGCCATGAGGCCGAGACGGGCCAGCGTGGCATCGAGCCGTCCCGCCGTACCGCGCACACGGCGCGAGCGCAGCACGCGGTCGGTCGGCCGGCGCTCGGTCTCCTCGGTGGTCGAATCTCCCATCACGTTCCCGCTGCACGAGCTTGCGTGCAAAGTTCACACCGTGCCTACGCCGTGATGCGCCGTATCACGACGTGTGTCAAACCCTCCGTGCCGGGCCCGTTCCGGGCTCGATCGTTCCGTTCAACGGAGCCGCTGGAAAGGTCCGTGCCCGGGTCGCACGCATCGTTTTCAAGCTATAGTCGATCCGGCAGGGACGCCCGATGAGAGCGAGCGCGTTCGGCGAGCTCCTCGCGAGCTCCGCCTCGGAGACGAAGGACGAGTTCGTGAGACGCCGGCCCTGGCCCGCGCTCCTCGTCGAGGTCGTCTCGGGGGGCCTCCCGACCGAGCTCGAGGAGCGCGCGCGCGAGGGGGACCGCACGAACAGCCGCACGCGCACCTACGCCGGCGGACCGCTCCAGAGCTCGGGGTACCCGTACCTCGAGCACGCGCAGATCGTCTGGATCGAGAAGACGGGCGCGAAGAGCACAACGCCGATCAGCGTCGGCCGCGCGGCGCAGAACGACCTCGCGTTCGACTTCGACACCCTCTCCGACGCTCACGCGACGTTCCTCGAGCAGGAGGGCGCCTGGCTCGTCCAGGACCTCGGCTCGAAGAACGGCACCTTCCTCAACGGCGAGCGCCTCGCGGGTCAGCCGCGGCCCCTCCGCGACGGAGACGTCACGGACGGCGAGGGCGGGCGGCGCTGCTGTGGCG
>CAZYLP010000374.1:0-8413 GCA_964648345.1 uncultured Planctomycetota bacterium
GCCGCACGCGCCGCGGTCGCACACGTCCTTCGGGCCGGTGACGTTGAGCTTCGTGCGGAGGAGGTCGAGGAGCGTCGTGCGCGGCTCGACGGTGAGCTTGTGCTCCTTGCCGTTGACGGTGAGGACGAGCTCGGCCCCGGAGGCCGCGAGGACCGTGACCTCGGGCTTCTGGTCCTCGGCCCGCGCTTCGCGTAGGCCGGCGCGGTCGAGGGCGAGACCCCCGAGCGCGCCGGCGGCGGAGAGGCTCTTCAGGAACTCCCGGCGTGAGACATCCATGGGACCCCCTTCAACTGGGGTCCCAATCTACCTCGCCGCGCTCAACCGCAGTTCTTCTCGGCGAACTCCCAGTTGATGAGGTGGTCGAGCACGCCCTTCACGTAGTCGGCGCGCTTGTTCCTGAAGTCGATGTAGTAGGCGTGCTCCCACACGTCGATCGTGAGGAGCGCCTTCTTGCCCGACTCGATGGGCGTGTGAGCGTTCGGCGTCTTCTCGACCGCGAGCTTGTCGCCGTCGAGCACGAGCCACGCCCAGCCGCTCCCGAACTGCGAGGTCGCCGCCGCGGAGAGGTCCGTCTTCACCTTGTCGAGACCGCCGTAGGTCTTGATCAGCTCGGCGAGCTTGCCCTTGGGCTCGTGCTTGGCGCCCTCGGGCTTGAGGCTCAGCCAGTAGAAGTTGTGATTCCAGACCTGGCCCGCCGCGTTGAAGAGGGGCGAGTCCTTGGCCGCGGTCTTGATGAGGTCCTCGAGGGACTTCCCCTTCGCCTCGGGCGCCTTGTTGAGGGCGTCCACGTACGTCTTGTGGTGCTTCCCGTGGTGGAACTCGAGCGTCTCGGCCGAGAGCACGGGCTTGAGCGCATCCTTGGCGTAGGGGAGGTCGGGGAGCTTGAACTCCTCGTCGGCGCGTGCGGTCGCCGGGATGAACAACGCGTCGCCGGCGAGGATCGCGCCGGTGACGACGGCGGCGGTCTTCAACACTTCGCGGCGGGTGAGATCGTCTTGCATGACTCGCTCTCCTGAACGGTGCGACGTCTATGGACGCGCCAAGGGAGCGAGAATTCTACTTGTTACCGTGGCCGTAATGGCCAGCGGAGAAGACTCGGAGGTTAGCTTCCGGTCTTCTCCGCCGGCCGCGTTGAGAGGAAGGGTCGCAACGCCCGGGCCAGCGCCGTAAACCGCGATGAGTCCGACCGTGCCAATCCGCGGGAGCCCAAAACTTGCTCGGACCAGCCAGAAAGTTGACGCCCAGGGTCACCGTTCAGTCCGCCCGCGACGCCGAGTTGCTCGGCGGCCCGAGGAGGCCCCGAGCGTCCTCGCCGCAGACGATGAAGTGCTCGAGGCCCGCGCGCGCCACGACGACGAGGACGACGCGCGTCGCGCCGTTCGCCCCGGCGCGCCGCGCCGCCTCCATGGCGAGGGGCTCGGCCGCGAAGGAGGCGACGCCGTCTCCCTCGGGGTGGCGCGCGGCGATCGGTCGGCTCGCTCCCTGGACGAGCCAGCGAGCAGCGCGATCGTCCGGCGGCGTGAAGGAGAGCTCGATCGTCCCCGCGCGCGGCCCTCGACGCACGGAGAGGTCGGTCGGCGCCCCGGGCGCCTCGACGCGGCGAGGGCCCGCTCCGAGCGCGACGAACGTGCGCTGGTCGTCCCAGCCGTGGCCCCACTGGATGCGCGTCGGGATCTTCACCTTCCGGTCCTCCGCGGTGAACGGACGGTGGTCGCGGTAGCCGCGCGTCGCGGCGATCTTCAAACACTTCTTCGCGACGTCGAGGAACCGCTCGTCGCCCGAGACGAGATAAGCGGCCGCCTCGATGAGCCCGAGGTTCGTCGAGTAGAGCGGCGTCGAGGGCTGGAGGTACCGCGCGACCTCGGGCTCCGGGACGTAGGGGAGCGTGCAGTAAGGAGTGATCTCGATCTCGGGCTGGTGCCAGCACGGCACGAGACCCTCGTCCACGTAATAGTCCGCGAGGCCGATGAGCGCTTGCCGCGCGCGCTCGTCGCCCGTGGCCTCGAAGACGCGCGCGAGCGCGTGGCCGAGCTCGCGGTCCTGGTAAGGCCACGAGGCGCGCTCGCCCTTGATCCAGAGCCGCCGCGGGCCCTTCTGGAACAGGCCCTTCGCGGCGTCCTTCGGGAACCTCTCGGGGAGCGAGACGCCCGGCGCGAGCACGGAGTCGAGGTCGAGGTCGCCCACGAACATCTTGATCGCGTAGCAGCCCTTCTGCGGGTCGCGCGTCGGCCCCGAGAAGGCGGCCGCCGCGAAGCGCCCGGCGAGCTCGCGCCAGCGCTCCTCGCCCGTCGCCTCCGCGAGCGCGGCGACGAGCTGGAGCGGCCGCGCGAAGACGCGGACCTCCGTGATCCCGTACGTCGGACCGACGCCGGCGAATCGCTTCTCGACCATCTCGCCGAGGTCCTTCGCCGCTTCGAGCGAGGCGAGGTCGCCCGTGAGGAGCCAGTGCGCGACGAGACCCTCGCCGTAGAGGTGGCTCTCCTTCCAGCGGTAGCACTCGAGCGTCTGGGCGGTCTTGACTATGTCGCCCTTGTCGCCAGGCACCGCGGTGCTCCCTTCGGTCGCCCTGGGCCGCTTCTCCGAGTCCTCGAACGTGAAGCCGTCCGTCCGCGGCGGGTAGCGGTCGCGGTAGAACTCGGCCCACGCGACGGCCTCGTCGAACGAGCCGCGCTCGGCGGTCCGCAGCCAGTGGACGAACCAGTCGCGCGCCTCGTCCGACTCGGTGTCCCACTTGACGTTCAGGTCGCCGATCTCGAACTGCGGCTTCGCGAGCGCGCCCTTCTTCTCCTCCTTGGCCGCGAGCTCGAGACCGACGGCGCCGTACGCGGCGCGCTCGTCGGCCTCGTCCGCGATCGGACCCATGAGACCGCCCGCGTCGCGCACCCACGAGGCGTTCGGCGCTCCCTGGAGGCGCGAGCGGAAGCCCGCGACGAGCGCGCTCGCCTCGGCGGGGTTCGTGGAGCCGAAGAAGACGAGCGCCTCGTCCGTCCGGTGCTGGCAGTCGGCGAGCCACCGGTTGCGGAGCGGTCCTTCGGCGCCCTCGCGCGGCGGCGTCACGAACCGGATCGTGAAGCGGTCCTTCGCGAGGCGCAGACCCGAGGGCGCACGGCCGACGGGCTTCCGCGTCGCGACGCCGACGGCTCCCTTGCTCGTCTTCGCGACGAGCCAGCCCTCGTGCTCCTTGCCCTCGCCGACTCGCGCGCCACCCTCGACGCCCAGCTCGAAGTGGGCTTCTTTACCCTTCGCCGGCGGGGCGAGCTGCTCGAGGACGAACGCGTCGTGATCGGTGATCCCGCGCTCGCCTTCGGGCGAGACGACGCCGCTCGCCGTCGCGGGGAGCTCGACCGCGAGCCCGAGCTCCGTGAGACGCACGGTGCGGTTCGTCTTCGGGTCCGAGTTCCGCGTCTCGAGCGAGAGCTTGAGCTCCGGCCGCCCGGCCCAGCCCTCGACCGTGAGCGCGTAGCCGAGCGTGCGCGAGAGCTTGCCCGTGAGCCGCACGACTCCGCGCACGGGGCCTGACTCGAGGACCTCGACGGTGGGCGGCTCGGCGAGCGCGTTCTCCTCCTCGCCCTCGCGCACGAAGGCGTGGATGCGCTTCGCGAGGAGCTCGCCGCCCGGACGTCCGATGCTCTCGATGAGCGACGGCCCGCCGAGCTTCACCTTGAGCGCCCCCGTATCGAGGAGCGCGTGCCCCGCGTCGCGGCTCGTCACGGTGACCGGCTTCTCGGGCTTGAAGTCGTTCGTGCGCTTCACGAGGCGGAAGCTCTTCGTCCGGTGAGAGCCCAGGTCGCACTCGAAGGCGAGGAGCACCCAGCGGATCGGCTTCTCGACGTCGCCGGGCTTCGCGTCCCAGCGCGATTGGACACGGACCTGGCACGGGACGGGCACGCCCGCCTCGGTCGTGAGCGTGAGGTCGCTCCCCGTCCCGGTGATCGCGAGGTCGCGCGGGAGCGGCACGGCCGCGAGGCACGGCGCGTTCTTCCGCACGACGCCGGCGGCCTCGTCGACGTGGACCGCGATCGACAGCGCGCGCGCCGACTCCGCGGGCGCGAGCTGCGAGGTCGCGGCGCCGAGAGAGAGCGCGGTTGTGACGGCGAGCAGCGAGCGTCGCAGGCAGCGAGGCACCGGCCTCCTCCATGCGACCCGGACCAGAAGAGGTTAGCGGCCGCTCGCTGTCAGGCGAGGCCGAGGCGGAGAAGGAGGGCTGCCATTTCGACAGGGAGGCCATCCGCCGCGCCCCTCTCCATGCAAGGACTTACCGTCCGGCACGGCCGTTGTTCTTCCTCGCCCCCACACGAAGCCGCTCAATCAAAGGAGAGATCAGCATGATTCCGAGGATCTTCGCGCTCACGAACCCGAACGGGATCGACGAGCTCTTCCGTACGTTCGCTCGCGAGAACGGCCGCGAGACCGCCCAGACGTGCGTCTCGACGCCGCTCGACATCATCGAGCACGCCGACCGCTTCGAGGTCTGGCTCGACCTCCCCGGCGTCGCACGCGAAGATGTGAAGCTCTCGCTCGAGGACGACACGCTCAGGATCCAGGGCGAGCGTCCGGCCCAGGCGGTCACCGAGGAGACGAGCCGCAACTTCCGCCGCACCGAGCGGTGGACGGGCAGCTTCGCGCGCTCGCTGACGCTCCCGGGCTCCGTGGACGGGACGCGGATCGAGGCGAAGCTCGCGGACGGCGTCCTCAGGCTCGTGCTCCCGAAGCGCGATCAGGCGAAGCCGCGGACCATTCCGATCATCTAAAGATAGAAGAGAGAAAACCGAACCACCGAAGACACCGAATCGCCAACACGAACCGTCTTGGCCATTCGGTGTCTTCGGTGGTTCCGGTCTCTCTCTTCTTTGTTAGAGGCCGTAGTCTTTCAGCCCGTCGAGGCACTTCTTCGCCGTCTTCGAGTCGGCGTGCTTCGACTTGAGCTGCTTCGCGATCGCCATGACCTGCGCCGCGGGATCGCGGTTGGCCGGGTGGTCGGGGTTGTAGGCGCCGTTGACCGCCTTCATGGACCCGCAGAGCTCTTCGATCTGCGCGACCATCTTCCCGACCTTCACCTCGTCCTGGAACGCCTTGTCCTTCTTGAGCTCCTTCGCGCGCTCGGCGGCCTTGTTGCCCGCCTCGCCCTTCTTGAAGGTGCCCTCGATCTCCTTGTAGAGGAGCTCCGCCTTGAAGGCGTTCTCCTCCTCCATGGCCTTGGCCTCGGCCAACCGCCGCTCACCCTCGGCGACGACGCGCTCCTTGAGGAACGTCGCCTCCTCGGTGGCCTTCGACTCGCCGCCCTTCTTGAGGATCGCCTCGCACTGCTCGAGCGCCCAGCCGAACGGCTTCTGGGCCTTGAGACCCTCGGCGATCGTCTTGGCCTCCTTGGACTCGAGCTTCTTGCCGCCCGTGATCCAGTGGGGCTCCGTTCTCAGGAGCTCCTCGATCTTGGCGGTGAACTGCTCGACGTGGCCCTCCATGACGCACTTGCCGCTCGCGTCGAACAGCCACGCGTGCGGGATCCCCTTCGACTCGTCGCCCTGGAGGCGGGCGCCGTCGACGACGGTGTAGTTGACCTTCTTCGAGCGGCAGAGGGCCACGACCTTGGCCTGCTCGACCTGCTGGCAGTGCGACGCGAAGACGATGAGACCCTGCGACTTGTATTTCTCTTGCACCTGGACCAGGTGCGGCATCCCGGAGATGCACGGGCCTCAGTTGTAGCCCCAGTTCTCCCAGATGACGATGTGCCCCTTCATGCTCTCGAGGTTGTGTTTCGGTCCGTACCAGTAAGTCCCCTCGCTGGCACCCTCGAGCTTCTCGACCTTCGCCATCGCGGTGCCGTGAAGGAGCATCACGGCCGCCGCGGCGAACAGGAAGCGACGCAAGTCGATCCCTTCCTTTCCCGGGGTGAGTCTAACCCGAGGACGCGTCCCGTTCACGGACCACTCAGCGCCGGAACGCGACCCTGAGCTCCTTCACGAGCACCGGCTCCGCGGCCGCTCCGACGTCGCGATACCGGGCGACGACGAGCGTGTAGACCCCGGGAGCGATGTCCCACGACACGTCGTGGTGGGTGCTCGAACCCGACGCGCGCACGACTCCGTGCCTCCCGTCGTCGGGCCAGTCGTGAGAGCCCGCCTTGACCGTGCCACGCAGGAGCTCGACGCGGACCGGCTCGTCGGTGTACACGCGAATGTCGAGGGGCGTGCTCCGCTCGACGGAGACGTCGAGCGCGAGGCCGTGGATCGTCCGCTGCCCCTTGCGCCCCGCGAGCTTCTCCGACGTGTGGAGCCAGCGGCCCGTCCCCTTGTCGCCACCCGTCATGGCGGTGCGGTCGCCGGTCAGGGATGCGATCACGGCGACCGTCACGGCTCCGCGCGGCGGGGACGGTGGCCGCGGCGGCGGTGGCGGTGGTGGCGGCGGCGGCGGCGGTGCGTGCGGGGAGAGGGGTCCATGGGGCATGATCGCGAGGCGGCGGAGCGCGGCCTCGGCGGCCGACCGGCGGAGCGTGTCCGTCCGCGCGACCTCGCGGAGGCACTGCTCGGCGGCGGGGAGGTACCCCTTCTTCTCGAGGCATGCGGCGTAGTCGAGCGCGGCGTCGGACCGGAGGGGTCTCACGGCGAGGGCCTCGACGAACGAGGCGTACGCGGCGTCGAGCTTGCCCCGCGCGAGCGCCAGCGTCCCGGCGACGGCGGCGGCCTCGCCCTTGTCGCCAGCGAGCGCTGCCTGATCCGCCGTGGCGACCGTGAGGACCCCCGTCCGGGCGGCGAGGCGCCCGCGCAGGCCACGAACCTGCGCGCGGAGCCGCTGGTTGGACCGCTGGCGGTTCCTCGCGATCGCGTAGCGAAGGTTCGCCTCGCTCGCGTGCGCCGCGCGAGCCAGGGAGAGGTCGTCGCCGCCCGAGTCGGCGACGGTGACGGCCAGGTCGAGCGTCGCTCGGGCCTCGGACAGCCGGTCGAGCGCCTCGAAGGCCGCCGCGAGATGTATGCGGTCTCCGATCGACCCCGGTTCGCGGCCCTGGTGGAGCGACACGATCGCGGCGGCGTCTCCGCGATCGACTGCCATCGCCGTCCGGCGCGTGACCGCCTGGACGACGACGTTGGGCGGCGCCTCGACGAGGGAGTAGTGCCAGTCGGCCTCCGCCGCCGAGCCCTTGCGGTCGAGGAGGACGGCGCGGGCCATGGCGCGGTACGACGCGCCGACTCCCTCGAAGTCACGCGGTTCCTCGATGAGCGTCGCGGCCTCTTCGAAGCGCCCCTCCGCGACGAGCCGCAACGCGAGCTGGATCGCGAAGAACCCGCATCGCGGCCGCTCGTTCAGCGCCGCACGGAGCGCCGACTTCGCGGACTCCGCGGTCGTGCCCGGGTTCACCGCGCTGACCGCCCGATACAGCGCCGACGCGGGTCCAGGCGGCGGCCCGGTGGGCGTGGGCGCGAGCCCACCCGTGGCGAGCACGAAGCTGGCGCCAGGGGTGTCGGGCTCGGCGACCGCGGTGCGCTGGGCCATGTAGACCGCGACGAAGTCCTCGAAGTAGCTCGCGACGAGCGCGTCCTCGAAGATGGCGGCGCGCGACGACGGGGCGACCGCGAGCGCGCGTGCGTAGAGGGAGCGCGCTCGCTCGAGGTCGCTCTTCCAGACGGCGCCGCGGGCGGCGTCGAGCAGCTCGTCCAGGTCCGGAGCTCGAGGCGTGGTCGTGGTCGAGGTCGCCGCGATCGTGGACACCGGAGCCGGTAGCGGCGACACGGGCTCGACAGGCGTCACCACCTCCTCCGGGATCGTCGGGCTGGGCGGGGGCCTCTCCACTCGCGGCGGGCTCCGCGAGAGGAGGGCGACCGTGATGGCGAGGAGGAGCGCCGCCGCGACCGCGGCGAGGACACCACGGCGCGCGCGAAGGACCTCGCCGAGCGTCGCCTTGCGGCCCGCGATGGGGCGGCCGGCGAGCACCGCCTCGAGGTCGCGCGCCATGTCGCCCGCGCGCGCGTACCGCCGGCCCGGGTCCTTCTCGAGCGCGCGGTGAGCGATCCTGAGCACGTCGGGAGGCGTCCCCGTCCGGACCCGGGGCGCGTGCGCGATGGGCTTCCGGATCCGCTCCATGATCTCGAAGATCGTTCCGCCCTTGAACGGCGTGTCGCCGGTGACGGCCTCGTAGAGCGTGACTCCGAGGGACCAGATGTCCATCGAGGGGACGGCGGTGGATTTCTTCGCGCGCTCGAAGCACTCGGGGGCCATGTAGAGGGGCGTCCCGAGGATCTGTCCGGTCTTCGTGAGCCGGTCGTCCTCCGACTCGAGGTGGAACGCGAGACCGAAGTCCACGACGAAGCCGCTCCCCGTCTCGTTCACGAGGATGTTGGACGGCTTCACGTCGCGGTGGATGACGCCGCGCTCGTGGGCGTAGTCGAGCGCGTGCGCGGCGTCGCGCACGATCGAACAG
>CAZYLP010000375.1:0-8393 GCA_964648345.1 uncultured Planctomycetota bacterium
ATCTCCTCGACCGCGGCGCGCGCGCGCTCGAGAGCGGCGAGCTCCTCGATGTGCCGCGGCTCCTCATCGTGGACGACCTGACGAGCCTCGCGCCGGGCCTCGTCGATCTCCTCCGCCGCTCGCTCGCCGGGCGCATGCTCGTCGCGGCGGGCTCCGCCGTGCGCGACGCCTGCACGTCGCTCGGAGGACGTCTCGCCGTCGTGGGCGCGCTCGACGAAGCGGGGCGGCGCGAGCTCTTCGCGCGCGTCCGGCGCCGGCTCGGCCCGGCTTCGAAGGGCGACACGACCGACATGCCCGCCGATCTCCCCCGCTCGGGCTTCGAGATCGAGGGGCTCGCGCGTATCCTCTCCCTCCGCGCATCGACCTGATCGAGCGGACTTCCGGTCGCGCTCGGCTCGTGCTAGCGTGCGCCGCCTGACCAGGGGGGCGCGGGGGGCCCGCCCCCCCGCCGCAGCGCCCGCGGCCGTTTGCGGGCGCGAGGACCGGTCTCGGGGTTTGGGGGCGAAGCCCCCAAGGTCACGGAGAAGACATGAGGACACTCGGCTCGCTCGCGTTCGTCGTTCTGGCCGTGCTCGGTCCGGCCGCCACGGCTGAGGCTGCGGACCTCTACGTGAACGTCGCCTCGAACGAAGGTGACGGCACGAAGGAGAAGCCCTTCGCCGACATCCAGCAGGCCGTGGACACGGCCGTCGGCGGCGACGTGATCCACGTCGCGCAGGGCGAGTACCACGGCAAGCTCAAGTGCGGGTTCATCGTGGTCGACAAGTCCGGGCTCACGATCGTCGGCGGCTACAAGGACGCGACCTTCGCCGAGCGCAACCCCTTCACGTTCATCACGACCGTGAAGGAGAGCCCCGACTTCAAGGGGACGTCCTTCGACGGCGGCTACTTCCAGATGGAGCAGGGCGGCAAGCCGACGGTCCACAAGAGCACGACGATCGACGGCTTCTGGTTCGACCGGAAGGGCCAGAACACCTACTCGAAGGAGGGGAGCCTCAGCGTCGGCACGAGCAACAAGGCGCCGATCCTCTGGTTCGAGTCCCAGGACTGCCACGTGAGGAACTGCGTCTTCCTCAACTCGGCGCTCTACGCCGTCCGCTTGAAGGGCGACGGGAGCTCGGTCGAGAACTGCCTCTTCGTCAACGCGAACTACTGCGGGATCGACTTCCACGGCGTCGGCGAGAAGCTCGCGAAGGGCTACCCCTTCAACAAGTTCAAGATCGCCCACAACACGTTCTTCTCGATGTGGAACGCCGACAGCCTCGAGGAGGGGGCCGGCACCGCGATCTGCCACGCGGGGACCGCGACCGCCGAGATCACCGACAACATCTTCCACCTCTCGACCGGCGTGAAGACGTCGATGGGCTGGTGCGTGAAGGACCTTCGAAACATGAAGGCCGACAAGTGGATCACCTTCAACCGCAACTCGATCTCCCAGATGCGCGGCGGGATCTACATGTACTACGACACGAAGCAAACAGCCTCGATCGGCGTCTGGGAGAAGCCCGAGCAACTGAAGGAGACGCCCATGGCCGAGGCCGTGGACAACGACTTCGAGAACCCCTTCTACGAGCTCGACAAGGAGTGGTTCGAGCGGTACGTCGCCGTGATCCCGCACGAGGACGTGTCGAACAAGAAGGTCAACATGGATGACTACAACAAGATGGCGCGTCTCTTCGGGAAGCCGCTCCAGGACGTGCCGCGCAAGCCCGGCCACTTCATGGGGACCTTCTACCCGCTCGAGCACGTGAAGACGGGCGCGCTCTGGAAGCCCACGAACGAGAAGGTGAAGGCGCGCGGCGTTCAGGTCGCCGGACCCTTCCCGGTGACGCGCGCGCCGCACATCGCCGCCTCGGAGCAGGCCTCGACGGCCGGGCGCGAGTACCAGGAGATCGACTTCGACACGCTCGTCGCGAAGGGCGACGACTTCGTGGACAAGGCCGTCAAGGTGAAGTGCTACTACGAGAAGCTCGACCAGGGCTTCACGGCCGGCGCCGGCAAGGACGCGAAGCACTACCTCGAGGGCGCCGACAAGGGGAACTACCGGATCATCCTGCTCCGCAAGGTGCCCGAGATCGACAAGGGCATGCCGACGATCCGCGGCTTCCTCAAGAACGGCTCGGCCGGCTCGAACTACTTCGACACGAACTGCAAGCGCGCGGGCGGTCGCGGAAACTGCGACTTCTCGTTCGTGATGTCGGGCGTCGTCAAGAAGACCGGCGCCAAGATCTCGGGCAAGGGCCCGCAGATCGTGATCGAGATCGACTCGCTCGCCGAAAAGTGACCGTCGTCCCCAGGTAAAGGAGACGCCGTGCCGGAGATCGCGCCGTTCCGCGGCATCAGCTACGTGAAGGCGAAGCTCGGACAGGGAGAGATCGGCGACGTCGTCGCCGAGCCGTACGACAAGATCGACGACAAGCTGCGCCTCGCCTACCTCGAGCGGCACCCGAAGAACTCGGTGCGGCTGTTCCTCGGGAAGGACGAGGACCAGGCGCTCGACGGCGTGCCCCAGGTCCCCGCGTATCCGCGCGCGCGCCACTACCTCGAGCGCTGGCTCGAGAGCGGCGTCCTCTCGAAGCCGCGCAAGCCCGCGCTCTACGTCGTCGAGACCGACTTCGAGCTCGACGGCCGCCGCCAGACGCGGCGCGGAGTCATAGGGCGCGTCTCGGTCTCCGGCGACGACGTCCGCTCCCACGAGCGGACGTTCGCCGGCCCGAAGGGCGACCGCCGTCTCCTCCTCGACGCGACGGACGCCGAGTTCGACCAGGTCTTCTTCCTCGTCGAGGACGACGACAAGGGCTTCGCGAAGGCGCTCGCCGACGCGACGGCGGGCCGGCCCGCCGACCTCGTCGCCGCGCCGGACCGCGGCCGCCGCGACCAGGTCTGGATCGTGGACGCCGTGGGCCCGCTCGCGGGTCTCCAGCGCGCGCTCGAGAAGCGCGAGCTCACGATCGCGGACGGCCACCACCGCTTCGAGATGGCGCGCGAGCGGTACCTCGAGCGGCAGGCCAAGGGGACCGCGACCGAGGCCGACCGGTTCCGCACGGCCGCGATCTTCGCGGTCAGCGACCCGGGCCTCGTGATCCTCCCGACACACCGGCTCGTCCGCCTCCCCGCGTCGCTCGAGGTGGAGGACGTGCCCCGCCGGCTCGAGGAGAACCTCACGCTCGAGAAGCTCCCCGGCGACGCGCGCCAGGCGGTCCGCGAGCGGATCGCCCCGGGCGTCCCGCGCGGCACCGTGGGCCTCTTCGGCCGCTCGCTGCCGAGCGCGTACCTCCTGCGGACCCGCCCCGACCGCGACCCGGCGAAGCTCCTGACCAAGCTCCACGAGAGCGTCCGCGGTCTCGAGGTGAGCTGGCTCCACGGGCTCGCGCTCGACCCGCTCGTCGGCGAGGCGAAGCACGACGTGGGCGACGTCGTCGGCTACCAGCGCGGCGTGAACCCGGGCGTCGAGCGCGTCCTCTCGGGCGAGTACGACCTCATCTTCACGCTGCCGCCGACGGACGTGCGCGAGGTCGTGAAGTGCGGCAAGGCGGGCGCCCGCATGCCGCAGAAGTCCACCGACTTCTACCCGAAGCTCCTCTCCGGCCTCGTCATGGATGACAAGCGATCATGAGCACTCACCCCCGCCTCTGGATCCCCGGCCCCGTCGAGGTGGACGAGGAGATCCTCCAGACCCTCGCGACGCCGCTCATCGGCCACCGCGGCTCCGAGTTCAAGGCGCTCTACGAGAGCTGCCAGCCGGGCCTGAAGAAGATCTTCGGCACCGAGCGCCCCGTCTTCGTGGCGACGGCATCCGCGACGGGAGTCATGGAGGGCTGCATCCGGAACCTCGTCCGGAAGAAGTCGCTTCACCTCGTGTGCGGCGCCTTCTCCGAGCGATGGTTCGAGATCGCGAAGGAGTGCGGCCGCGAGCCGATCAAGATCGAGGTCGAGTGGGGCAAGGCGTTCAAGGCCCGCATGCTCGCGGAGGCGCTCGAGAAGAACCCCGATGTCGAGTGCGTCTTCCTCACGCACTCCGAGACCTCGACGGGCGTGCTCAACCCGCTCTTCGAGCTCGCGGCGGTCGTGCGCCAGCGGCCGAACCTCCTCCTCTGCGTGGACGCCGTCAGCTCGCTCTCGACGTGCCCGATGGACGTGGACCTGAACCGCATCGACGTCCTCCTCGCGGGCACGCAGAAGGGCCTCGGCCTCCCGCCCGGCCTCGCGGTCTTCTCCGTGAGCGAGCGCGCCATGGAGATCGCGAAGGCGATGCCCGGCCGCGGCCACTACTTCGACTTCGCGGCCTACGCCAAGTTCCACGAGCAGGGCTCCACTCCCTGCACGCCCGCGGTCACGTTCTTCTACGCGCTCCGCGTCCAGATGGAGCGGATCCTCCGCGAGGGTCTCGACGCGCGCTTCCGCCGCCACATGGCCCTCGCTGCCCGCGCTCGCGCGTGGGCGATCGAGCGCCTCGGCCTCTTCCCCGAGCAGGGCTACGCGGCCTACGGCCTCACGACGGTCGTCAACACGAAGAACTTCGACTGGAAGGCGCTCGACGCGGAGATGCGCAAGCGCGGCCACGTCCTCGGCGACGGCTACGGCAAGCTCAAGGGCAAGACCTTCAGGATCGCTCACATGGGCGACTTGAAGCTCGAGACGCTCGAGGCGCTGCTCGACGAGCTCAACGACGTGATGAAGCTCTGATGCCCTGGACGTACGTGTGGAAGGTCAAGCCCGCGGACAAGGAGCACGAGGTCCGTCTCGAGCTCGGGATCCTCGGCCGTGAGCGCCTGATCGTGGACGGCGTCGCGGTGAGCGATGGCTACTCGTGGAAGATGCGCCGTCGCCATCCGGTGCCGATCGGAGCGGGCCACTCGGCGGGCCTCGAGGTCTCGATGGCGAAGCTGTGGCCCGAGACACAGCTCTCCGTGGACGGGCAGGCGATCGAGCCCACCTCGAAGCCGCGCGTGCCACTCTGGGGCTGGGCGCTCGCCCTGTTCTCCGCGGTGCTCGCGTTCATGCCTCTCCTCACCGGCCCGAACCCCACGGGCCTGGATCTCAAGAAGAGCGCGACGCGCGGCCTCCTCGCGGGCTTCGCGGTCGGAGGCTGCCTCTGGTCCTCGGCCGGGTCGAGCCAGATCCAGGGGCTCATCGTGAGTGCCCTCCTCACTGCCGGCGCGTGGGCCCTCTACCTCCAGTTTCTTCGCTGAGCGTCCACGGGCGCACGTGCGCACCCGAGGTGCGTCGTGAAACGGCGGGGGCGAGAAGCCACGAGACGATCGAACGTAAATGGCTCTGTCCCGGCGGCATGAGACGCCGGGAGACAACACCGTTGGCACCGAGCGATCCTGTCGCAGCCCGCCTCCGGTCGTCGTAAATCGCTCTCGTCTCCCCTCCTACGGGAGCCAGAGCTCCTCTGACGCGGAGCGCACGACGATCCGGTTCGTCTCGGAACAGCCCATGCACGGACACCGGCAGAGCTGGTCTGGAAGGGAAAAGGGTTCAATGCGAGGAGACCGCAACTGCGGCCTCTGTGAGGCCGTCATCACACGTGATGACGTCTGCGGAGAGAGAGTGGTGCTCTTCAGGAGCGCCCTCTACTGCGAGAAGTGCGCAGTCCCCGTGGCGCGGCTCCGCCGCGAGACCCTCATGTTCGCGGCCTCGTTCGACAAGAACGAGAGCCACTCGTGCAGCCGTTGCCCCGCGCCCATCAGCCACTTCGAGCTCGACAACGCCCGCTTCACGCGCTGGAAGGAGCAGCTCTACTGCTCGCTGTGCTCCAAGGACGTGAAGGCGCTCCTCGCGCCGGCGCAGGCGGCGGCCGCGCCCCAGGAAGAGGCGGTCGACATCTGCGCTCACTGCTCGGGGCTCATCTCCGCGAGCGACGTCAACTCCGGCCTCTCGCTCGTCGTGGACGGCGAGACCATCTGCAAGCAGTGCCGGAACGACCACACGGCCTCGGTCCAGAAGGCCTCGGTCAAGAAGGCCGCGCTCCAGACGGCCTCGGTCGCGAAGAACGACCCGACGCTCGCGCAGGGGACGCGCGAGCTCACGATGCAGCTCCTCCCCGATTCGGGCGAGATGGCAGCTCTCGCGGCGGCGCCTCCGAGCCCGAGCGTGGCCATGGCCACGGCCTCGGTGGACCTCGACTTCGCGCCCGACGCGAGCGCGCTCGAGGTCCTCACCTCGACGGCGGACTTCGAGTCGTCGAGCAGCGCGTCCCGCAGCGGCTCGGGTGCGTCCCGCAGCGGCTCGGGTGCGTCCCGCAGCGGCTCGAAGAAGTCGCGCTCCGACGAGAAGTCGAAGCGCCCGCGCTCGGACGAGCGCACGCACGCGGACACGAAGCGCTCGAAGTCCGACGAGGCGAAGCGTTCGCGCTCGGACGACTCCAAGCGCTCGGACGAGAAGCGGAAGAAGACCGACCCCGCGAAGAAGTCGCGAAAGCCCGAGCCCGAGCCCATGGCCGTCTCGGCGGACGATCTCTTCGGCCCGCCGGCGGCGCCCGCGGACGAGTCGCCCGACGTGGACCTCGCCGCGCTCGCGCTCGAGGCCGAAGCCGCGAAGGCCGAGGTCTTCGAGGCGACGTGCGAGGTCACGCTCCCCAAGGCCGAGAAGGCCCAGGTCCAGGAGGACGGCGCGTCCCCTTCGAGGTCGAACGCGTCGAAGGCCAAGGCCAAGAAGACGAAGGGCGAGGTCAAGATCCAGGTCGAGGAGTTCTCCCTCGACTCGAACCCCGCCCAGCCCGCGCTCGGAGGCGACGCGCGCGGCTCGCAGTTCGACTCGCAGAAGGCGACGGTCCCGCTCGACGCGCCTTCGCCGACGAAGTCCCAGCGCCGCAAGAAGGCGGCCGCCGAGGAGGAGTCGATCGCGAAGCTCACCGGCGAGGCCCTGGACAGCAAGCGCGCCTCGTCGAAGCGCATGCCGCGGAAGTCGGGCTCGGGCGAGAAGGGCGCGAAGTGCCCGATCTGCTCCCGGCCCGCCGACTCGAAGGCCGCGTTCGCCGACAAGGCTTACTGCTCGGCCTGCTCGGTCGAGCTCGCCGAGGTCCTCGCGAAGACCCGCATGAAGTCGGGCGCCGACCAGGCCTGCTCGGTCTGCGAAGAGCCCGCGCACGGCGAGGGCGCGCTCGCCTTCTCGCTCTCGAACATCGCCTACTGCGCCGGCTGCGCGCCGCAGGCGGAGCCGATCGTCGAGTCCATGGTCCGCGACGGCATGGAGAAGCGCCGCAGGCGCGCCCGGAAGCCGCTCATCGCGGCGGCCGCGGTCGTGCTCGTCGCGTTCGTCGGCGGCGGGTTTGGCCTCATCCAGGCTGCGGAGCCGGCGCGGTCGGGCGCCCCCGCCGGGATGACCAAGCCCGCCGCCACCGAGGCCGAGGAGACCGAGCCGGTGGACGGCGAGGGCCCCGCGAAGGCGCTCCTCGATGCCTTCGAGGCCGACCTCGGGAAGATCGTCGCGAACAGCGGCCTCTCCGACTCGCCCCTCGCGTTCGAGGCGAGCGGCCAGCGCGACCGGGCCCAGGACCGCCTCCGCGTCGTGACCGTGACGGCGCACCCGGACGGGAACGGCAAGGTCCGCGCGCTCATGGAGTACTGCATCAACGAGAAGAAGCTCGAGCGCCGCATGGTCCGCTGGCTCGACGAGAAGGGCGGGAGCTTCGAGAAGAACTCCCCCGTCGCCCAGGCGGACAACGTCATCCTGTTCAAGATCGAGTGGACGCGCGGCACCAACTTCGTGGGACCGACGACCGAGACCGCGTCGGGCGCCGAGTTCGCGACGCGGTCGCCGCCGAAGGCGATCCGCGTGGTGCTCGTGACGCAAGGCGCGGACGGCAAGCTCCAGCGCTACGAGCGCGAGGTCACTCTCTCGAAGTAGCCTCCATCGCTCAGGAAGGCAGCTTGAGCTTCGGCTCCTTCGACCGCCGGTAGTAGAGCGCGGTCCGTCCGACGGTGCCGACGAGCGCGGCCTTCGTCTTCGCGGCCGCCTCCGCCGCGAGAGACTCCTCGACGAACTTGCCGATCCGCACCTTCACGAGCTCGTCGCGCTCGAGCGCGACGTCGAGCTCCTTCACGAAGTTGTCGGAGAGGCCGTTCTTCCCGATCTGGAGCTTGGCCTCGAGGGGCTGCGCCTGCGACTTCAGGTGCGCGCGCTGCTTCGCCGTCAGTTCGGTCATGATCCCGCCATCCTACGCTCCAGACGGAGCTGCTTGTCACGAGCGCGCTCCACGAGCGCGCGGCTCACGTGGTCCACGATCGCGCGCTCGCCGTGCTTCGCGACCAGGTCGCGCACCGGCTGCGCACCGCCCTCCGCGAGATAGCCGCGGAGCCCGCGGAGGAGGTCGCTCCGCGAGGCGGCCTTCGGGAGGTCCGCCACCTGGACGAGGGCGCGGAGGGCATCCTCCTCGCCCGGAGTAC
>CAZYLP010000376.1:0-8364 GCA_964648345.1 uncultured Planctomycetota bacterium
GACGGGCCCGACCGCCGACATCCCGGCCTCGCAGAATCCTCTCCGCAAGAAGAAGGACGAGAAGCGGGCCGACATCCCCGAGACGGACTTCAACCTCCGCGACCCGTCGCGGACGAAGGGCCGCCGCGACGAGAAGCGCGAGGAGAAGCGCGCCGAGATCCCCGACACGGCCGACATCCCGGCGGCGCAGAACCCGATGCGCAAGACGCCGTCGGAGCGCCCCGCGGCCGCGCCCGAGCCGCGCGTCGAGGAGCGCGAGCGCCGCTCGACGTGGCGGCTCCCGAAGTCGGACTTCGAGAGCGACGCGCGCGAGCAGCTCGCCGCGGGGGCCCTCGAGGAGAAGAAGGAGAAGTCGACCTGGGAGCTCCCCTTCTCCGAGGTCGAGGCCCTCGCGTCCTCGGGCGGGGTCCCGAACACGCCGGTGGCGAGTCCCCACGGCACGACGCTCGGCGCCCCCAAGCCCGGCAGCGAGGACACGACGGTCGAGCGCCGCCGCGAGACCGAGAGCGAGATCCAGCGGAACCGGCAGGGCGAGCCGCGCCGCACGCGCGACCCGAGCTGGCTCCGCTTCCAGCAGATCTCGGGGACCGACAAGGGCGCCCCTCACGGCGACCTCAAGGCGGGCGCGCCCGTCGGGCCGCACAAGGTCGAGGGGGCGCTCGTCCGCGCCGACGGCTTCACGCGCTACCTCGCGACCGACCCGGACGGCCAGGCCGTCCTGCTCGAGGTCGCGAGCGCCTCGTCCTCGATCGACGCCGCGGCGTTCGTGCGCGCCGCGCAGGGGATCGCGCGCCTCGACGACGCGCGGCTCGTCCGGCTCCTCGACGCGGGCGAGGACCGCGGCCTCCTCTTCACGGCCTACGAGGGCTACCGCTGGCGCACGGCCGAGAACCAGCTCGCGCGCATGCGCCCGAAGGCCGAGCGCTCGGCGCGGATCGTCCGCGACGCGGCGCTGGGGCTCGCCGCCGCGCAGGGCGCGAACGTGAAGCACGGGACGCTCTCCGCGAACGACCTCCTCGTGGACGACACGGGCCGCACGCGCGTCGTGGGGCTCGGCCGTCCGGGGAAGGGTCCGGCCGCGGACGACCAGGCCGCGCTCGGCGCCATCCTCTACGGCCTCGTGGCGCTCGCGCCGCCCGGTCCCGGCGCGCCGTTCCTCCGCGACGCGACGCTCGCGTGCCCCCCCGCCCTCGAGGCGATCGTCGCGCGCGCGATGACCCCCGGGAAGGCGGACGGCTACGCGTCGCTCGCGGCGTTCGCCGCCGACCTCGAGCGCTTCCTCGCCGGCGCCACGATCGAGGCACCGCCGGTGAGCCCGGGCGCGCGCCTCGCGCGCCGGCTCGGACCGCAGCGGAAGCTCATCGCGGCCGGCGCGGCGGCGGCGCTCGTGCTCGTGCTCGTCGTGCTCGTCCTGAGCCGGCCGTCGGGACGGATCGTCCAGGCGCGCGACCTCGCGCGGAAGGCCGAGAGCGTCCTCGAGAGCGACGCACGCTCCGCGGAGAAGAGCTGGAAGGAGGCGAGCGAGCTCGCACCGCTCGAGCCCGAGGTCCTCCGCGTCGGACCCCGCGTCGCGGAGGCGATCGCGCGGCTCGACCTCGCCGAGCTCCTCAGGAAGCGCGCCGAGAGCGCCGAGGAGCACTCGCGGCGCGCCGCCGAGGCGCTCCGCCGCGCGAGCACCGCGCAGCGCGCCGCCGAGGATGCGCTCCAGGAGCGCCGGACGCTCGACCCTCAGCCGGGCGGGCTCCGCTCGCCCGGAGGCGCGTGGGCCAAGGTGGAGCTCCGCCGCCGGAGCGCCGCGCTCGATGCCGCGGCCGCGGAGGGCGAGGCCTGGGCCGAGTCGTTCCTCGGCTGCGCCTACGCCCCCACGGGTCCGGTCGCCGCGCGGCTCCAGGAGGTCGAGCGCCTCCGCCTCGCCGCGGCCCGGTCGCGCCGCGAGCCCTCGACGGTCGCGTACGAGCTCGCCGCATCGAGCCTCCCGCCGCCCGGGAAGTCCCGCGTCCTCATCCACTCGACGCCGCCGGGCGCCGAGGTCGTCCTCGAGCGTTACGTCGCGCGCGGACCGCGCCTCGTGCCGCGCCCGTTCGACCCGGCGCGCCCCGACGACCTACCCGAGGTCGAGCAGGTCCTGAGCGAGAAGACGCCGGTCCTCCGCCTCGAGCTCCCTCCCGGGAGCTACCGCGCGCGGCTCCGCCTCGCGCGCTACCGGAGCGCGAGCGTCCCGATCTACATCCACCCCGAGTACCACGAGGACTCCGACATCACGGTGGACCTCCTCGAGGACACGCCCGAGAACGCCGGCTGGATCGTCATCCCGAAGGGCCACGCGTGGTCGCCCGACCGCGCCGCGTGGTTCGAGACCGGCCCGTACCTCATCCGCGAGACCGAGCTCGTCGATGGCGGCAAGCCCCGGCGCCGGCTCTCGCTCTCGGATGCGCGCGCGATCGTGGGCTCGGCCGGAAAGGACGCGAAGCTGCCGTCGGCCGACGAGCTGGAGAAAGCCTGGCGGGGCGTGGACGGCCGCCGCTTCCCTTGGGGCGACGGCTTCGACCTCGGCTTCGTGCGGCGCGGAGACGAGCTCGCGCCCGCGGGGACGAACGACTTCGACGTGAGCCCCTACGGGGTCCGCGACCTCGCGGGGAGCCTCTCCGAGATCTCGCCGAAGCCGGACGGATCGCCCGCGATCATCGGCGGGTCGTTCCTCGACGGCGACCCGCGCGACTTCGACTTCAAGGTGACGAAGCTCGAGGTCCCCGTGGACGCGCCGATCGACCGCGCGGGGGTCCGGCTCGTCCGCGCGCGGCGCTGAGCTTCGGCTCTTCGGGGGCTTCGCCCCCTACCCCCCGGTGAAGACGGCCTTCGCGGAGACGGTCCGGCACTCGTCGGGGCACGCGAAGATGACGAACGCGCCCGTCTTGCCCTCGGGGAGGACGTTCAGGTCCTCGAGCGCGGGGAGCTCGGCGAGGAAGCGCATCTCCTTCGAGCAGCCGTCGCACTTCGGGGCCGGCGTCCCGCTCGGCGGGTCGAGGGGCGTCAGGATGTTGCGCCCCTCTCCGAGCGAGATCGCGAACACCTGATCGTCCTTCTTGGGCTTCGAGCGCGGGCCGCCGCCGCCGAGGAGGCAGAGCCCCTCCGTCCCCCTCACGAAGAAGTAGGCGAAGGCGAACTTCTTCAGGCCCACGTCCTCGCGCGAGAGCTGCCCCACGAACCGCGCCCCGTCGGGGTGGTCGTCGGCCGCGAGACCGTCCGGCGCGCCGCCGAACTTCGACTTCGCGATGAGGTCCTCGGCCTTCCCCGGGTCGAGCTCGAAGGTCGAGACCTCCTTCAGGCCCTGGGCCGCGGCCTCGCGGACCTCCTCGTTGGCGTCCTTGCGGCCCTCGACGAGCGCCGCGAGCACGCGCTGGTTGCGGCCCTTCGTCTCGAGGTCCCAGAACGCTTCCTTGCGCTCGGTGTCGTCGCCGTCGCGCGTGAGGACGAGGAGCGCGTCGATGTTCTCCTCGTCCGCCTCGTGGAGGACCTTCGCCACCGCGGCGCGCACGGGCCGGCGCTTGTCCTTGAGCGCCTCCTTGAGGGCCCGGTCGTCGACCTCCTCCTCGGCGATCGCCGCCTCGAGGTCCGCGACGCCTTGCTTCGCGACGGCTGCGTCCGGGCTCGCGAGCTTGTCCCAGATCGCGGCCGGCTTGTACTTCTTCGCCATGGTGAGGCCCCCCGGGGGAATGAGCCTCACAGTCTAAGGAACGTCCCCCTCGGGATCGAGCGTCATGGGGTCAACGTCCCTTGCCCTTGCCCTTGCCCTTGCCCTTGCCCTCTTTAGCGTCGCTACTTCGGGGGCCCGACGTCGTCCACATCCACTTCCCAGAACTTCACCGACCCGTCCCACCCCGACGACACGATCGTGTCTCCCTTCGGCGAGAACGCGAGCGCGCAGATCACGCCCTGGTGGGCGCGGATCTCCTTCAACCGCTCGCGGTCGGTCACCGACCAGACGTGGATGCGGCCGTCGAGTCCGCCGCCCGCGAGGAGCTCGCCCGACGGCGAGAAGGCGAGCGACCAGAGCGTGTCGGCGTCCGTGTCCCAGCGGCCCTCGAGGTCGGCGACCGCGCTCCCGTCCTTGCGCGACCAGAGCCGCACCCGGTTCGGGGCGATCGCGCCCGCGACGAGGTCCTTCGACATCGCGAAGGCCGACGCCCGCGCCGCCTTCTCGAGCGTGAGGATGCGGTCCCCCGTCCCGGTGCAGAAGACCTCGAGCGCCCCGTCCTTGTCCTCGCGCCCGACCGCGATGACCGCGCCGTCGCGCGAGAACTCGCCGCGGAAGATGCACGGATCCCAGTAGCGCCGGTTCTTCTTCGGGTGCTCGTCCGTCGGGTGCTCGCCGAGCGAGCGCTCGAGCGTGTCGCCGTTCCGCGTCCAGGAGACGACGACCGTCCCGCGGACGCTCGAGCTGCTCACGAGCGAGATGAGGTCGCCCTCGGGCGTGAAGACGACCGGGCCGTTCGTCGTGCTCCGCCCGGCGCCGAACGCGAGCCGGGCCTCGACGCGGCAGGCGTGGACGTTCCAGATGATGATCTGCTTGTCGGGCCGCTTCTCATCGATCGTGCCCGCGAGCAGCTTCCCGTCGGGCGAGAACGCGAGCTCGAGGACGCGCGCCGGGCACTCGAGCGTGACGATGCACTTCTGCTCCTTCATGCTCCAGACGCGCAACGACGAGCCGGCGGTCGCGATGAACTCGCCCGACGGCGAGAAGGCGCACGCCGAGCCGCGGCCCACGTCGATCGTCGACCGCGGCCGGTTCGCGATGCTCGTGATGCACCCGGTGCTCAGCAGGGCGACCAGCGGGAGCACCGCGGTGCTCCGACGGCTAAGAGCGATAGAACGTCGCCCGTTCGATGAGGTCGCCACGGACCTTGTATACAACGAGCACGCGGAACGTGCCGCCCCCCCGCGAGACCTCCTCCTCCTCGAAGACCCAGGGGCCGACGATGGAGCGAGCGAGGACGCGCGCGCGGTTCTCGGGGTGATCGCGGAAGAGCTTGCCGTAGCGCTCGTCGAGCTGGGCCGTCCCCTTCACGAAGACACCCTTGTCCGCGTCCTCGAGGACGACATCGGCCGTGTAGCAGGCCGAGAACGCCGCGAGGTCCTGGCGGTTGTAGGCCTCGAGCTGGCGCGCCACGGGCTCGGGGGCGGGGATCACGCGAGCCGCTCGACGAGCGGGTTCGCGTGCTCGCGAGTGAGGGCGAACTCGCCGAGCGTGCCGACCCCGTGCCAGTCGCTGCCGCCCGCGACCATGAGGTCGAGCCGGCGCGCCGCGTCCTCGATGTAGAGCCCGCGGGGCGACTTCGGCCACGCGGCTCGGAAGACCTCGATCCCGTCGAGGCCGCGCTCCTTGAGGAAGGGCGCCACGTCGTCGATCTCGTCCATCTGCGGGTGCGCGTAGATCGCGACGCCGCCCGCGGCGTGGACGGCCGCGATCGCGTCCTCGGCCGCCGGGAGCGAGTAGGGCGAGCGGTAAGTGTCGCTCGAGAGGAAGCGGTCGAACGCCTCGTTGCGGGTCCGCGCGTGACCGGCGCGCACGAGCGCGTCCGCGAGGTGCGGCCGGCAGAGCGCGCGCTCGTTCACGCCGAGCTCGACCTCGGCCGCGTAGCCCGCCAGCGAGAGGCGCTCGAGCGTCTCGCGCGCGGCCTTCTCGCGCGAGGCGCGGATCGCCTCGAGGATCTTCTGGAGCGCCTCGTCCCCGGGGTCGAAGCCGAGGCAGATCAGGTGGACGTGGCGATCATCGTCTCCTCGAGAACCGCCCACGCTCGCCGAGAGCTCGACGCCCGGGATCACCCGGACGCCGAGCCACTCGCCCTCGGCCTTCGCCGCCTCGTAGCCGGCGGTCGTGTCGTGGTCCGTGAGCGCGATCAGGTCGAGGTTGCGGGCGCTCGCCTTGAAGACGAGGGCCTCGGGCGTCACTCGCCCGTCGCTCATGGTGGTGTGGAGGTGGAAGTCGCAACGCATCAGTTCTTGTCTTCTAGTCTCTCACCGGGAGACGACAAACAGGGGCCAGCCTGTGAACGGCGTGGAGAAGCGATCCATTCGTCTCGAAACACGGAGGCACCGGAGCTCACGGAGGCACGGAGGAGTCGTCGCACTTGCGAGGGCCCCTCCGTGTCTCCGTGACCTCCGTGCCTCCGTGCACAGTCGACGAAGTCGACTCTCTCCTATCTCAAGAAGACGCAGATCTTCGTCGCGGTGAGCGTCTTGTTCGCGTCATCCCATTTGCCGATCGCCGCGATCGCCTTCGTCCGTCCGCCCGCACCGAGTCGTGCCGCCAGGTCCGCTTCGAAGGTCGCGAAGCTGTTCGAGAGCGCGATCCCGCCGTTCTGCATGATCGCGAAGTAGCTCTGGCTCGAGCCCGGGACGATCTTCACGGAGCCGGTGAGCTGGATCGGAGCCACGAAGCCCGGGTCCACGAAGTGACGGATCGAGCCCTGGGTGTTCACGGTGAGCTCGGTCGTCGTCGCCGTCACGTTCGTCGAGGACGCGACGAGCCAGTCCGTGTAGAGGAGCGCGAAGGCCGAGCGGTCGAAGACGGTGATCGCCTTCGCGTTCGCGGTCCCCGTCGAGCCCGGAGGCGACTGGTTCCACGCCGTCACGAGGCCGCGGATCGCGAGCGGCGCGCCCGACGCGATCGCGCTCACGTCGAGCGAGCCCGTGTTCACGACGTAGTCGTTCGGGTCCGCCGTGACCGTCGAGCCCACGGTGAAGTTGAACCCCGCGACGGGCCGGCGGCCGAAGCGCGTCACCTTCATGCGGACGGTGCCGCCGCTCGCGGGCTGGTTGAGGAAGCCGAAGATCCCGGTCTCCGGCAGGAAGACGTGGCCCGCGCTGCAGTCGAGCGTCATGGAGCCCTGGTCGAACGTGCCGCGCGCGAAGACGCGCGCGCCGACGCCGATCGCGTCGTGGTCGAGCTGCTGGAGCACGAACCGCTCGTAGACCTTCGCGGCGCCCGCCTGGACCGTGATCGTCTGGTTGAGGAGCGCGCTCGCGGTGAGGGAGGTGCCGCCGTTCGCGAAGTCGACCGAGAGGCCCTTCACCGTGAGGTTGCCCGCGGCGTCGCGTCCGACGACGTGGCCGTGGACCACGTCCTTCTGGATCCACGCCTCGACGGCCCTCGCGGTCATGGAGCGGTTCGCGACATCCACCGAGCCGTGCGCGAGGATCGCCGACTTGAGCGGCTGGCCGGAGACGAGCGCGAGGCCCGCGGCGCCGACGGCGGGCTGGCCGTTCACGAAGAAGAGCGTCGTGCTCGTCGTGTTGATCGTGAAGGCCGGGCCCGTGACCACGGCCGCGGGGCCGTTGAGCGTGATCGAGATCGTCGAGGCCGCGGAGTCCACCGCCGCGAGCGTGCCGTAGACGTTGTGGGGCTTCGGCACGTTCGGCTGGGCCTCGGCCTTGATGACCGTGCCGAGCTGGACCGTGTTCGTCGCCATGTCGATCGCGCACGACCCGTCGAGGTCGAAGTCGAGCGAGACGAGCCGGTGCGCGCCCGGCGTCACGACGAGCGGCTGCCCGTTCGGGAGCTGGATCGGGAGCGTGATCGGACCGTTGACGACGTTGCCGTCGTGGTCCTTGATCGTCGCGGGCGTCGTCTGACCCGAGAGGATCACGTTCGCGTTCGAGAAGTCGAGCGTCATGCTGACGCTCGTGTAGGTCCCCGCGAGCGCGCCGTACGCGGTGAGGAGCTGCGACTCGTTCACGAGGTCCGCGAAGTCGATGCGCGCCGTCGCGGGGAGCGTGTGGAGGACCGCTCCGCCGGGGCGAGTGAGCGAGATGTCCGTCACGTCCACCGTGAAGGTCTCGATCTGGTCCGACGAGGCGTCGGTGACCGAGAAGGACGTCTCGCCCGTCTGGGTCGAGCCGCCGCCACCGCCGCCGCCGCCGGCGCTGCCGCCGCCGCCGCCGCCGCTGCACGCGGCGAGCGCGAGCGACGCGACGACCATGAAAACTCCAACCTGTCCCCTGGTGACCATCTTCGTTCTCTCCTGTCCGCCGGGGAGGAGAGAGCAGGGGCCGTGCCCGCGCCTAACTCCTTGCGCGGAGCACGTAACGGATTTCCGGCGTGCTGCGCGAGGTACGCTCGCCGTGCTCGCCCGGGTACGGGCGCTATGTGCGCTCTATGCCCAGCCGCTTCAAGAGCCTCGACAGCGCGGGCCGGGTCACTCCGAGCGAGCGCGCGGCGCGGGCGACGTTGCCGCCGCTCCGTGCGAGGACGAGGTTGAGGTAGGTCCGGTCGAACGCCGTGCGCGCCTCCTCGAGGGCGACGGGCTCGCCCGGGATCGTGACGACGAGGCCGAGCGGCGAGTCCTGATCGCTCGTCCCCCTGGC
>CAZYLP010000377.1:0-8363 GCA_964648345.1 uncultured Planctomycetota bacterium
ATTCGCCGCCCTACGTCCTGCGCCTGCGCGGGCGCGACCCAGGGGCGGCCGACGTGGCGGTGACCTTCCCCGACGGCAAGGGCGGCTTCGTGCGGGCCGTTCTCCCTGGCCTCGAAGTCCCGGCGGGGGGCGAGGCTCGCGTGATCTTCGACCCCGCCAGGCCCGAGGGCGTCCGCCTCGATCGTCGTGCGCCGCGTGACGGACCCCCGCCCGCTCATCGAGAAGCTCGAGCGGCACTATCTCCCGCGCTCGAGGTGCTCGACGCACTCCCGGGCCTCGAGCCCCCGGCGAACTTTGTCACCGAAGCGGCAGATCTCTTGAAGAAACACCCGCTCCGCGCACAATTGGTTCCCATGAAGAAGCTCCTCCTCCTGCTCATCGTCGGCGGCGTGGGCTTCGTCCTCGCCGCGCTCATGGGCTACATCAACGTGCCCGGGATCACTCCTCCTCCGACGACGACGCCGCAGGCGGAGAAGCTCACTCCTCCGAAGGAGCTGCCGCCCGAGAAGCCGGTCGCGAGGGAGGAGAAGAAGCCCACGAGCACGGCTCCGACCCCCGAGGTCAAGAAGATCGAGCCGAAGCCCGAGGCGAAGAAGTCGCTCTACCCGCCGCTCCTCCCCGCGGACGTCGAGCGCGCGCGGGCCCTCTACATGAAGGCCGACTGGGTCGGCGTCGGCCGCGCCCTCGACGGCGCGGAGAAGCCCGAGATCGAGGACGGCCCCTCCACGCAGACGGGCCGTGCCCTCTTCAGGAAGGCGCGTCTCCTCGACGTCCTCACGAAGAACATCAAGCGGAACCCGATCGCGACGGCGAAGAAGTTCGAGCAGATCTCCACGGACACGAGCCGGCCCCTCGTCGGCGTCGTGCGCGAGGTCGCGGGCAACCAGATCGAGATCACCAAGCTCGGCGGCGTGACGGTGACGCTCAAGATCGACGACGTGCGCGAGCGCACCGAGGTCTCGCGCGCCGCGTTCAAGCAGCAGATCCTCGACCGCTTCAAGGACCGCGAGTCGAAGATCAAGGGCGACGATGCCTTCGGGAACATGCGCCTCGCTCACTTCTGCTGGGAGTACGGCCTCGACGTGGAGGCGGTGCCTTACCTCGACAAGGCCGTCGAGAGCGACGACTTCCCGGTCCTCGCGAAGGTCTTCGGCGGCCCGAACGCGCAGAAGCTCGTGGACGGCTGGTACGTCTTCTCGGGCAAGACGCCCAAGGGCGAGGCGCCGAAGAACGAGACGAGCCTGCCGAGCACGGGCAGCGGTCCGCCGAAGCCGATCGCCGAGCCGTCGAAGCCGGCCGGCCCCGTCTCCGCGACGGGCAACCTCGCGAAGGCGCGCCAGAAGTACGACCAGGGCGTCGAGAAGTACAAGGACTCCTTCGGCGACTCGAGCGCGGCCCAGTCGAACCTGCGGCAGGCGCACGAGTACTTCAAGCAGGCGCGCGACGCCCTCGGCGACGCGGAGGACCCGGCCTCGGACGAGCTCCGCATGCAGATCTCGCGCCTCCTCTACGACTGCAGCAAGCGCTCCACGGTGAACTAGCTCTCTCGTGGACCTCTACCTCATCGCCCGGCGCACCTCCGACCTCGAGAAGGCCCTCGCCTTCTACGTGGGCGTCCTCGGCCTCGAGAAGTCGCACGAGGTCCGCATGGGCTCGAAGCAGGTCGTCTACGTCGGGCCCTCGTCGCGCGCCTGGGCGTTCCAGCTGATCCAGGACGGCGGCGCGCCGCCCGCGGTGGACGCGGGCGAGTTCGTGGGCCTCGAGACGGACGACATCGAGGGCGAGCTCGGTCGCCTCCGTTCGCGCGGCGCCGTCCTCGACGGTCCGCACACGCTCCCGGGCGGCGCACGCTACGCTTTCCTCTCCGATCCGGACGGCCACCGCGTCCGAGTGATCGAGAAGACCGGCTTCCTCAAGGGCGGCGTTCACGGCGCCGGGCGATGAGCTGCGCGAGGACCGCGCGCCTCCCGTCCGACAATCGGTGGAGCCCCTCCTTGTAGACCTCGACCTCGAGCGCCGGGAAGGCGCGGAGGAGCTCCTGCGGCTCGAGGAGGAACTCCTTGCGGCGCGGGTGAGCCTCGGGGAACGCGAGCTGATCCTGCGTGAAGGTCTCGTAGACGAGGACGCCGCCGGGCCTCAGCGCCGCTTCGAGGGCGGGGAAGAGCTTCCGCTCGAGGTAGTGGATGCACACGACCACGTCGAAGCTCCTCTCGGGGAGCGTGAAGGCCGTCAGGTCGGCCGCGACGAGCTCGACCTCGAGCTTGCGCGCGAGCGCCGCCTTTCGCGCGAGGCCGAGGCCGACGGGCGAGATGTCGATCCCCGTGACCTCGAGGCCGAGCTCGGCGAGGAAGAGGACGTTTCGACCAGCGCCGCACGCCACGTCGAGGGCTCTCCCCGGGGGGAGAAGCCCCGCATGTGAGGAGAGGAACGCTGCTGGTTCCAGGGCACCGAGTTGCGGCTCGTCGTGGTACCTCGAATCCCACCGAACACGATCCTCACTCATTTCTTCGAACCCGCTCCGCATCTGGCTTCCGAGCCGTTTAGACACGCCGTTGACGAGGCAACCTCTTGACGTCCGGGCTGCCAATCCTCTAAATAAAGTCTTTGTCGGGGCAGCCGTTCGGGGATGGCTGCACACAACGCGAGCACACCCGACTGCGCGTTCGAGGTCACGCGGGGAATCGTGGCCGCGCGTAAGCTGCAACCGCATTCCATCGTCAGAAGGGTCGGCATGACGACCAAGAAGGATATCGTCAAGCGGATCGCCGAGCACACGGCGCTCACGCAGGTCCAGACCAAGGAAGTAGTTCAGAAGTCGTTCGACGCCATCATCGACGCGATCGTCGAGGAGGGGCGCATCGAGCTCAGGAACTTCGGTGTCTTCGAGGTCAAGGTGAGGCGGCCCCGCAAGGCGCGCAACCCGCGCACGGGGCAGCCCGTCGAGGTCCCGGCGAAGACGGTCGTCGTCTTCAAGCCCGGCCGGATCATGGAGGAGCGGGTCGCTCTCCTCGACCGGCAACGGACGCAGCTGCACCAGCCTACCTAGCTCAACACACGTCTCAGGCAAGCGTTACGAGCTCGATGCCTCGAGGGGATGAGGCCATCGAGCTCGTATCGTTTCCGGACTTCAACACCTTGCGCGGGGAGCGTTTGGCGAGCACGCTGAACCCTCGTCGCTCCCGCTCGTTCTTCTAGCGAGGATCCCGTGATCGAGGGCCGCCGCCCGCGAACAGACGAGTCCCGCGGCGAGACTCCTACCAGCGAGGAGCTGGACAAGGTCCACGAGCTCGCCCGGGCGTTCCGGGCGGGTGACGCCGACGCGTTCTCGGCGCTCGTCGATCTCTTCAGGGAGCGGTTCTACCGGATCGCTTACCGGATCCTCGGGAACCCCGACGATGCGCTCGACACGGTCCAGGATGCCTTCGTGCGGATCCACCGCGGCATCGTGGGCTGGGACGAGCGCGCGGCGTTCTACTCGTGGAGCTTCAGGATCGTGACCAACCTCGCGATCGATGCGCTCCGCAGGAAGGGACGCGACCGGAAGGCGCGCGAGCACGCGGCGGGCGGACGCCCGGACGTGCACCACGACCCCGAGCCGGCCGACGTGTCGAACGAGGACGTGTCGCGCCTCGTCGAGCGAGCGCGCGATGCGATCGCCAAGCTACCCCCGGGCCAGCGGGCGATCGTCGCCCTCCGGCACTACGAGAACCTCTCCTTGAAGGAGATCGCCGAGATCCGCGGCTGCGCGGTCGGCACCGTCAAGAGCACTCTCCACCAGGCCTTCAACAGCCTCCGTCGCGCTCTCGGCGGCGACGCCGCGTCGCTCGCGGCCGTCGTCCGGCGGGACGTGTTCGGAGGGCAGGGCGGGCCCGAAGTCCCTGGAGCCGAGACGTGAGCGAACCCGACGACAACACGCCCTGCGACTTCGAGGCGGAGCTCCCGCTCCTCCTCTACCAGGGAGAGCTCGCCCGCGAAGAGCGCGAGCGGCTCAAGAGCCACCTCGCGACCTGCGCTCGCTGCGCCGAGGCGCTCGCGCAGCTCGAGTCCACCGCGGTGGTCCTCGACGGGGCCATGGCCGTCCCGAAGCCGACCGACGAGCAGTGGAAGAAGCTCAAGACCGACATCCTCGCGCGCGTCGCGGGCCCCGCGACCGCCTCCGAGAAGCCCTCGGAGCCGGCCGCCGAGGAGGCGTGCGAGAGCATCGAGGAGGACCTCCTCGTCCTCAACGAGGTCGGCCCCGAGCGGAAGAAGCAGGTGACCGCTCACCTCGACAAGTGCGCCCTGTGCCGCGAGACGCGCTCCGCGTTCGGCTCGATCGGCCTCGTCCTCAACCGCGACCCGCTCGTCTGGCCGGCGATCGAGCGCTGGGACTCTCTCAAGGAGACGGTCCTCACGACCGTGGAGGGCGAGGTCAAGCGCGCCAAGGACTCGGCCCGCGCCAAGCAGATCACGAGCATGCCGATCCCGCGCGCCTCGTGGGGCGGCTACGCCCGCGCGGCCGCGGCGGTGATCCTCCTCATCGGCGTCGCCGGCGCCGCGTCGCTCCTCCGCGGCCCGACGGCTGACGAGGTCCGCCGTCTCTACCGCGAGGCGCAGGGCGGCGGCACGCTCGCCGTCGTCACGCGCAACTACGAGCTCGTCGTCAAGCAGGGGATCGACAAGCCCGAGTGCCGGGGCGAGGTGGACGACGCGCTCCTCCAGCTCCAGGCGATCCACCACTTCGAGAACGCGATGAGCCAGCCGAACCGCGACCTCAAGGTGGTCCAGCTCCGCGAGGGCATCGCCAAGTGGCCTGGTGCGCAGGTGACGCAGCTCGCACTCGCGAACTACCAGGAGCTGGTCCCGGTCGCGCCGCAACAGGCCGTCCCCTCGCGCGGCGGCTTCGCGACGTTCCCGAAGCCGGGCGAGCAGCCGTTCAAGGTCGGCGAGGACCTCATCCACCGGTACGCCGCCGACCTCGAGAGGCAGTTCGTCTCACTCGCCGAGATCGCCGACGAGAAGGGCCGGAAGAAGAAGGAGGGCGAGCTCCGGACCGCGCTCTCCGGCTGCTACATGCAGCTTGGCCGGTCCGAGAACCTGCCTCGCGACAAGGCGCTCGGCTACTACAAGAAGGCCGCCTTCTACGCGCCCCCGGGCAGCACGGCATGGAACGACGCCCAGAAATACATCGAGCAGTTCTCTCGCTGAATTGCTCGTGAGCTCGATCGACGCGATCTTCGGGCGTGCTCCATGCGCGCTCGTGGGCTGCGTCCACCTCCTCCCGCTCCCCGGGAGCGCGGGCTTCACCGGCGATCTCGGCCCGGTGGTCGAGCGCGCCGTCGCCGAGGCCGTCCTCCTCGAGGCGGCGGGCTTCACCGCGCTCATCGTCGAGAACACGCACGACGCGCCCTACCTCCTCGGCCGCGTCGAGCCCGAGACGACGGCCGCCCTCGCCGTCTGCGCGAAGGCCGTCCGCGAGCGCGTGAAGGTGCCCGTCGGCGTGCAAGCGCTCGCCGCCGCGAACCGCGAGGCGCTCGGAGTCGCGGTCGCCGCCGGCTGTCACTTCCTGCGCGTCGAGAGCTTCGCCTTCGCGCACGTGGCCGACGAGGGGCTCATGAGCCGCGCGAGCGCGCCCGAGCTCGTGCGCGTGCGCGCTCAGCTCCGCGCGGAGAAGATCGCGATCCTCGCGGACGTGAAGAAGAAGCACGCCTCGCACGCGATCACGGCCGACCTGTCCATCGAGGACGCCGTCCACGGCGCGGCCTTCTGCCGCGCGGACGGCGTCGTCGTCACGGGCGTCGCCACCGGCCGCGAGACGGACGTGGACGACGTGAAGCGCGCCCGCGGGCCGCTCCCTGTCTTCGTCGGTTCCGGCGTCACGCCCGCGAACGTCGCTCGTTACGCGGGCCTCGCGCGCGGGCTCATCGTCGGCTCGACGCTCAAGAAGGACGGCGACTGGAAGAACGAGCTCGACGCCGCGCGCACGAAGGCGCTCGTCGAGGCGTTCACTCGAGCCGCATCCGGAGGATGAGCCCGCGGAGGGTGCCCACGAGCACCTCGTCGCCGTCGAAGACGATGCACGTCGGGAAGTCGAGCGAGGCGGGGAGCGTCTGGCTGCCGACGCCGGGGCCGTCGGAGGCATCGACGATGTGGACGTCGTGGCCCGGCGGTCCGCCGGCGAGGATCCACCTCGAGTCGGGCGAGACCGCGAGCGCCGAGATCCGGCCGTTCGGGACGAGCGTGACCGGGATCGACCACGCGGGCTTGCCCGTCGCGAGCTCGACGAGGTGCACGGACCCGTCCGTGAGGCCGAGCGCGACGCGGTCCTCGCCCACGCGCGCGACCGAGCACCAGGAGCCGGCGTTCGCGCCCATGAAGCGCTTCCAGACGAGCGCGCCGGTCCGCGCGTCGTGGACGCGGACCTCCTGGTTGCCGGACGTCGCGATGATGTCGCCGCCGAGCGACGAGATCATGAAGGGCTTCCAGTCCCCCGCCAGGACCGCGCGCCCCGGGCCCGCTGCGGCGAGCTCGCGCACGCCTCGGTTCGTCGAACCGACGATGCGGCCGTCCGAGATCCTCGCCGCGCCGAGGAGAGGCGTGCGCTGAGACCACGTCGAGACGACGGCGAGCGTCTCGGCGTCGCGGACGAGGAGGTCACCGTCCGCGGCCATGGATGCGATCGTCTTCCCGTCCAGCGCGGGGAGGAGCGCGGTGATGCGCTCGCCGTGGTCGCGGTGGACCTCGAGCTCGATCCCGGTCGCGCGGTCCCAGAGGCGTACCGTCCGGTCGCTGCCGGCCGTGACGAGACGGCCGTTCGGGAGCGGGATCATCGCGGACACGAGCCGTTCGTGCCCCGGGGCGCGCTCCATGCCGAGGATGTACGGGTTCCCGTTCACGAGGTCGGAGCCGACCCGGAGGGCCTCGGCCCCCGCGCCGAGAGCGACGAGCCCGACCTTCGGGTCGCTCGGGTTCAGCTCGCCCTCGAAGTTTTTCGCAAAGCGCCTCGATAGGTCCACCGAGGCGGCCTAGCCCTTCGTGCCCGAGATCAGGGTCTGGCCCTCCGGGATCGCGAGGGCGAAGCCGTGGATGCGGACCCTCGGGATCTCCGTCCTCTTCGGGCCGTCGAGGAAGTGGAAGGAGTCGTCGCCGCCCCGGATCGCGACGAACCGTCCGCTGGGCGAGGCCGCGAGCGCGCGCACGGGCGGGGGGACGCGCGCGATGTGCGCCTCCTTCTCCGGCGGCTCGATCTGGATCGCGTGGAGCGATCCGACCGAGGTCCCGATCACGATCTGGTTCTCGCCCCTGAAGGTGCACGCCGTGATCGTCCCGTCGTCCGGGGCGAGCACGTCCACGAGCGTCTTCCTGAGAGCGAGGTCGAAGATCTGGACCTTCGACGGCGAGACCGACGCGAAGCGCATCCCGCGCGGAGCTCCGACGACGGCGAACACGCCCTCCGTCGGGATCTCGGTGAGGCGGAGCGGCGCCGGCGAGAGCTGCACGAACCCGGGCCCCTCGCCGGTCCCGAAGACGATCGCGTGGCCGCCGCTCAGCGCGGCGATCGAGCGGATCTCTCCCGGCCGGAACATCTCGTAGCTGTCGATCTCCTCGCCGCCCGGGATGCTCCAGACGCGGAGCATGCCCTGGGCGTCGCCCGCGAGCACCTCGCCGCGGTCGGGCCGCGCCACGAGCGCCGTGAGCGGAGCGCCGTGGCGGAAGGTGCTCGTGCCGAGGACCGCGATCGTCGCGAGGCGCGGCGCACGCGACGGCGTGACGGGCTGCGGCGGCGCGGCCGGCGGCGGCGGCTTCGTCGGTGGAGGAGGGACCACGGGCGCGGGCACGGGCTTCGGGCTCGTCGCGATCGCCACGCCGAAACCTCCCCCGACCGCGAGGAGGGTCGCGACGAGGAGGAGCACCCAGCGCGGCCGGGCCGCTGCTCGGCGCCACGCGCGGGCGAGCGCCTCCGCGAAGGCCTCGCCGTCCTCGAAGCGGTCGTCCGGATCGGCGGAGAGCGCGCGCTCGATGACCGCGCAGACCGCGCGCGGCACCTCGGGCCGGAGCCGGCGGAGCGGCGTGAAGCGCCCCGCGTCCACGGCATCGACGACCTGGAGCTGCGTCTCGCCACGGAACGCGGGCTGACCCGCGAGGCACTCGTAGAGGACCGCTCCGAGCGCGAAGACGTCCGCGGACGCGTCGGCGTGCTTCGCGTCCCGCATCTGCTCGGGGGGCATGTAGCCGAACGTCCCGCGCGTGTCGCCCGTCTTCGAGAGCTGGTCGTTCGAGTCCACGAGCTTCGCGAGCCCGAGGTCGGCGACGAGCGGCCGCCCCGAGTGGTAGAGGATGTTCTCGGGCTTGAGGTCCCGGTGCACGATCCCCGAGTCGTGCGC
>CAZYLP010000378.1:0-8312 GCA_964648345.1 uncultured Planctomycetota bacterium
CTTGTTCGCGACCGCCGCGTCGTTCGAGAGCGTCTCCTTCACGAGCGAGGTCACGAGCGAGCCGAGCTGCCCCTCGATGAGGCTCGGGTCGAACGCCTTGAAGGTCCCGGACGAGGAGCCGTCCTTCTCCTTGCGCCGCGCGAGCGCCTTCTCGACCGCCGCCTCGAGCGCCTCGGGCGAGGAGCCCGACTTGACGGTCGCGAGCGCGTCCTCGATGCGCGCGCGGGCGCGCTGGTCCACCGCCTGCTTGAAGGGGTCGGACGCGAGGAGCGCCTCGACGGCGTTGTTGGCGACGTCGAGCGCGTGCTTCGAGGCGATCTCTTCTATGCGCGCGGCGAGGCGCTTGCTGACGAGCAGCTCCTCGACGCGGGCGCGGGCGATCTCCTCGACCTTCTCGGCGAGACGCGCGCTCGCGAGGAGCTCGTCCGTGCGGGCCCGGGCCGCCTCGCTCGCCTTCTCGAAGACCTTCTCGAGGCGGGCGTCGATGCGCGAGTCGAGCGGGTCGGGGATGTCGATCGGGCCCTCGGCCCCGTACGCCTGGACGAGCGCGTTCGAGAGGACGAGGACCTCCTCGAGGACCTTGAGCGAGGCCTGCGGCTCGCCTCGCTTGGCGAGGAGGTCGGCCGCGGCGCGCCGGCCGTCGCGCGCGGGCGGCGCGGCGCCGCGCGCGCGGCGGCGCGCGCCGCGCGCGCGCGCCGATGCCTGCGCGCGCGCGAGCTGGGCCGACTCCTCGAGCGCTTCGCGGACGCCGTCGTTCGCGGAGCCCTTCCCCGAGAGGATCGTGGCCGCGGTCTGCGCGACCTCCCCCGGCGAGGGGGCCGGAGCGCGCGGGCCGTCCGCCTTCGTCACGGACGGCGCCGCCGTCGCCGGCGACAGCTCCGAACCCACCGCCGTCACCGGCGACGCGTGCGTGAGCGGCGTCGCCGAAGCGATCGGAGAGACCCGGGGCCGCGACGCGGCCGGGGTCTCCAGCCGGTCCTTCTTGAGCGGCGGCGAGTCGAGGAGCGACTTCTTCTCGCGCCGGATGCCTCCGTCAGGCTCCGGCGCGTCGGTCGGAACCAATGGTCAACCGTCCTACTGGACCGGCTTCGTGAGGTCTTCCTTGGTGTCCTTGAGCCGCTTGATGGCCGCGAGGTACTCGTCGCGGAGCCGCTCGAGGCGGGCGACGTTCTCCTCGAGCCGGCCGCGGACCTTCTCGAGCTCGCCCATCTCGTCCTCGAGGTTGCGCTCGCGCTCGGTGAGGCGGTCCACCTCGGAGCGGAGGCGGGTCACCTCGTCGGTCTTCTCGTTGACCTTCGTCTCGAGCTCGGCGCGGGTCGCGTCCAGCTCCGCACGCGTCGTGCGGAGCTCGTTCGCCCGGTCGGCGAGCTTCTGCGCGCGGGCCTGGACCTCGGTCACGCGCGACTCGAGCTCGTCCTGGAGCTGCTCCTGGGCGCGGGCCTCGGCGGAGGCGCGCTCGGCCTCGCGGGCGAGCGCCTCGTTGCGCTCGAGGTGCTCGCGGACGCGCTTCGCCTCCGCCTCGAGGTTGGCGACGGCGCGGTCGATGCCCTCGGCCGACGCGACCTTGAGCTCGAGGAGCCGGTGGCTCGACTCGCCGAGGATCGCGTCGAGCTTCTGCCGCACGTTGCCGAACGCGGCGCCGAGGTCCTCGGCGCCCGTGTTCGTCCGGTCGGGGCGCGGCGGGAGGTTGAGCCCGGGCACCGAGACGGCCGGCTCCTCGGGGGCCGGCGGCCGGACCGAGGTCTTCGTCGCGGCCGGCTTGTCGTCGAGGAGGCTCGACGCCTTGACCGGCTTCTTCTCGGGCGCGGGCGCCGCGAGGCCGGACGGCTTCTCGTTGACCGCGACGACGGAGCCCATCGTGGGCGCCGCGGGCTTCGTCCCGGTGAGGGACGCGAGCGGGCTCGACGGCTTCGAGAGGCCGCCGCTCGAGGACGGCGGACCGCCCGTGAGGAGCGAGCTGCCGCTCCCCGTGAGCGACGTCTTCGGGGCCGTCGCGGGCGTCGTGCCCGTCGCCGGCTTGGCGCCCGAAGAAGACGGCGGGGTCAGCGGCTTGTTGTCTTCGACCACGGAGCTTCCTCCTAGATGGAAACGTCGAGTCGCGCGCCCCTCGAGAGCGGATGAAACATCGCAAAGCTCGACTGTTCGTTTAGTGTTCCCCAACCGATGCGCCGCACCGTCGCTTCTGCTCGCGTCCGGGCGGGGCTGAAACTTTCGCGCCCGCATTCTGGTCGCGGCCCCACACCCCGCGCAACCCCTCCCCGGGCGGCCACCCGAACTCCCGGCGCGATGCTAGGATGCCTCGCCTGGAGCAAGGGAGAACACCATGACCGACCAGGCGACGACGACCATCCCGAAGATCGGGGACCAGGCGCCCGACTTCACCGTGATGACGACGCACGGCGAGCTCAACTTCGCCAAGTGGGCCGAGGGGAAGTGGGTGGTCTTCTTCTCGCACCCGGCGGACTTCACGCCCGTCTGCTCGACCGAGCTGACCGAGTTCGCGAAGCGCCAGCCCGAGTTCGACAAGCGGAACGTCAAGCTCATCGGCCTCTCGATCGACTCGATCCACGCCCACGTCGCGTGGCGCGAGAACCTCGCGAAGATCTTCGAGACGAAGATCGCCTACCCGATGATCGCGGACCACAACGGCGGCGTCGCGCAGAAGTACGGGATGATCCACCCGGGCGCGTCGTCCACGGTCACCGTCCGCTGCGTCTTCGTGATCGACCCGAAGCGCACCGTCCGCGCGATCATCTACTACCCGCTCAACGTCGGGCGGAACGTGGACGAGGTCATCCGCCTCGTGGACGCGCTCCAGACCGCCGACAAGCACGGCGTCGCCTGCCCCGTGAACTGGAAGCCGGGCGACAAGGTCATCGTCCCGCCGCCGAAGACGGAGACCGACGTCGAGGCGCGCCTCAAGGACGCGAGCCTCGAGCGGCTCGACTTCTACCTCGCGAAGAAGTCGATCTAAGGCAGAGCCTCGCTGAACGCGCTCTCCTCGCTCGACTGGGCGCTCGGGGTCGCCTACTTCCTGGCGATCCCGGCGCTCGGCATCTGGATCGGCCGCGGGCAACGCGACCTCGCGGGGTACTTCCTCGGCGGGCGCGCGATCCCTTGGTGGCTCGTCTGGCTCTCGATCCTCGCCGCGGAGATCTCCGCGGCGACGTTCCTCGGCGCCCCCGCCTTCGCGTACAAGAACGACTGGACGTACCTCCAGAACGTGATCGGGACGATCATCGCGCGGGTGATCGTCGCCTTCGTGTTCCTGAGGCCCTACTTCGACCTCCAGGTCACGACGGTCTACGGCTACCTCGAGAAGCGCTTCGGACCGAAGACGCGGTTCGGCGCGTCGCTCGTCTTCCTCGTCGCGCGGACGCTCGCCTCGGGCGTACGGCTCTACGTGGGCGCGCTCCTCCTCAAGAACGTCGTGGGCCTCGGCATCGAGTGGGGGATCCTCCTCCTCTGCGGCGTGACCTGCCTCTACACGCTCGCGGGCGGCGTCAAGGCCGTCGTCGCCACCGACTCGATCCAGGTCCTCCTCATGTTCGTGGGCGCGCTCGCCGCGGGAGGCGTCCTCCTCGCCCACGTCTGGCCCGACCTCTCCGTGCCCCCGGAGCAGGTGCGCATCTTCGACCTCTCGTTCAGCTTCACGAGCGGACAGCCCACGCTCTGGGGCGGAGTCCTCGGCGGCACGTTCATCACGCTCGCGACGCACGGCTGCGACCAGGACATCGTGCAGCGTCTCCTGACGGCGAAGGACGTGAAGTCGTCGCGTCGCGCGCTCATCGCGTCGGGGTTCCTCGACATCCCGATCGTCGTCGTCTTCCTCGCGATCGGCACGCTCCTCAGGATGCACTTCACGCGGCACCCGGCCCCGGGCATGCCCGCGAAGGCCGACGACGTCTTCCCGTGGTTCATCGCGACCGGGCTCCCGCGCGGCCTCGCGGGCCTCGTCATCGCGGGCGTCCTCTCCGTGGTCATGGGGAGCCTCTCCGCGGCCATGAACGCGCTCGCGTCGACGGCCGTCCTCGACGTCTGGAAGCCCTGGCGCGGCGCGAAGGACGACGAGAAGACCGACCTCGTCGTCGCGCGCGCCTTCACCTTCGTGGTCGCCGTCCTCCTCGCCGCCGTGGCGCTCGTGTCCGCGCGGGGCGACCAGGGGATCATCGACCTCGCCTTCTCGACCCTCGGCCTCACGTTCGGGGCGCTCCTCGGCGTCTTCCTGCGCGGGTTCCTCACGAAGGGCGGCGGCGACGGCTCGAACGTCGTCGCCATGGCCGTGTCGATCGCGACGGTCATCGCGATCAGCAAGCTCACGCCGATCCACTGGAACTGGTACGTGCCGATCGGAGCGGCCGTCGCCTTCGGAGTCGGCGCGGCGTGGGCCGCGCTCGCGCCGGCCGCGTCGCCATCGCGCGCGACGGATGCGTCGTGAAGCGACGTCGCGCCGTCCTGGCGTTCCTCGCGGTCGGCCTCGCCGCGATCGGCGTCCCGGCGTCGCGGTTCCTCCACGTCACGAAGCTCACCGTCCGCGGCCGCGTCGTGGGCCGCGACTTCGCGCCGGTCCCCGGCGCGCGCGTCGCCCTCGTCCGCGCCGAGGGGCCCGCCGGCCCCTCCTCCGTGCTCGCGCTCGTCACGGCCGACGAGCACGGCCGCTTCTCCGCGGTCGCGGAGGCGTCGTCCCGGACCGGCACGGTCCTCTCCGTGCGCGCGCTCCGCGAGAGCGGCGAGGGCTTCGAGACCGCGCTCCTCGACGAGACGAAGCGCTCCGCGGTCGGGACGCTCGAGGCGGGCGACGTGAAGCTCGACGAAGCGCGAGGCTTCCTGCTGCGAGTCCGGGTCACGGCCGACGGCCGTCCCTTCCCGGGCGCGCTCGTCGCTCTCGCGCGAAGGCGCGCGCTCTCGGAGGCCGAGGTCTGGCGCACGAACGCGGAGGGGCTGCTCGAGCTCCCTGTGGCGGCATCGACCCAGGTCGTCCTCCTCCGCGAGGAGGGTCACGTCGCCGAGGCCGTCACGCTCCCGCGCGAGCCCGAGCGCCTCGCGGCGGCGACCCTCGTCGCGATCCCGTGCGTTCCGCTCGTGGGGGTCGTGAAGGACGACGGAGGCGTCGTGCCTCTCGGCAGCGCGACGGTCCTTCTCTCGCTGGCGAGCAATCCGGACCAGGTCATCGATCGAGCGACGAGCGACTCGAGCGGACGCTTCGCCTTCGCGCGGGCGCTGCCCGGAAAGCGTTATCGCATCGAGCTCGAGCCCGGGACGCTCGCGGCGGACCGCTCGGAGCGGGTCGCTATCCCGATCGAGCTCGACCATCCACGAGAAGATGCACGCCTCGAAGCGAGCAAGCCCGGTTTCGTCCATCTGTCGTCGCGTCACGACCGCTCGAGTGCCGTCTTCGAGCGTCGCGTCTCCGACTCCGAGTACAGAGCGGAGTACATGTTCGAGGAGGTCGACCGCGTGCTCTTGCCCCCGGGACGCTGGCGAGTGATCTGGCAGCCCGAGCTCGGCGACCTCAGGACCGCGTCATTCACTCTCGCGCCGGCGCAGGAGCTGCGGCTCGACGGCGACCCCAGACGCGAGGTCTCCATGCGGATCGTGTCCGCCGACCGGGAGCCCGTACCCGCCGTGAGCGTGACCGTCGTTCGCGGGCGGTTCCGGTTCGGGGCGTGGGTCTACAGCGTGGGCAACGGCGTCGTTCGCTTCCTGCATGCACCGCACTGCGAGTTCTCGGTCGCACTCCGGGCAGCAGGGTGGCGAGAGCGCATCGTCCGCGTCGAGGCCGGCACGGACACGCTCGAAGTCGGCGACGTGGTCCTCGAGAAGGACGCTCCCTAGAACTTCCGGAAGAGAAGAGTCGCGTGACTCAGCGTGTAGGCGCGCTCGGGCTGGAGGCCGTACGGCGCCTTCTGCATGAGCGCGAGGAACGAAGGATCGGAGAACCACGCGTAGCCGACCTCGAAGACCCAACCCCAGTCGCTCGCGTCCGCGGGCCCGTTCACGTCCTTCATGTCCTTGTTGATCGTGTTGCGCCAGCGGTTCCACGCGCTCTTGTCGTTCACGAAGTCGCGGAGCGCGCCGAACGTCGCGCGGAGGGTGCCGCCCGCGCTCGCGACGCCCGAGCTGTGGAAGCCCGTGACCCACGAGAGGAGGAAGCTGTCGGTGCTCGTGCTCTTCCGCTTGTCGCAGACGACGTCGCGGAGGTTCACGCCGTGGTTCTTCGCGATCGTGACGAACTGGACCATGGCCTCGAGAGCCATGAGCGTGTAAGTCGCCGCCTTCTCCTTGCGCGCGAGCTCGCGCCACATGGCCCCGTCGGCGGCGATCTGCTGGTGGCGCATCCCGTTCCTGTAGTAGGCGACGGCCATGTTCATGAGGTGCTGGTCCTCGGTCACGTGCGCCGCCGCGCCCATGAAGAGGACCTGCCAGTTGTGGTGGTTGTTGTGGAAGCGCTCCTCGCCCAGCTTGTAGAGGACGAACGGAGCGAGCCACTTCCTGAACGCGGCCTTCTCGGCGAACGAGAGCTTCCCGAAGCCGTTCAGGATGTCGAACGCGTAGAGGAACCCGGGGAAGCCGTAGTGGACGACGAGCGCGGTGTCGCCGCCCGTCTCGCCGAGGATGACGTCGACGATCTTCTCGAAGCCCTGCCGGCCCTCCCCGTCCACGGGCTTCGTGCAGCTCTTCACCCACGCGTCGAGGAACTTCCTCGCCGCGTCCGCGTACCTGTCGTCGCCCGTGAGCGCGTAGCCCCACGCGAGCGCGATCGCGGCGCGCGCGTCGCCGCGTACCTGCGCCGTGAGCTTCTGCTGCTCGGCCTTCTTCGAGGTGTAGTAGCCGGGGCCCCTGAGGACGCCCACGACCGGGTTCGGCGTCGCGCCGAGGTAGCCGTCGGCCGAGGCGATCGCTCCGTTCACCGCGGCGACCGCGAGCGCGTCGTTCGTCTCGTAGGCTGCCTTGATCTCGAGGAGCCGCTCCCGCGTGAGGAGGAGCTCGAGCCCGTCCCAGGGCGACCCCGTCGCAGGCTGCGGCTGAGGCCAGGTCGGCGTCTGGGCCAGCGCGAACGACGGGGCCGCGAAGGACGGCGCGAAGACGACGAGCGCGAGCGCGAGCGAGGCGAGTCTCATGGTTCTCCCTGTCTCCGGCCGCTGACAGGGCAAGGAGGAGGCCACCGCTCAACGAGCGGAAGATCCCTGACTTACGCTCGAAGCACCGTCTCGATTTCGCCCCGCTTCCGAGATCCGTCGCCGGGGACTGGTGCAGAACGCGCCATCATCGCTTCTGGCCTTCGCGCGCGCGGATGTGCGTCTGCACCGCGTGCGCGCGGAACGCGTCGATCACGGGCGGCGCCTTCTCCTCGAGGGTCGCGAGGCGCCGCGCGAGCGTTCGCGCTGCATCGAGGTCGCCGAGGTCCACCTCGATCCGAGCGAGGGCAGCCACGGGGTCCGGCGCCTCTGCCTGGTCGGCGGCGAGCGCGCGCGCCGCGACCTCGCGCGCGTTCTTCGCGTCGCCCTTCCGCCGGAGCACCTCCGCGGCGAGCGCGTCGCGGATCGCGGCGCTCTTGATCTCGCGCGCGGTCGTCTCCCAGTCCTCCGTGCGGTCGAGCGCGAAGAGGACCCGGAGCACCGCGCGGGCGTCGTCCTCTCGCAGGCGGATGAGGAGCGTGGAGCCGGTCGAGGCCGAGAGAGCGCGACGGCGCGCGCCGAGCGCTCGCTCGAGGTGCTCGCGCCGCGCGGAGGGGTCGCTCGCCTCGGCGGCGAGCTGCTCCTCGATGAGGCCGCGGCTCTGCGCGACCCGCCGCGCCGTGATCGTCGCCGTCTGCGCCTCGGAGTCGGTCGGCAGTCCGCGGCGGTGGGCCGCATCGACGGCCTCGTCGGCCACGTCGAGCGCGCGGAGCGCACCCGCGAGGCCCTCGGCCGACGCGCGCGGCGCCTCGATCCGGCGGACCGCCGCGTCGAGCGCCGAGGCCGCGAGGAGCGGCTCCTCCCCGACGAGCGCGCGCCCCGCCGCGACGAGCCGCTCGAGCTCGAGCCCGCGCGCGAGCGCAGGCTCGACGCTCGTCGCGGCGTAGAGCATGACCGCGCGGAGCGCGACGAGGCGCGGCGGCGAGCAGGCCTCGATGCTCGCGAGGAGCTCGAGCACCGCGCGGAGCTCGCCCGGCCGCGCCGCGAAGTCCACGCGGAGGCTCCGCCAGAGCTCGAGGAGCGCGCGTCCGACGGGCTCGAGCACGACGCCCACCGCGAGCGCGAGCCGTGGCGTCCGCGCGAGCGCGGCGGCCTCGACCGCGAGTCGGCTCGCCGCGGCGGCGACCGGCTCCT
>CAZYLP010000379.1:0-8293 GCA_964648345.1 uncultured Planctomycetota bacterium
GCCGCTTCGGCGAGGTCGCGACGGCGAGCTACGGCTGCGCGCCGCCCGAGAACCTGATCCACGTCGACATCAACAAGGACGTCTTCGGCAAGAACTACAAGCCGAAGCTCGCGATCGAGTCGGACGCGGGGACGTTCATCAAGGCGCTCCTTCCGAAGCTCGGCGCGCCGCGCAACCGCGAGGCCCTCGAGCGCGAGATCAAGGACGGGCACGCCCAGGTCCAGGCGACCTGGCAGGGCGAGAAGAGCGAGACCCGCGTCACCCCCGCCGCGCTCTACGCGGCACTGGCCGCGAAGGCGAAGCCGGGCGCGATCTACGTGACGGACAGCGGGAACGGCACCTTCCTCTCCATGGAGCACATCCGTCTCGACTCGCCCGACCGGTTCCTCGGGCCCTTCGACTTCTCGTGCATGGGCTACTGCGTCCCGGCCGCGGTCGGCGCGAAGTTCGCGAACCCCGACAAGGACGTGATCGGCCTCGCGGGCGACGGCGCGCTCCTCATGACCGGCCTCGAGATGATCACGGCGGCGCACTACCTCGTCGCGCCCGTGATCGTCGTCCTCCGCGACGGCGAGCTCGGGCAGATCGCGCAGTTCCAGCGCATGACGCTCGCGAAGGACACGCTCACGGTGCTCCCGCAGTACTCGGTCGAGCAGCTCGCGAAGGCCGTCGGCGCGGAGTTCGTCAAGATCGAGAACGACTCCCAGCTCGACCGCGGCCTCGGCCAGGCGCTCGACCTCGCGCGCGGAGGGCAGCCGGTCATGGTGGACTGCGCGATCGACTACTCGCGCAAGACCTACTTCACGAAGGGCGCGGTCGCGACGAACTTCTGGCGGCTCTCGTTCGGCGAGCGCATGAGGAAGATCGCGCGCTTCGCGGGCCGGAAGATCACGGGCGCGCTCGGGCTCGCGCCGACTTCCTCGCAGCGCTAGCCGCTGCGGCGGACGCCGCGCCGCTCGAGCTCCTCGAGGATCCGGATCCGGTCTCCCTCGGTCATCGTCGGGATCGTCAGCCTGAAGCGATCGAACCAGCCGCGGGTGCGCCTCACGAGGCGCACGTGGTTCTGGGCCGAGTCGTCGAAGGCGACGATCGAGTCCCAGCGGAGGACGTGACGGTCCCCGAGCGGGTTCACGACCATCACGTACTTCTCGAGCTCGATGCGGTCCGCGAAGAAGCGAGCGCGGCCCATGCGGGGCTCGTAGAAGAACATGAGCCCGACCCAGCCGACGAGGAGGACGCCCACGCCGGCGGCCCAGATCCAGTAGTCGAGGATCGGGATCGAGCGCACCGCGACGGGCAGGTACCCGGCGAACCGCTCGAAGAAGCGGCTGTGCCACGAGCCGAACATGATCGCGAACAGGAAGGATCCGTAGAGGAACATGAGGAGGAGCGAGCGCCCGAACGAGCCCACGCGCACCTCCAGGGTGGGAATCTCCTCGGCCAATCGCGTGCCCCCGGCCACCGATTGTTGCTCGGGGACGCTTCCGCCACCAGCGAGTCGAGATCTCGACGCGTCAGTCGAGCTCGAGGAGGAGCACGAGACCGCGCGCCGTCGCGAGGGCGAAGCGGCGGCCCGTGGGAGCGAAGGCGATCCGGGAGGCGGCGTCCGGGGCACGGAGGAGCTCGATCTGGAAGAGCTCCGCCCCCGCGTCGGTGTCCCAGACCCTCACCGCGCCCGTCCTCTCGACCGTCACTGCCCGCGCGCCGTCTGCCGAGATCGCCCCGGAGAGGAACTCTCTCCCGGCGGCGAGGACCCGCGCGGCCCCGGTCGCCATGTCCCAGACCTTCAGCGCGTCGCCGATCGAGAGAGCCCGCCGTGCGTCGGGCGTGAGCGACCAGGAGGCACCGGCCTCGAGCGCGAGCTGCCTCGGGGCGACCTTCTCGAGCGTCCACTCGCGGAGCGTCCCGGCCCCGTCCGCGGAGCGTGGGTGGAGCGAGTCGCGCGAGAAGGCGACGGACGTGACCGGCGGGTCCACTCCCGCGTCCCACCCCTCGGACCCGCCGAAGAGGTTCGCGAGTCTCAGGCGACCCTTCTCGCCGCCGAGGAGCGCGAACCGCCCGTCGGGAGAAACCACGAGGCTCGTGACCAGCTCGGACGTGGGGGACGTCTCCACGAAGTTGAGCACGCCGTCGGCGGTCACTTCGAGACGGTCGACGCCGGTCGGGCGACGCGCCGCGAACGCCATCCGCTTGTCCGGGGCGATCGCAGCCGCCGCGATCCCGCCCCGCCTGTGGTCGGCCGCGCGGAGCTCGCCGCTGCGTGCGCTCCAGAGGCGGAGGATCCCGTCGTCGCCGCCCGTGACCGCCTGCTCTCCGTCGGGCGTGAAGGCCACGTCCCGGATCGGGCCGATGTGCGCCTTGTGGTTCGTGAGCTCCTCCCCCGTCGCCACGTCCCAGAGGCGGACCGTCGTGTCGCTCCCGCCGGACACGAGTCGCGACCCTCCCGGCACGAAAGCGATCGGAGCCACCCAGCCCAGGTGCCCCGTGAGGGTCCTCTGCTCCGTCCCCCCGGCATCCCAGACCTTGAGGGTCATGTCGTCGCTCGACGTGACCAGCCTGCTCCCGTCGGGTGAGAAGCGGGCACGGATCACGCCGCCCCGATGTCCGGCGAGGACTCTTGACTGGGTGAGGCCCGCCGGGCCCAGCTCCCAGATCGCCGCCGTCCGGTCCGCGCTCGCCGTCGCGATGTGCTTGCCGTCGGGCGAGAAGCAGATGTCGGTCACGAGCGCGCCGTGGCCCGGAGCGCTCCACCGCTCCTTGCCTCCGTCGAAGCTCACGACCCGCACGGAGCCGTCCTGGCAACCCGCCGCGGCGATCCGGGCGTCCCACCTCGCCGCGGCGACGGTGTACTTCGTCGCAGGCGCGCCGACGCTGGGGAGCTTGGCGCCGGTCGCGAGGTCGAGGAGCCTGATCGTGCCGTCGTCGCACGCGACCAGCGCGCGCTCGTCGGGAGCGGGAGCGAGGTCGATCGAGCTGATCATGGCGTCGAGCTGGACTCCGTCCCGGAGCACCAGCCCCGACGCCATGTCCCGGACGCGGAGGATCTTGTCGGTACCCGCGACGACGAACCGCTCGCCGTTCTCGGTGATCGCGAGGGCGCGCGCCGGACACGGGCTCGTGAAGGTCCGGACGAGAGCACCCCGCGGGACGCTCCAGACCATGATGAGCGGGTCGTTGCCGCCCGAGACCGCGAGCTTCCCGTCGCGCGTCACCGCGATCGCGGTGACGGCGCTGGCGCCCTTGAAGGCGGGGTCGCCCCAGACCGACACAAGGCGCGCGGCGCCGAGGTCGATCATCGCGCGGTACTGCTCGAGCGCCGTGGGGTCGTCCGGGAGGCGAGGCGGAGGAGGCGGTGGCGAAGGAGCGGGCCGCGAGGGGACCGCGGGAGAGGGCCGCGGCGACGGCACGACCGGCGGGGCCGGCGACACCGGCGGCGGCCGCTTCCGGAGCCGGACCAAGACCCCGGTCCCGATCGCTCCGAGCCCGAGGACCGCGAGGAGCGCGGCGACGAGGAGCCCGCGCGAGGAGCCGACCCCGCCCTTCGGACCCGCGAGCGCGAGGCCGAGCTCGCGGCCGTCCGCGAAGCGCGACTTCGGGTCGCGCTGGAGCGCGCGCTCGACGACCGCGGCGAGCCACTTGGGCGTCTCGGGCCGGAGCTTCTGGACCGGCTCGACGGCGCCCTTGTTGAGCTTCTCGAGCGTCGTGAGGAGCGTCCCCTTGCCGAACGGCGGCACGCCCGCGAGGCACTCGTAGAGGATCGCTCCGACCGAGAAGACGTCGGCGGCCGGGGTCGCCGCGCGGACGTCGTCCACCTGCTCGGGCGCCATGTAGCCGACCGTGCCGCCGAGCGCTCCGTGCGTCGAGAGCGAGCCGCTCATGGAGCCCCCGTCGCGGCGCCGCTGCTTCGCGAGGCCGAGGTCGGCGACGAGCGGGCGCTCGCCGTCGAAGAGGACGTTCCCCGGCGTGAGGTCGCGGTGGACGATCCCCCGCTCGTGCGCGCGCGAGAGAGCGCGTGCGAGCGCGCGGCCGAGCTCGACCGTCTGCTCGATGCCGAGGGGGCCGCGGCGGAGGCGGTCCTTGAGCGAGCCGCCCTCGAGGAACGGCATGACGAGGTACGGCCCGCGCTCGGTCTCCCCCGCGTCGAGGAGCGGCACGAAGCCCTCCGCGCCGCCGAGCGCTCCGAGGAGCCGCTTCTCGCGCTCGAAGCGCGCGCGCCCCGCCGCGTCGAGGTCGAGGAGCACCTTGACGGCGACCGGGCTCCCGTCGGGGCCGCGGCCGCGGTACACGGCCCCCATGCCTCCGCGGCCCACCTCCGCGAGGAGCTCGTAGGGGCCGAGGTTCACTCTAGGCGCCGCTCACGCAGTTCCGGCCCGCGTCCTTCGAGCGGTAGAGCGCGTCGTCCGAGCGCTGGAGGAGCTCGCGCGGGTCCTCCCCGTCGTCGGGGAACGTCGCGACGCCGAAGCTCGCCGTGACCGGCGGGAGGTGCTCGCCGCTCTGACCCTTCGGGACCGCGGCGGCCGCGATCGCGCGGCGGTAGCGCTCGGCCGCCTCGAGGGCGCTCGCCTTGCCCACGTCGGGGAGGATGATCGCGAACTCCTCGCCGCCCCAGCGCGCGAGCGTGTCGTAGTCGCGGATCGTCGCGTGGAGCGTGTTGGCGACGAGCTGGAGCACCTTGTCGCCCATGCGGTGGCCGAAGGTGTCGTTGATCTTCTTGAAGTGGTCGAGGTCGCACATGACGAGCGAGAAGGTCGCGACGACCTCCTTCGCCCGGCGGCGGTTCGAGCGCGAGATCTCGCGCTTGAGCTCGACGTCGAAGTAGCCGCGGCTCCAGGTGCGGGTGAGCGCGTCGTGCGTCGCCGTGTAGTGGAGGAACGCGTTGTGGAGCGCGATCGCGACGAGCTCGGAGATGAGGCCGAGGAACTCGATCTCGCGCTCGCCGTACGCCTGGCCGGTGATCTTCTTCCCGAGCACCAGGACGCCGCGGAGGACGCGCTCGCTCTGGTCCATCTGGCAGAGCGGCGCCACGAGCGCGGCGTCGGCGAAGACCTTCGCCTCGTCGCCGAGGACGCCGACCGAGCCGCCCTCGAGCGCGATCGGCCGCGCGTGGGACGTGAGCTTCCGGGCGAGCGGGCTCCCGAGCTCGAGGCGCTTGAGAGGCCCCGAGCCGCGCGTCGCGATGAGGACCCCGTCCTCGTCCGTCGCGCGGAGGAGCGCGACCGTCGCCGCGCCCGTGCGGCCGCGGAGGAGCGTCGTCACGTACGACTCGATCTTCTCGAGGTCGAGGCCCTGCGCGTTGATCCGGCCCGCCATCTCGAGGAACGACGCGAAGTCGAGCCGCTGGGTCTTGCTGGCGCGCTCGAGCCGGCCCACGGCCTCGGTCGCGCGCTTCTGGACGTCCTCGGCGCCCGGCTTGGCGGCGGCGGCGGCGCTGCTCCCGAGCTCGTCGAGCGCGCGACGGAGCTCGTTCAGGTCCTGCTTGAGGTCGGGTGCGCGCTCGGGGCCGGGTCCATCCATGCGTCTAGAAGGGCTCGTCTTCCTTCTTGTCCGGCTTCTTCTTCTCGTCCGGCTTCTTCTTCTCGTCCGGCTTCTTCTCGTCCGGCTTCTTCGGCTTGTCGTCGTGGACGATCGCCTTGGTGATCGCCTCGAGCTCCTCGAGGGCGAGGACCTTCTCGTCGTCCCAGCGCGCGCGGACCTTCCCCGCCTTGTCGATCCAGAGCGCCGTCGGGAAGGCCTTGAGCTCGGGGATCCGGTCGAGGGTCGGGTCCTTCTCCTTCATGATCGCGACGGGGAAGCCGATCTTCATGTCGCGGATGAAGTCCTTCACGTCGTTCTCGATCGCCTCGGTCGGGTCCGAGCGCTCCCAGTCGAGGAGGACGATCTGGACGGGCTCGCCGCGCTCCTTGACTCCCTGCGCGAGCTGGACGAGCGCGGGGGCCATCTCCTTGCAGCGGTGGTTCCAGGTGCCGAAGGCGACGACGAGGACGACCTTGCCCTTGTAGGTCGAGAGGCTGATCTTCTCCGCGTCCACGGTCGTGACCGAGAAGTCGAACTCGAAGAGGGGCTTCTCCTTCACCGTCTCCTTGACGAGCTTCTCGATGCGCTTCGCCTCCTTGTCGAGGCCGCGCAGCGACATGACGAGCTCCTTCCAGCGCGGCTCGCCGCGCACGGAGGCGAGGTCCTCGTCCTTCTCGAGCCACTGCCAGTCGTAGAAGCCCGCGTCGATCGCCTGCTTGAGCGCGTCGAGCGCGGCGTCGCGCTTGCCCGAGAGCGCGAGCGCGCAGGCGGTGTTGTAGTAGGCGTGCGCGCGGACGGCCTTCTGCTGGCTCTCGGGGAAGTCCGGGAAGCTCCCCTTGTTCGCCTGCATGTGCTCGAGGAGCTTCGCGTACGTCGCGATCGCCTCGTCGTGCTTCTTCGCCTTGAGCTGCTCGTCGGCCTTGGCCTGGAGCTCGGCCGCCTGCTTCGTCTGGGGCGTGAGCGACGGCTCGTCGTCCTGCGCGCGCGAGGCGGCGAGCGGCGCCGCCGCGACGAGCGAGACCGCGACGGCGAGCGTCCTGAAAGACGGCATCTCCGGCCCTCCCGGCTGACCAGTCTATCGCATTCGTGGAGGTTTACGACGGTCCGGAAACGACGGCGCGCCCGCCGCGGGGCGAGCGCGTCCCGTGCGATCGAAGCCGGCGAATCAGCGCTTCGAGAACTGGTAGCTGGCGCGCGCGCCGCGGCGGCCGTACTTCCGGCGCTCCTTCTCGCGCGCGTCGCGCGTGAGGTAGCCGCCCGCCTTGAGCGTCGCGAGGTAGTCGGTGCTGGCCTTGGAGAGGCAGCGCGAGATACCCATGCGCGCCGCGCCCGCCTGGCCCGCCGTGCCGCCACCCGAGAGGGTGAGGAACACGTCGTACTTCTTCTCGGCGCCGACGACGGCGAGGGCCGAGAGGACGGTGAGACGGTCGCCCTCGCGCTCGAAGTACTGCTCGAGGTTCCGCTTCTTGTTGCAGGTGATCTGGCCCGTGCCGTTCGGCTTGAGCCGCACGCGCGCGACGGCCGTCTTGCGGCGGCCGACCGCCGTGTAGAACGCGGGCGGCTCGCCCATGGTCGTCGTGCCCGCGTCGGAAGCGGCGGTGTTGGTCTCGTCAGCCACAGGTCAAACCTTCTTCAGATCGAGGGGCTTGGGCGCCTGAGCCGCGTGCGGGTGCTCGGTCCCCTTGTACGCGACAAGCTTCATGAGCTGCTTCCGGCCGAGCTTGCTCTTCGGGAGCATGCGGCCGACCGCGTAGCGGATCACCCGCTGCGGATCGCGCTGGATGAGGTCGGAGAACTTCCGGGTCTTCTGACCGCTCGGGTAGAGCGTGAAGTACTCGTACTCCTTCGAGTTCTTCTTGTCGCCCGTCACCTTCACCTTGTCGGCGTTGAGGACGATGATGAAGTCGCCCATGTCGAGGTGAGGCGTGTAGGTGGGCTTGTGCTTGCCCATGAGCACGAGGGCGAGCCGCGTCGCGAGGCGACCGAGCGTGAGGTCGGTCTGTGCGCAGTCGACCGTCCACCACTCGCGCTTCGCCAGATCGGCGGCCTTGGCCAATGTCGTCGGCATGATGGTTCCCTGAGTCCAAGAGACAGAAAAGTCACGGCGCCGGCGGGCCGGCGCTCGAAAGAGCGCACGATTGGACCCGCCGATGGCCGTAATGTCAAGAACTTCCGCGATTACGTGTCGTTCTTGGGGGCTTCGCCCCCAAACCCCGAGACCGGTCCTCGCGCCCGCAAACGGCCGCGGGCGCTGCGGCGGGGGCGATCCCCCCGAGCCCCCCGACTCAGGACGGAGGCGTCTCGAGCAGGCCGGCCGCGAAGCCGCCCCCCTCGTCCGCCTCGCGCTCCTTCTCGCGCGCCTTCCGCCGCTCGTCGGCCTTGCGGGCCTCATCGGCGCGGCGGCCGGCCTCCTCGCGGGCCCGGGCGGCCCTCTCGGCCTCCTGGGCGCGGTGCTGCTCGGCGCGGGCCACCTGGTCCGCGGAGAGGAGCCCGGACGCGAAGTCGCCCAGGTCCAAGGGCGGAGGCGCGCTCGCCGCGGGCGCGGCCGGAGCCGCGGCCGGCACGGAGCGCGGAGCGCTCATCGCGGGCTCCGCGGCCGGCCGCTCCTCGCGAGGACGGTCCTCGCGCGGGGGACGGTCGCCGCGGCCGGCGCGCTCGCGGTCGCCGCGGTCGCCGCCGAAGCGGTCGCCACGCTCGCCACGGTCGCCGCGCTCGCCACCACGGTCGCCGCGCTCGCCACCACGGTCGCCACGGTCGCCACGGTCGCCGCGATCGCCAC
>CAZYLP010000380.1:0-8277 GCA_964648345.1 uncultured Planctomycetota bacterium
GCGGCTTCGTGCGCGCGATGAGGACGTGCATCGTGTTCGACCCCGGGAAGGGGAGCGAGCCCGTGAGGAGCTCGTAGAACGTGACGCCGAGCGAGTAGATGTCCGAGCGCGCGTCGAGCGGGAGCGCCTCGAGCTGCTCCGGGGACATGTAGGCCGGCGTGCCGACGAGCGCGCCCGGCGCGGTGAGCGCGGAGTTGTCCGCGGCGTCCTTCGCGAGGCCGAAGTCCGCGACCTTGATGCGGCCGTCGCGGGCGATGAGGAGGTTCGCCGGCTTCACGTCGCGGTGGAGGATCCCGAGCGCGTGCGCCGCGCCGAGGCCCTGGGCCGCCGCGAGGATGATCTCCGCTGCCTCGGCGACGGGGAGGTGCCCCCGCGTCTCGAGGAGCGACGAGGCCGAGACGCCGTCCACGTACTCCATGGCGATGAAGGGCACGGCCCCCTCGCTGCCCGCGTCGAAGACCCGGACCACGAAGTCGGACGAGATCCGCGCCGCCGCGAGCGCCTCGCGCTTCATGCGCTGCACGACCTCGGGCTTCTTCGCGAGGGACGACTTCACGACCTTGATGACGACGGGGCGCTGGAGGCTGAGCTCGCGCGCGAGGTAGACGACGCCCATGCCGCCGTGACCGATCGCGCGCTCGAGCTGGTACTTGCCGAAGCGGGACGGCACGGGGAGCTGGTCCGGGTCGGCGGGCGCGCTCGGGAACGACGGCATGAGCTCCGTCGGAGGGAGCGCGGGCGCGACCGGCGCCGGGGCCGCGGGGGGCGGCGTGCTCACGAGGGGCCGCGTCGAGCCGCCGAGGCGCGTGATCACGTCCAGCATGTTCGCGGGACGCAGGTACGCGTTCACCTCCATCATCGCCATGCAGAGGCCGTCGATCGCGGGCGGGATCGACGGCACGACCTGGCACGGAGGGAGGGGCCGGCCGGCGAGCTTCTTCTTCAGGATCTCGGCGACCGTGCCGCCGGTGAACGGGAGGCAGCCCGTGAGGAGCTGGTAGAGCGTGACGCCGAGCGCGTAGACGTCGGTCCGCTGGTCCACCTGCAAGCCCGACGCCTGCTCGGGCGACATGTAGGCCGGCGTCCCCATGACGGCGCCGACCCGCGTGAGCTGGCCGTCCTCGTCCCAGTGCGCGATCCCGAAGTCCGAGACCTTCGCGCGGCCGTCGCGCGTGAGGAGGATGTTCCCGGGCTTCACGTCGCGGTGGAGGATCCCCCGCTCGTGAGCCGCCGCGAGGCCGGTCGCGGCGTCGCGGATGATCCGGCCCGCTTCCTGCCACGTGAGCGCTCCGCGCGCGTCGAGGAGCGTGTCCACGGACTGCCCGTCCACCAGCTCCATCACGATGAGCGGCGTGTCCTCGATGCGGCCCACGTCGTAGACCTTCACGACGTGGTCGGAGGAGATCGTCGCCGCGGTCCGCGCCTCGCGGTCGAAGCGCGCGAGGATCGCGGGCGACATCATGAGCTCGCTGAGCACCTTCACGACGACGTGACGCTGGAGGTCGAGCTGGCGCGCGAGCCACGCCGAGCCCATGGCCCCCTTCCCGAGGAGGCGCACGATCTCGTAGCGCCCGAGCTGCGCGCCGGGGAAGAACCGCGACGCGACCGGGGGCGGGCCGTCTATGCCGTCGGCGAAGGTGCGGTCGTCGCTGGTCATGTCCCCCGCGAGAGTGTGGCGCACGCGCGCGTCGCCCGCCATGCTCGGGCCGCCATGGGACCGCTCGCGCCGGGGAGCCTTCTCGGCGGCTACACGATCGAGAAGATCCTCGGGCAAGGCGGCATGGGCGCCGTCTACGCGGCCCGCGACCAGAAGGGCCGCGCCGTCGCGCTCAAGGTCCTCACCCCCGACCACGCGCGCGACAAGACGTTCATCGAGCGCTTCCGCCGCGAGGCCCTCGCCGCCGCCACGCTCGTCCACCCGAACGTCGCGCGCTGCCTCGGCGCGGGCGAGCAAGGAGGCACGCACTTCCTCGCGCTCGAGCTCGTCGCGGGCGGCTCGCTCGACGACCGCCTCAAGAAGACGGGGAAGATCGGGTGGCGCGAGGCGGCGCGGCTCGGCGCGGGGATCGCGCGCGCTCTCGCCGCGATCCACGAGGCGGGCATGATCCACCGCGACCTGAAGCCCGGGAACGTCCTCGTCGGCGCGGACGGCGTCGTGAAGGTGACCGACTTCGGGATCGCGCGCCGCTCGGGGACGGGCTCCCTCACGAAGACGGGCGAGTTCCTCGGCACGCCCGACTTCATGGCGCCCGAGCAGGCCATGGCCGTGAAGAAGGTGGACGGCCAGGCGGACCTCTACTCGCTCGGAGCGCTCCTCCACGCCCTCGTGACCGGCTCGCCCCCCTTCACGGGCTCGAGCTTCTCGATCCTCCAGAAGCACGCGACGGCGGCCCCGCCGCGTCTCCGCTCGCTCGTCCCCGAGGCGTCGGCGGACCTCGACGCGCTCGTCTTCAAGCTCCTCGCCAAGGAGCCGGCCGACCGCGGCACCGTCATCGAGACCGCGGAGCAGCTCGAGCTGCTCGGCGAGGGAGGCAAGGTCGCGAAGGCGCCGGGGCGCGGGCCGCTCGTCGCGGTCTTCGCCGTCGTCGCCGCGCTCGTCGTCGTCGGCGTCGGCCTCGCTGTCGCCGCGGCCCTCGGACCGCGCCGGGGCACGGGCCCCGGGCCGGGCCCCACGGTCGCTCCGACCGCGACGCCCGGTCCGGTCGTCTCCGCGACGCCGCCCGCGCCCCGCCTCCCCGGCTGGTTCCTCGCGCTCCCCGAGAGCGAGCGCCCGCCGCTCCCCGGGGCGGTGGTGCCGAGCGAGATCAAGGGCGAGTACGTCGCCGCGAAGGACAAGACGATCGTCCTCGTCCACGTGCCGCCCGGCGTCTTCGAGATGGGAGACCCGCTCGCGTCCGGCGGCGAGGCGCCGCACCACGAGGTCGAGCTCTCGGGTTACTTCATCGGCCGCACCGAGGTGACGAACGCGCAGTTCCGCCGCTTCGTCTCGGGCCGCAAGGCGCCGCTCGTGATCCCTCCGGGCCGCGATCGGAACCACGTGCCCGACAACGTCACGCTCGACTGGGAGCACCCGTTCACGAAGCCCTACAAGTTCGACGAGCAGCATCCGGTCGTCGAGGTCACCTTCGCGGTCGCGCACGAGCACGCGCGCTCCCTCGGCCTCGACCTGCCGACCGAGGCTCAGTGGGAGCGGGCCGCCGCGTGGGACCCGGAGACGAAGACGAGCCGGCGGTTCGCCTGGGGCGACGCGGTCCCCTCGACGGCCACGCCCGCCCTCGGGAACCTGATCGACGTCTCGCTCCACGCCCTGTACCCCGGTCCGAATCCGGTCTTCCCGGGCTACTTCGACGGCTTCGCGCTCGTCTCGCCGGTCGGCCACTTCAAGAAGGACCGCTCGCCCGCGGGGATCCTCGACGCCACGGGGAACGTGAGGGAGCTCTGCCGGGACTTCTACGACGAGAGGTTCTACGAGCGGTCGCCGCGCGTCGATCCCGTGAACGAGGAGGCGAACCGGATGGACCTCCACTCCGTGCGGGGCGGTTCGTGGGGCCTCCACACCGCGTCGGTCGGCGTCCAGGAGCGGTCGAAGATCAACCACCCCTCGAACTGCATCGGCTACCGCTTCGCCGTCCGGTGAGCCCGCGGCTCGGGCGAGCGGCCGCTCAGACGAGCTTCGTGGTCACCTTCACGGCGGGCGCGAGCGTCTTGTGGACCGGGCACTTGTTCGCGACATCGAGCAGCCTCGTGCGCTGCTCCTCGTCGAGCTTGCCCGTGAGCTTCACCTCGCGCTCCATGGTGTCGTCGTTGTCCACCTTCGCGTGGCGCACCGTCACGGAGACGCCCTCGAGCGGCCACTGCTTCCGCTTCGCGTACATCTGGAGCGTCATGGTCGTGCAGGCGCCGAGCGCCGTGCAGAGGAAGTCGTAGGGCGCGGGCCCCGCGTCGGTGCCGCCGATCGCGGGCAGCTCGTCGCCCACGAGGTGATGCGGCCCCGAGTCCACCTCGACGCGGAGCCCGTCCGGCCTGGCGAGACGCACGACGTTGTCGCGGCTCATATGAAGGATCCCCTTGCTGTGCCTCAACGGAACTTCTTCTTCAGCGGAACATCTTCTTCGGGGGCGCGGGCTTCGCCCAGTCGATGTAGATGTAGCCCGAGTACGAGCCCTTCCGGACGAGGCGGAGGAGGTGTCGCGCGCCCCGCGACGGCGCGATGCGGGTCGAGCCCTCGACGACCCCGAGCGACCGGCCGTCGAGGAACAGCTCGCCCTGGCCCTCGAAGCGGACCGAGACGTTCTCTCCGTCGACGCTCAGCTCGTCGCCGATCTTCGCCCAGGCCGACGCGGGCGTCCGGGCCTCGAGCGAGCCCGCCTCGGGCCCGCCGGCGCACGTGCGTCCCATCGCGAGGGCGTCGCGCACCTCGGACGCGAGCGGCGGCCCCTTCCTGACCGGGACGCGGACCCACGTCGTCGGGAGCAGCCAGAACGCGTGGTTGTCGCTCCCGCCGACCGGCGCGTACTTCTTGCCGGTCGCGAGCGCGAGCGCATCGATCTTCGTGAAGGTCTTGTTGATGAGCCGGTCCTCTTCCTTCACGCGGAGCGCGGCCTCGCCGAAGACCGCGGCCGCGTTGAAGACCTCGACGCACGAGGCGGCCTCCTCGATCGCCTTCGTGTCCGCGTTCGCCGTGCCCTTCGTCCATGCCTTCCAGGAGAGGTCGCTCCCGAACTCGGCGAGCTTCGCCTTCCGGTCGCCGCCCGCGAGCGGGTGGTTGATCGTGACGAGAGCGCCCTTCTCGACGAGGCGCGCGATGAACGGGCCGCGGGTCTTCTCGCGCATCGCCTCGTCGAGGATCGCGTCGAGGACGGCCGAGTCCACGAACGCGACGCCGAGGTGCCCCGTGTTCTCCGTGTCCTCGAAGCCCGGGATCGCGCAGATCTCCGTCGTCTGGCACCGGGAGGCCAGCTCGGCGAGGCCCTGGACCGCCGCGCGCGCGCGCGCGCCGTCGCGCCACCACTCGCCCCGGAGGTGCGGCGTGAAGACGAGGAACTCGACGCCGCCCTCCTTCGCCGCCGCGATGCAGCCGGTGAACGTCGCGGTCACCTCGCCCTTCAGGTCCGGCGGGCAGACGTGCTCGTGGAGGTCGCCGCCCACCCACCGCTCCTGCGCCGCCGCCGGCGCGGCGAGGAGGAGCAGGAAGGCGAGGAGGGCGGCGCGCTTCATGCCGCGATTCTACCTGCGGCGCCGAAGCTACTTGATCTCGGCCAGCTCCTTCGCGACCTGGCCGTCGATCGTGAGCTTGATCTCGAGCGGGAACTTCCTCGAGAGCCACAGCTTGTACTTCTTGCCGTTGGCCGCGGCCTCGTAGACGTCGCAGTCGAAGGAGACGCCCGAGACCGAGAGCGACTCCTTGCCGACCTTCTGCGGGCTCGCGGGCGCCGAGCAGATCGCGGTCAGGCGCGCGACCGGGTCGATCGGGACGGTGTTCTCCGGCTCTTCCCGGACCTGCTTCGAGCCGTCGGCGGTCGTCTTGGTCGTCTTGTGACGGATCGCCGCCACGTCCTTGGTCACGATCTCCCAGACGATCTCGTCCGGGAGGTTCTGCGACTTCCAGCGGTAGGTCTGGCCGACGGAGACCGTGGTCACGTCCGGCAGGTCCTGCCCGGCGTCCGCCTTGCCCCCCTCGTTGATCGTGAGCGAGCCGATCACCTGGTGGAAGATGACCTGGTGCTTGTCGAAGTCCTTCTCGTGGGCGTAGCAGCTCACGAAGTAGGCGCGGTGCTCGCGAAGCCGGATCGCGCGGAGGGCCTTGATCGCCTTGCCCGCGCGGCGAGTCGTCGTCTGCCACTCGACGTCGTGGCCGCCGCGGACGGGTTTCGGCGCGCTGTCGCCGCGCATCTCGAAGGCGTCGTTCGTCGTCGCGACCTTCTCGAGCTCCTGCTTGATCCAAGCGAGCTGGTCGGACGGCTGGCCGATCGCGGCCTCGGTCGAGAAGAAGTGGATCCGGGGCTGGTAGCCCTCGGTGAGCTTCTGGTCCGACTGGAAGATCGTGATCCCGCCCTGCTCGGTCTGGGACCAGCCCGTCGGACGGCGGATCGACGCCTCGTCGGGGCCCCACTTCCGCGGGATCGACATGACCGAGAGGCTGCCCGTCTTGAAGTCGGCGAAGCTCGTGAGCGGCTGCACCTGGACCTGGTTGTCCCGGGCTTCCTTCCACGGCGCGACGTAGAGGGCGTACCACTTGGGGTCGAGCTCGGCGTCGGCGTAGAGCTTCATGTAGTCGTCGGTCGGCTCGTCCGAGTTCGCGTCGTACCAGCGGACCTCGTACTTCGGGAAGGCGATCTCGCCGCGGATCGGCGGCTCGCCCTTGTAGCGCTGCGGCCGGCGGACGGTGATCGTCTCGTAGTCTTCCTTGGCGCAGATCTTCCCCTTCGCGTCCTTGAAGGAGTCGCTGTCGATCGTGCCGATGAAGACCTTGCCCTTGTTCGTGATGATGATCCCGGCCTCGGCCGTTCCGGCCGCGGCGAGGGCGAGGCCCGTCGCGACGAGAGAGAGGAGGCTGCTCTTGATCCCACCGCGGATGCTGATCGTGCGGTCCATGTTCAGTGCCCCTCCCCCGTGCCCGCAGGCTTGGTGTCGCCGGTCCCGCCGGTGCCCGCGGGCTTCGGCGACTTCATGTCCTTCGAGGCAGACTCGTACTCGGCCAGGCTCGAGTAGCCCCATGCGCGCCACTCGCTCTCGCGCACCTTCTCCCGGAGGAGCCGCTCCTTCATCTGCGCCTCGGTCTCCTTCGGCTTCTCGGGCTCGACCTTGGGCGGGGGCGGCGGCGTGTACCAGATGAACGGGTAGAGGGCCTCGGGGATGAACGGCGCGAGCTGGTCGTTGAAGTAGACCGCGGCGCCGTAGCCGCCGATGAGGAGGAGGAGGATCACGACGATCCGGCCCAGCTTGGGCGAGCCGCGCGGGGTGAGCTCGGCGGGCGGGTTGACGCGCGGGCCCTCGTGCTGCGCGACCTCGGGGGGCAGGATCTTCTTCGTCGTGATGCGCTTGATGATGTTCTCGGCGTCCTGCTGCGAGATCGTCTTCGGCAGGCCCGGCTCGTCGAAGTCGCTCGACCCCTCGGAGGGCGGCTCGACGACGGTCTGCGTCCCCGGACCCGGCTCGTCGGCGGTGTTCGCCGCGTACTGGTCCATGTCGGCCTGCTCGGGAGCGGGCTCGGCCACGGGGTCCGCGGCGTAGCTGTCGTAGGAGGGCGGCGGCTCGTCCTCGACCTCGGGAGGCGGCGCGATGAAGTCGCTCGCCGAGTAGACCGCCGAGACGCCCGCCGGCGGCAGCGCCGGCAGCTCCTCGGGCGGCGCCTCGGCCGCCTGGCCGCCGAGGTAACCCTCGACCGGCGCGTCTTCGCCGGGTGCGCCCGCATCGCCGGACTTCCCGCCCCCGGTCTGTCCGCCCAGGTAAGCGACGGGCTCCTCTTCCTCGTTCGGACTCAAACGCAACCCCCAGATCGCTGTCGCCCCGACCCCGGCCGTCCCACTCGGTTCACGATGGAGATACGGGCCGGGCGGCGTACGCGGGTCAACTTTAGTCGACGGCCGCGAGACGGCGCAACCCGCCACGGGACGTGGTGATCGCGCGCCGCGCCATCCCTTTTCCCTTGACGCGGCCGTGTCCTTTCTTAGGATCGCTCACCGACTCGATGGCGCGAAACGGGCCCTGGGGTGTCACATCGCGTCGTCGGGCGGCCACTCATTCTCGGCGCGAGCGACGGCGGGCGGGGGGCCCGCGCCGCACGGGCCTTTGCCGACAGGGACGAGGAGCTTCAATGACCTGCGAGAAGTGCGGACAAGACATGCTCTTCCAGTACGACGTCGAGGAGCGGAACGTCCTCTTCATCCTTTGGGACTGCAACTGCGGGCACAAGCTGCTCGAGCGCAAGCCGCAGGAGAAGGCCGGGGCCCTCCACGCCACGACCACGATCAACGACGATTGACGACGGCGGACGACTGACCGCTCTCGAGACAGAGCGCTTCTGCGAGGCCCGTCCTGGACGGGCCTCGCTTCGTTCCGGAGCCGCTCCTCGATGGCCGTGGGCGCGAAGCCATCGAGCGGCAAGGGGGTCGCGCGCGCGGCGAGCTCGTCGAGCGTTCGCCGCGCCTCCTCGTAGCGCGCGAGGTCGAGGAGCGCGTGCGCCTCGGTCGCGAGGAGGACCGACACGTCATCGGCCGCGGCCGTGCGCCGGCGCTCGCGCGCCAGCTCGAGCGCCTTCGCCGGGTTCCTGTCCAC
>CAZYLP010000381.1:0-8253 GCA_964648345.1 uncultured Planctomycetota bacterium
ATCCTCAGGCGCTCGGAGTCGGTCCGCGCCTCGGAGGCGAGCTCGAGCGCGCGCGCCTTCGTCTTCTTGGTGATGTCCTGCTCGACCTGGAGGCTCGAGATCTTGTCGGGGACGACGAGCGTGTGCCCGCAGCGCGCGCAGAGGACGTTCGCCGGGTCCGCCTCGTGGTCCACGTTGTACTGCGCGAAGCAGACCGAGCAGACCCGGATCTCCTTCCCCTGGAGCTGGAGGAGCTGCCCGACCTGCTCGGCGGTGAGGATCCCGTCCTCGACGAGGATCTCGCCGAGCCGCTTGAAGACGCCGCCTCGCGCCTGCGTCTTCTGCCGCTCGATCGCCTTCGAGACGGCGACCTCGTCGGCGAGACCCTTCGCGACGACGAGATCGCCGAGAGCCCGGCTCATTTACCGTCGGGCCCCTTCGCGCAGCGGAAGCCGAGCCACTCGACGCGCGTCCCGGGCGCGACGCCGGTGCGGCCCGTCGCGACGAAGAAGGCCGGCGTCCGGTCGCCCCAGCGGCCGCCGCGCACGGAGCGCAGGGTGCCGCTCGCCGGGCCCGCCGGGTTCTTGCTGACGACGTCGCCCTTCTCCTTCGCCTCGAGGTAGACCCTCTGGTAGTAGTCCTTGTCGTACCAGTCGGCCGTCCACTCGGCGACGTTGCCCGACATGTGGTGGCAGCCCGTGGGCGAGCGGCCCTCCTCGAGCGCATCCACCGCGAGCGTCACGCGGGGCGCGGTCTTCACCCAGTCCTGGAACTTGTCCCAGACGGACTCCTCGCGCGGGTCCTCCTTGGTCCAGAACCAGGACGAGACGCACTTCTTCGGGTCCCACTCGTTGCCCCAGGGGAAGAGGCGGGCGTCCGTGCCGCGCGCGGCGCGCTCCCACTCCGCCTCGCTCGGGAGGCGGCCCTTCGCCCACTTGCAGTAGGCGTACGCGTCCCACCAATCCACGCCGACGACCGGGTGCGCGTCGCCGCCGAACTTGGCCGACTTCCAGATCGACGGGGTGTGGTCCTTGTTCGCGGGCTCGGAGTCGTGGCAGAAGCGGTGGAGCTTCCCCTGCGGGAGCGCCGCGAGGAACTTGCCGTACTGGTGGTTCGTGACCTCGTACTTCCCGATCTGGAACGCGTCCACCTGCACGTCGTGCTTGGGGAACTCGTTCCTGCGGTCGGGGTCGTGGTCGCCGAGGTAGAAGACGACCTTCTTCGTCGGGTCGCCGACGCCCTGCGTGAAGACGCTCGAGGGGACGGGGATGAACGTCCCGTCGTCCTTGACCGGCTTCTCGTCGACGGGCTTCCCGTTGACGGTGGTGCCGTTCTCCTGCGGCTTCGTCACCTCGGGGAGCGCCGCGAAGCGCGCCTCGAACGCGCTCACGTCCACGTTGCGGCGGCGCGCGTCCTCGAAGGCGAGCTTGGCGCCGTCGAGCACGTTCTCGTCGAGGAGGAAGAGCGCGCGCGCGAGCGGGGCGTCGTGGTCCTGCATCGCCGGCGAGAGCTCGAAGAGGCGGCAGAGGCCGCGCGCGGGGAGCTTGGCGACGGGGTACTCGAGCTCGCCGGCGCCGCCCGGCGCCTTCACGAAGAGGATCCCGTCCTTCACGCGGACGGCCGGCGACTTGACGCCGTCCTTCACGTCGATCGCGACGTCCTTCCGCGCCTTGAGGGCGGCGTCGATGTCCGCCTTGAGGGCGCCCTGGACCACCGAGCTCACGAGCGTCGCCTCGAGGCGGACGGTCTGGATCCGCGCGCGGTCCTTGTCCGGGAGCTGGAGCGCAAGCGCGGCGTCGAGCGCCTTGAGCGCGTCCTCGTAGCGCCGCTCCTTGATCGCGACGCGTGCCTGGTAGGAGAGCTTCGCCGCCTCGTCGGCCGCCGCCTTCGCGGTCGCCTTCGCGGCGCCCTCCTTGGCCGCCTTCGCCTCGGCGATCTTCGCCTTCGCCTCGGCGATCACCTTGTCGGCGGCGGGGATCCCCGTCTTCGCGGGCGAGCTGACCGCCGCGACGGCGCCCTCCCAGTCCTCGAGCTTGAGCTTCGTCTCGACGCTCCGCGCGACCGCGGCGGCGATCTCGAGCGCGTCGGCCTCGACCTTCCTGAGCCGGCCGTCGAGGCGGTCGGCGAAGCGCGTCTTGTCGAAGCGGCGGCGCGCGTCCTGGACGGTGCGCGAGACCTCGCCGAGCTTCTCCGGCTCGGCGGCGTCGAGGGACGCGATGAGCTTCTGGCTCTCGTTCTCGGCGAGGGTGTCGAGCTCGGCGAGCCTCGACTTCGCGCGCGAGCCGAGCGTCTTCGGGAAGCGTGCGCCGATCTTCTGCCACTCGGTCGTGAGCGCGCCCCACGAGGTCGGGTTCTCGCGCTCGAGCTGCTCGAGGCCCGCGAGCTCCTCCTTCTCGACCTGAGCGTTCGAGGGCGGCTCGTCCGTCACGGCCTTCGTCGGCACGACGGCGACGTGGCCCTTGTTCGGGTCGTCCACCGGCTTGCCGCCGTTGCCGCCGCCGCCGCCGCTCTGGGAGGCGAGGAGGATCGCGCCGAGGAGCGCGGCGCCCACCACGCCGGCGATGACGAGCCCCTTCGAGCCGCCCTGCGCCTGACGCGTCCGCGAGTCGTCCGAGAGCGTCGCGATCTGCGTCGAGGTGCGATGGACACCGCGGTGCTCCCTCCGGTCGCCCTGATGGGCGATCGAGCGGTCGGACGAGCGGTTCTTGATCGACGCCGTGCGCGCGCTCGTCGCCGCGGCGGGCGGCAGGCGCGTCTGCGTCGTCTTGCGCGTGCTCGTCTTGCTCTGGGGCTCCTCCGCGGGACGCTTGGCGCGGTAGTCGCGGATCGCCTTCTGGAAGTCGTCGGCGGTCTGGTAGCGGTCCTCGGGCTTCTTCTCGAGGGCCTTGAGGACGACGTCCTGGAGCGACTGGTCGATGTCCGGCTCGACGGCCGAGGGTGGGGCGGGCCGCTCCTTGAGGATCTTCGTGTAGACCTCGGCCGCCGAGCGCCCCGTGAAGGGGCGCGTCTTCGTGAGCATCTCGTAGAGGATCACGCCCATCGCGAAGACGTCGCTCCGCGGGTCCACGTTCCGCGACTCGCCGCGCGTCTGCTCGGGCGAGAGGTAGAACGGCGAGCCGAGGATCTGGCCCGTCTGCGTCAGGCCGAGGCCGCCCGTGTTGTCCTTCGCGAGGCCGAAGTCGATGAGGCGCGCGCGGCCGCGCTCGGTCTCGACGAGCACGTTCTGGGGCTTCAGGTCGCGGTGGATGACGCCCTTCGTGTGGGCGTAGGCGACGGCGGCGAGGAGGTCGTCCGCGATCTCGAGGGCGCGCGGGATCGTGATCGCCGCGTCGGCGATGAGCTTCGCGAGCGGCGTCCCCGGGATGAACTCCATCGCGATGTAGAACATGTCGCGGTAGCGGCCGAAGTCGTAGACCGTGACGATGTTCGGGTGGTTGAGCTGCGCCGCCGAGCGCGCCTCCTGAACGAAGCGGTTGATCTGCACCTCGGGGACGCTCGGACCCGCCTTGATGACCTTGAGCGCGCAGATGCGGTCGATGTCCACCTGGCGGGCCTTGAAGACGATGCCCATGCCGCCGCGGCCGAGCTCTTCCAGCACCTCGTAGCGCTGGAGCCCCTGGAGCTCGTCCTTCGTCAGCTCGAGCACCGCGCGGTTGAGGCGCGACTTGGTGCGGCCCTTGTCGTCCTTGGGCGTCGCCTGGGGGACGATCCGCGTCGAGGTGTTGACCCTGACCGGTCCGGACTTGTCCGGCACGCGCTCGGCGACGACGACGGGCTCGCCGTTCGTGGGACAGAGAGAGATCGTGAGGTCGCGCGGGTCGCGCGAGGCGAGGATCTCGACGATCGAGAGCCCGCCGTCGATCTTCACCTCCTGGCCGCAGCCCTTGCAGGCGAGCGTCCCCTTCTCCGAGAGGTCGGCGACGCCGTAGCGGGCCTTGCACTTCGCGCACTCGTAGATCTTGTGGCCGAGCTCGTTCTCGATCTCGAGGAAGTCGCCGCACGAGAGGTAGCGCTTCCGGATGAGGACCTGACCGAGGTAGTACTTGCGGCCGCCTTCGAGCTCCTTCTTCTGGAGCTTCTTGCACTCGGCGATCTGCTCGGCGTTGACGTAGCCGTGCTTGAGCGCGTGCTCGATAAACACATCATCGAAGTCGACGAGCATGGCGCTCCCGCGCCCCATCACGCGGGCTCGCGACAGTTTAACACCCGGGAGCCCTGTAACACCCGGGTTTACCGGGGGGTGCGCCAGACGCCCCGCTCGAGGACGGCCTCTTCCTGGACGCTCATCCACCACTCGCGGAGCCTCGCGGCGGCCGCGGCCTGCTTTTCCCTCAAGGCCTGCGTCTTGGCAGGGTTGGAGAGGACCGCCTCGTCGGCGAGAGGGTAGATCCGCGCGAGCTCGAAGCGGCCCGTCTTGCGGACGAACAGGTCGAGCGCCGCGCCTCGGAGCGAGTCGGGTCCGGTGTCGAGCCCGTCGATCGTGGCCATGACGACCTCGCGCGAGAACGGGGTCCTCGGGACGGAGGAGACGCCCGCGTCGCGGAGCGCGTCGAGGGTCACGTCGTCGCGCGATCGGGTGCGCGCCCCCTCCCACCAGACCCTCGCGGCCGCGACGGCCGCGTCGCGGGTCTTCGCCGTCGCGCCCTCGAACGCCGCGGGCTCGAGCCCGGCGAACCCGCGCGTCGCGTGCGCGGCCGCGCAGACGACCGCGTAGTCATCGGCGGCCCGCTCGGCGCCCGCCAGCCGGTCGAGCGCCTGGGCGACTCCCGTCCACGAGCCGTGGCGGAGGAGCGCGCGCGTGGCGGCGACCGCGAGCACGTGGTCGGGCGGCCGCTTCAACCGGGCGAGCTCGCCGAGGAGAGACTGGACGCGCCACGCGGAGATCCGGCGCGGGTCGCGCTCGACGGCGAGGTCGCCCAGGTGGTGGACGGCGCGCACGCGGATCCAGTCGATCCTCGACCGGAGCGCGAGCGCGGCGAGGAGGTCCACCGCCTCGGCCGGGGGGAGCTTCCGCGCGACGCGAGCGAGGGAGCTCTCGATCGCGGCGCGAGGTGCATCGTCCTGCGGCCCGCTCCCGGCGTAGGGCTCCTCGAGGAGCAGCTCGAGGTCGGGCTCGAGCCCGCTGGTCTCGATGCGCTCGAGGGCGTGGAGGACGGCGAGACGCTCGACGTGAGGCACCCACTCGGCGAGGTAGCGTCGCGCGGTCGGCACGAGGTTCGTCCAGGGAGCGAGGTCGTCGCCCACGGCGCTCCAGAGCTCGGCGACGAGCCGCTGCTTCCCCTTGTCGTGGATCCGGTTCGCCATCCGCTCCCCGAGGAGGACGTGGACGGTCCGGGCGAGCGGGGCCCGCAGGTCGCCGGAGCCGGCGATCGCGCGCGCCTCGTTCAGCGCGTCGATCCGCTCCGCGGGGGAGCGGCTCTCGTCGCAGAGGATGTCGATCGTCGCGCGGAACCGCTCGTCCTGCCGCGGCGCCGCGGTCCGGGGCGCCGCCGGCGCCGCCTCGGGCGGCGGGGGAGCCGGGGGAGCGGGCGGCGCGGGGACCTCGACCGCGGGGGCCTCGACCGTGGCGACCGGGGCGTCCGTCGAGCGGGCCTTCGTCGCGAGGCCGAACCCGAGGAGCGGGAGGCTCACGAGCGCGACCGAGAGCGCGAAGACGCGGCGTGGCGACGGTCCCTGCGGGCGGAGGCGAGCGGAGCGGTTAGGATCGCCGTCATGGCGCGCGAGAGGAGCGGGTTCTTCGGCTACGCGGCGCTCGTCGCCACGGCCGCGATCGGCCTGGTGACCGCCCTCGTCCTGGGTGGGCTGGGCCTCTGGGCGTACTTCGCCGCCGCCGACCGCGACGTCCGCAACTCCGAGCAGGGGCACGCCCTCCTCGCGTCGCTCGAGTCGGCGCTCGCCCTGTGGAGCTTCGGGGTGCTCGCGCTCCTCGTGGCGATCGTCGCCTTCACGGTGCTCTTGAAGGGGCTCGCGGACGACGTCTCGCAGGCGCGGCGCGGTCCCGTCGGGCCCGCCGGGCCTACTTGACATCGAGCAGCTCCTTCGCGCTCGACCCCCACTGCCTCCCGTGCCGCGACCAGCCCCGGAGCTCCATCTCGAGGAGGAGCGGCCGCGCCGCGCCCGAGACGGGCTTGCACTGGAGCGCGATCATGCGGACCCCGCCCATCTCGTGGACCCCCTCGCCCGGGATCCAGACGACGTTCTGCTGGACGAACGTCCCCTCGGTGGTCGTGAACTCGTAGCGCCGGCACGCGAACTCCCGCTCGCCGATCGTGCGCTTGTCCGTCCCCGACGAGAAGTCGCTCAGCACGACCTCGGGCCCGAGGTCGAGGAGGTCGCGGAGCTTCTCCGTCTCCCTCGGGACCTCGCGCGTGGGCCACTCGGGCGAGCGGAAGGGCTCGGTCTCCGTCTGGATGACGAAGGCCTTGTCGGTCGCCGTCTTCACGCGGTACGTGACGAAGTAGCGGACCGGCTCCCGATCCTTCTCCGCGAGGGGCCTCAGCTTCACCTCGTACGCGGACCAGTCGCCCACGCCCGAGCGGCTGCTGACGACGTTGCGTCTGATCGAAGGGTCGTTCGGGTCCTCGGCCGCCCCGGCGAGGGGCAGGACGAGCGCGATGAGGAAGGCCACCGCGATCGCGCGTCTCGTCACAGGGGTGAGCATAGACGCACCGGGGGTGGAATTCACGGCGCGGAGGGTCTCGCCCGCATGGTATGACCCCAGGGAGGGGAGTTCCGTGCGCCGATCCACGCTCGCCGCCTTTGTCCTCGGTGGCTTCGTCCTCGCCGTCCTCAAGGGCTGCTCGGATGCTCCGCGCAAGGACGTCCCGCCGCCGGGCGCGGCGGGCCCGCCGCCCAACCCGCTCGTCACCGACGAGCCGCGCGCCACGCCCGCCGAGACCTCGCCCGTCCCCTCCGCGGCGCGAGCGATGATCCAGGAGTACGTGCAGGGGAGTCTCGACCCGCGCGCGACCGCCCTCGCGCTCGAGCGGGTCCTGACGGACACGAAGGAGATGCCCCACGACGCCGGGCCGGGCTGGAAGACCTCCTCGCGGCGCGCGCTCACGCACGCGCTCACGACGACGCCCCGCGAGCTCAGGAGCGAGCTCCGCCGCTACCAGGACGAGCGGTCGCGCTTCGACACGGCGCACGTCGCGAGCGACATCAAGGCGAACCGCTTCACGAAGGTGATCCGCCTCGCCGACCGGTATCCGAACGCCGGGTTCGCGCTGAGCCTCTGGAACCGCCTCGCGCAGGAGCGCTCGCGCGCCACGCGCGAGCTCGCGGACACCACCGTGCTCGGCGTGGTGCCCGGAGACGGCGTGCGCTCGGGCGGGATCTCCGTCGGAGCGCACGGCGAGGACGCGCTCGTCGCCAAGGACGCCGACGGGATCACGGTCTGGGAGCACCGTCCCCGGGCCCCGTCCTCGGAGACGCCCCTCCTCCGCGTCCTCGGGACCTTCGCGGACCAGCTCGTCGTGCTCGAGCAGACGAAGGCGGTCCTCGCGGTCGAGGCGATCGACTTCGCGACGGGGAACACGGTCGCGCGGGTCGCCGTGGACGGTCTCTCCGCGCCCCACGTGGCCGTGCTCGGGCCCGACGTCGTCTTCGCCGTGAAGGGCCGGGTCGTCGTCGTGGACCTCGTCCGCGGCATCGTGGGCTGGGAGCGGACCCACGCCTACGGGCTGCCGCTCTCGATCACGGAGGACCGGATCGTCCTCGATGCCTCGGGCGTGAGTCTCGATCAGACGACGGGGCGCCTCGTCGAGGGCGCGGCCGGGAGGCCGCGACGACAAGGCGCCGTCGAGGTGCGATAGAGCCGGTGCGCGGTGCGCGTCGCCCGGCTTACTTGACGCGCTCGGGCTCGGCCATCCGCGAGAACGCCCCGTTCATGCCGGGCGTCTCGGAGGGCGGGAGGAAGATCTTCTCGCCCGTCCGGATGTAGTCCCAGGGCGACGAGAAGCCCTTCGGGAGGGTCCGCTGCGCGAGCTGCGGGTTCGCCTGCTCGAGCTGCTGGAGGCTGACGCCCTGATCGCGAGCGATCGCCGTGAGAGTGTCGCCGCTCTGGACCGTGTAGGTCTCGGGCCGCGCCTGCTGCTGCTCCTGCGGCTTCGGCTCGGGCTTCGGCTCGTCGGGGACGAGCACCGGCGTCTCGGGGTTGTTCGCCGTCGTGTCCTCGGGAGGTGTCTCTGGCGGAGTCTCCGCCGCCGGCTCCGTGGCCGTCGTCACCGGCGCCGGCTCGGCGGCGGGCTCGGCGAACGGGGTGAAGTGGGGGTT
>CAZYLP010000382.1:0-272 GCA_964648345.1 uncultured Planctomycetota bacterium
CTCGCGCGCGGCCTGGTCGAGCACGAAGAAGTGACCGATCGTGCCGGCGAGCGCCGCGACGAGGTGCGGCGCGCTCACTCGGCGAGCCGCCGAGCGCGAAGCGGCGGCCGGGACGGGGTCCATGCACCAGAGCCTAGCACCCCATCCGCGAACTTCCCCCTCTCCGTTGAACCGGCGCGCGGAGAGTCCACACTCCTCGCTGGAGGAAGGTTCGGCTTGACGCTCCGCCTCGCCTCGCTGCGGGACCTCGAGGAGCAGCTCCGCGCCGCGCT
>CAZYLP010000382.1:282-8247 GCA_964648345.1 uncultured Planctomycetota bacterium
AGGCCGCGCGGCGCGCCCTCGATGACGCGCAGCCCACCAGGGCCGCGGTCGAGCTCGACCGCATCGACTTCTCGCTCGGGGTCTCGCGCGAGGTCGTCCACGACCTCCTCGAGACCGCCGGCCAGGCCGTCGAGCGCGCGCCCGCGCAGCAGCGCGCGCGGCTCGGGAGCGTGCTCGGCGAGTGGCGCGACGACGCGCGCCGCGCGTGCGCCGCGTCGGGCGTCGCGCTCGGCGGCTCCGCCGAGGGCGACGGCCTCTTCGACCTCGACGGCGCGAAGGCGCGCCGCCTCCTCGGGCACCTCCTCTCCGCGGCGCTGGGCCGGGGCGCGAGCGCGCTCGACCTCGGCTGCTCGGTGCGCGCGGACGGCCCGAGCCGCGCGCTCATCGCCTTCGAGGCCGTGCGCCGGCCGCCGCCGCGCGCCGCGGCCGAGCCGTCGGCGGCCGAGCTCCTCGCTTCGCGCCTCGCGCAGGTCCTGGGCGGCCGCCTCGAGAAGGTGCCCGTGCCCGGCGGGCTCGCGCTCCGCGCCATCGTCCCGGCGCGCGTGCTCCCGACCGACGCCGCTCACGAGCCGGTGCGCCTCGCCGGGGCGCGCGTCCTGGTCGTCGAGGACGACGACGACGCGCGGAGCGCGCTCGCCATGCTCCTCGAGGACTGGGACCTCGACGTCGTCGCGGCGGCGAGCTTCGACGAGGCGCTCGGAGTCTTCGCGCCGGGCTCGATGCGTCTCGCGCTCCTCGACGTGGACCTGAACGGCCGCTCGGGCTTCGAGCTCCGCGAGCGCCTCGCGGCGCGGGCGCCCGGCCTCGCGACGATCTTCCTCTCGGGGAGCGACGGGAAGCGCTCCCTCGCCACGGGCGCGAACGTACGGTATCTCGTGAAGCCGGTCGACGTGCCGGCGCTCGAGGCGGCGATCCGCGAGCTCCTCGAGTCGGCGCTCACCGTGGGAGCGGACCTCTGAAGATCACGAAGGACGATGGCAAGACGAATCTCTCGCTCGACGAGCGCGAGGTCCAGCTCCTCCGTTGGGCTCTCGAACGCGCGAGCTTCATCGACACGCCGCCGGGGAAGCAGGAGCAGATCGTCGAGTTCGCGTCGAAGGCCCTGGATCAGCTCTCGAAGACCTGAGGCCGGCTACTCGGTCTGTGGCTGGTCCGACTTGCCGTTGTGCCCGGGCAACAGCTTCATGAGCATGATCGAGTTGCCCTTGTCGTTGAACACGATCGCGTCGCACGTCTTCTTCATGATGAAGACGCCGAGGCCGCCCGGGCGGGCCTCGTTCGAGCGGCGGCTGCGCGTGTGGTCGAGCGGGCTCACCTCGTCGGCGCGGGCGAGGAACTGCTCGTGGTCGAAGCCGCCCCCCTCGTCCGTCACGACGAAGCAGATCTTGGCCTCGTCCCGGAGGTAGAGGACCCGGATCTTCTTCTTCGGGTCGTGCTTGTTCCCGTGCTCGGCCGCGTTGCCCACGCACTCCCGGAAGGTGCTCGAGAGCGCGACCTGGTCGTGGTCGTTGAACGCGGTCATGCCGATGAGCGCGTCGAAGATCTCGCCGCCTCGCTCGACGTTCTCGCCGGTCGTCGCGAACTCGAGGCAGACCTCCTGGACGAAGAGCCGCCGGCGGCGGGCGCGCCGCTCGAAGATCGCCTCGACGAGCTGGGCGATCTGGCGCGCGTCCGCGTTGGCCGCGACGCGCTCCTCGGTCAGGATCTCGAAGTCGCCGTGGCCGTTGTCGCCGTCGATGAGGACGACGGGCATGCGCGCGACGCCGTTCATGCCGTCGACCTTGATCTTGCGGATGAGGTCGAGCGCGAAGTCGCAGCGCGCATCGACGATGGCGACGCCGCACTCGCGCCCGAGGACGCGCTCCGCCTCGGAGACGGAACGGACGGGGACGACCTTGCGACGGCCGGAGGAGGCACCGCTGAGGGCTTGGACGAGGCTGCCGTTCGCGGTGGCCGCCAGGATCGTATCCATCGTTTGGGAGTTTAATTCGGTCACCCGGCGCGCGCCATGGGGTGGCCCCATGCCCATGCCCATGCCCATGCCCATGCCCGTCTCGTCGTTAGGTCAACGGGCGCTCCGGAGGAACGTGGCGAGGCCGGGCACCAGGAAGACGAGGTTCGCGAGCCAGGCCGCGAGGAGAGGCGGGATGCCGCCCGGGCGCGCGCCCATGTCCTCGAAGAGGGCCGTGAGGAGGAAGAAGAGGAGGCACAGCCCGATGCAGACGAGGAGGCCGACCGCGGCCGCGCTCTTGTCGCCGCGGAGCACGAAGGGGAGGCCGATGAGGAGGAGGACGAGGCTCGCGCACGGGTAGGCCGTGCGGCGGCCGAGCTCGACCTTGATGTGCCTGAAGGCCGGGATCCGCTGGTACTGCTCCTCGAGCTTGGCCGAGCTCAGGTAGCCCAGCATGTCCACCGCGGCGCTCTCCACGTCCTCGGGGCGGACGTCGGTGTCGATGAGGACGCCGTCGTGGTCGATCGCTTCGTAGCGGTCCTTGTCGCCCTCGCGCGTGATCCGGAAGCCGTCCTGGAACATCCAGCCCTTCCAGACCTTCGAGTAGTAGGCGCGCGAGGCGACGGCGCAGACGGCCTCGCCGTGCCGCTCGTCGAGCTGCGTGTAGCGCGCCTCGACGAGCTCGCCCGTGCTCGGGCGGAGGTAGCGCGCGGAGATGACCCCCTCCGTCCGGTCGGGGATCGGGTTGATCAGGATGTGCGCCTTCTTCAGGTTCGTCGCCTCGCGGTACTGGGCCGCGAAGTGCGGGATCACGAGCTCCTTGTCCGCGTACATGACGCCCGCGAGGACCGCGGCCGCGAAGAAGAGCGGCGCCGTCACGCGCCACGGCGCGACCCCCGCCGCCTGGAGCGGGACGAGCTCGTTGTTGCGCCGGAGCTCGAAGACCACCCACATCGCCGCGACGAGCGCGATGAACGGCGCGAGGAGGTAGTAGATGTCCGGGATCACCGCCGAGTAGTGAGACGCGATGATCTTCATGAGCGGGCGCCCCGTCTTCTGCGCCGTCGCGTGGAAGGTGTCGAGGTGGTTGAAGCCGTCCGTCACGACGAACATGAGGACGACGCTCGTCGCGAACGCGAGGTACGCGAGGGCGAAGCGGCGGATCATCCAGCGGTCGAGGGTCTTCATGCACCGCGCCTCGCGGCCGCTCGTCTCATCGACGGATCCGTCTGACGATCGGCCCGACGGCGAGCGCCGTCGCGAGGCCCGTCGCCGTGCCGAGGAAGCACCACTCGGGGCGGCGGAACGTCTCGGCGACCGTCCGTCCGAGGAGGAGCGGCGCGAAGTAGAAGGCCGAGACGGCCGCGGTCCCCGCGACGAACGGGACGAGCCGGTTCGGGTGGCGGAGCGAGATCGTGAGCGGGAAGCCGATCGCGAGGAAGACGAGCGGCGCGGTCGCGACCGCCGCGCGGAGGGCGATCTCGATCGGCACGAAGTCGATGCGGCTGTCCGTCGCGATGAGCGCGCCCGAGAGGAGGCCCGTCGCGGCCGCGAAGCGCCGGCTCTGCCGCTCGCGGAGGAGCTGCTCGCGGAGCTGGACCGTCGAGTAGTCGCCCGTGCGCGCCTTGATCCCGCGGCCGAACGCGTACTCGTGGACGTAGTGGTCGAAGCGCGCGCGGATCGGGTCGCGCGGCGCCCTCGTGTGCTTGTCGCGCGTGAAGACGGTCGTCGTCACGTTCCTGAGGTCGAAGACGACCGCGTCCTTGTTGCCCGACGTCACGCGCGCCACCTCGCCGCGCTCGGCGACGATCGTCATGGGCTGGTCGCCCATGTCCTGGTGGATGACCACGCCCCAGAGGTGCGCGCCTTCGTGCTTGCGCGCGTAGATGTCGAAGCCCTCCTGCTTGAAGACCCGGCTCCAGTGGTCGCCCGCTCCGAGCGAGAGGACCTCCTCGAGGACGGCCTTCTGGATCTCGGCCGTGCGCTGGTGGCAGTAGGGGATGAAGCTCGACTGGAGGATGAGCGACCCGATCGCGAGGAGGATCGCGAGGAGGATGGCCGGCGGCGCGAGCGCCCGCGGCGCCACGCCGCAGCTCTCCGCGGCGAGCACCTCCCGGTCGGCGATGAGGCGGCCGTAGGTGAGCGTGACCGAGATGAGGAACGCCATCGGCACCGAGTAGGGGAACGTGTAGGGCACCGCGAAGGGGAGCGAGCGCAGGATCTGGATGTAGGTGAGGCCTTCCTTCACGAGGCGGAAGGAGGTGCCGAGGAAGAAGACGAACGTGATCGCGAGGAGCGCGAGCGCGAACGTGCGGAGGAGCTCGCGGAGGACGTAACGTTCCAGCGTCCTGAACACGATCCTCTTCTATCACGGCCGTCTCGCGAGAACCGACGTTTGTGGACGCAGAGGCGCAGAGACGCAGAGGCGCAGAGGAGTGGATGACCACCCCTCGGCGCCTCGGCGCCTCAGCGCCTCAGCGTTCATCAACGATCGGATCGCCATGAGACACTCGTCCTCCATGCGGAACTTCTTGATCGCTCTCTGTCTCCTCATCTCCAGCTCCGTGTCCTCGGCCGCCCTGAAGGACGCATTGAAGAAGGGAGACTCGAAGGCCATCGCCGAGGCCTGCGAGGAGCTCATCAAGACGGGCGGGAAGGCGTCGCTCGCCGAGATCCTCGGCGCCCTCCCCAGGGCCGAGGGCGCGACGTACTGGCAGCTCGTGACGGCCGCGGCCGGCTTCCGGGACGACGCGGCCCTCGAGGAGCTCGGGAAGCAGATCGTCCTCAAGCAGAACGAGAAGGGCTCGAGCTCGGCGGACCTCGTCTTCGTGCTCGGGACGAACGGCGCGTCCGGGACCACGAAGGCGCTCGCGCACGTCCTCGAGAAGGGCCGCCTCGAGCTCCAGCTCATGGCCGCCGACGCGCTCGCGGTCTCGAAGACGGCGGAGGCGCTCGCCGCGCTCGAGGCCGGGCTCAAGCGCGAGACGAAGGACGGCGAGCTCAAGCGCCGGATCGAGAGCGCCCTCGCGACCGCGAAGGGCGAGACGGTCGAGAAGCCCCGCGACCGCGAGTTCACGCAGACCCGCGAGCGCGGCAAGGACTCGCAGGTGATCGTCCTCTCCGCGGACCGGACCGGCGCGGGCGACGACGAGCGCGACAACGACTTCGACAAGATCCAGCGGATCCTCGAGCGCCACAAGATCCCGCACCGGGTCGTCAAGAAGTTCGAGTTCGAGAAGGAGCCGAAGAAGTACCTCGAGGGCTGCCACGCGCTCCTCGTGAACTGCAACCGGATCAACGAGTACTGCGCGTGCACGAAGTGCGCCGAGAGCCCCATGGAGGGCGAGGGCGCGAACCGTCTCCTCGCGGGCTGCAACCCGAAGTGCTCCGTGCACAAGATCGCCTGCTACAAGCTCTCGGCGAAGTCGCTCGCGGCCGTGAAGGCGTGGGTCGAGGACCAGGGCGGCTACCTCTACACGGAGGACTGGGGGATCCTCGACGTGATCGGCCCCGCGTGGCCGGACAAGGCGTGCTCCGGGGCGCCCAAGGAGAAGCCGCGGCTCGTCCGCCTCCGCTCGAAGGACGGGAAGTACTGGGAGCGGCACTTCGACGTGAAGCTCCGCCCGGTGCGCGGGAGCGTCGCGCACCCCTTCATGCGCGGGGTCTGGCAGCGCGAGGCGGGCAGGACGGAGGACAAGCCCGCCGAGGGTGCGAAGACGGTCGAGAAGACGGTCAAGCCGGGCCACGTCTTCGACCACGAGTGGCAGATCGACGACGAGGCGCCCGCGATCAACGTCCTCGACAAGGCGGGCGTCACCGTCCTCCTCGAGAGCGACGACCTCGCCAAGCTCGCGCAGGGAGACGGCGCCGTCGCGGTCACGTTCCGCCCCGGCGTCAAGTCGAACGCGACGGCCACGGGCGGCGCGACCGCGGAGTGGACCCGCTCGAAGTCGGGGCGGGTGCTCCACACGATCAGCCACTTCGGGCACCAGGACACGAGCGCCGACGGGAAGACGCTCGAGAACCTCCTCCTCAACTTCCTCCTCGAGGCGAGCAAGCAGCACGAAGGACGCTGATTGAGGACCGTCGGCGCGTACGAGGTCGTCTCCGAGCTCGGCCAGGGCGGCATGGGCCGCGTCTACCGGGTGCGACACATTCCGACGGGCGCCGTGCGGGCTCTCAAGGTCCTCGCCGCGGACGCTCCCCCCCAGCTCGTCGAGCGCTTCAAGCGCGAGTGCGAGGCCACGGCCCGGCTCGCGGGCGACGGCATCGTCCCGATCCACGAGACGGGCGTCGCCGGCACGAGCCACTACTACGTCATGGACCTCATGCCCGGCGGCTCGCTCCGTGGGCGGCTGGCGGGTCGCGCGCGCTTCGAGTGGCGGGAGGCCGTCGCGCTCGTCTCGCGCGTCGCGCGGACGCTCGAGCGCTGTCACTCGGCGGGGCTCGTCCACCGGGACGTGAAGCCCGAGAACATCCTCCTGGACGAGACCGGGAGCCCGAGGATCGCGGACTTCGGCTGCGTGAAGGACATGGACGCCCGCTCCCTCACCGAGACGGGCCAGACGCTCGGGACCTTCGTCTACATGCCGCCCGAGCAGGTGCTCGCGGGGCCGGTGCACCCGGGCGTGGACATCTTCGCGCTCGGGGTCGTCCTCCACGAGATGGTCGCCGGCGCCCACCCCTTCGGGGCGACGGAGGTGATCGACACGATCCTCCTCATGCAGCAGGGGAATCGCCCGCGCCTCTCGGAGCTCGCGGGGACTCCGCTCGCGCTCGATGCGGTCATCGACCGCGCGCTCGTGCACGACCCCGAGCAACGGACGCGCTCCGCGGCGGCCTTCGCGGACGAGCTCGACGCGCTCCTCCGCGGGGACAGGGTCCTCCCGGCGCGCCGGTCGCCGGTCGCGATCGCGCTCCTCGCCGGGCTCCTCCTCGTCGTCGGGCTCCGGGTGCTCGGCCGCCCCCCGGCCGACGTCGCGAGCGCTCCCGTGGACCGCGCGGCGATCGCGCGCGCGTGGCTCGTGGCCGCGAGCCGCCTCCAGGCGACGGACCCGCTCGGAGCCCGGGCCGCGACGGGCGCGGCGACGGCCCTCGCCGAGTCCCTCGCCGACGACGAGCTCGCCGCCGAGGCATGGGCCGGCGCCGCCGACGCGGCCTTCACGGCCCGTCGCGACTCTTGCGCCGTCCAGGCCGCGAGTCGCGCGGTCGCGAGGAGTCACGGTTCGGCGCGGATGCGTCGCGTGCGCGTCGTGCGCGCGTGCGCGCTCGCGAGGCTCGGCTCCGTGCGCGAGGCGCTCGACGGCACGGAGGCCGCGGACCGCGTCGAGGTGGCGCGCGCCGTCTCGCGCCTCCTCGCGCGCGAGGGCCGGTGGGATGACGTCCTCTCGGTCGAGGCCGACGACCCCGAGGTGCGCGCGCTCCGCGCGTGGGCCCGTCACCGCGAGACCCGGGCGCCGCTCGATGCCCGCGCGCCGCTCGAGGCCCTCGCGGCCGAGCTCGACGCGATCCCGCGGCTCACGCCCCCGCTGAGCGCGGCGGCGCGCCTCGTCCGCGCACGGCTCGCGATCGACCGCGCCCGCGGCGCCTCGCTCGGCGACCCGCAGCGCGAGATCCTGCCCATGCTCGAGAGGCTCGTCGCCGAGGCGAAGTCGGCGGATCCTCTCCTCCGCGACCCGGCGGGCGAGCTCGACCTCCTCGAGCGGCTCGCGATCGAGTGCGGGACGGGCATCGGCGCGACCGTCGACAGGATCGACGCGGCCGCCGTCGCGATCGCGCCCGACGGGCCGGCGCTCCTCGAGTTCCGGATCGCGGCCGAGACGATCGTCCCGCCCGCGCGGCCCGTGGGCGACGGCGTCCGGGCCACCGAGCGGTTCGCCTGGATCGCGGCGCGCGCCGCGCTTCCGGCCGGGCGCTATCGCGTCGCGCGCCGGGCGCTCGCGGTCCGGGCGGTCGAGCTCCGCGCGCTCCGCGGCGAGCACGACCGCGAGAAGCTCCTCGAGGCGCTCGAGAGC
>CAZYLP010000383.1:0-8226 GCA_964648345.1 uncultured Planctomycetota bacterium
CGCGCGCGCCGTGGACGCGCACGGGGACGTCGAGCTCGCGTGCCGCCCGCTCGAAGGCGGGGCGCACCGCCCGCGCGTCGGGGACGACGACGAGGACGTCGTTCCAGCGTCGCCCGCGCTCGAGCACCGCGGCGCGCGCGATCTTGAGCGCGGAGAGGGCCTCGTCCGCGGGCGATCCGGCGCGAACGAACGAGACGAACCCTTCGGTCGAGGGGCGCGGACCGGACGGCCCGCCGCGCGCGAACAGGGACTGGACGACGTGCTCGATGACCGGCGCGCGGGGAGAGCTCGGCCCGCGCGAGCCCGCGACGATCTCGAACCCGCGCTCGCCGAGCGCGCGACGGGCGTCGGCCTCGGTCCCTCCGCGCCCTTCTTGCTGGAGCTCGCTCCGGTGGAGCTCGGTCTCGCCCACGCGCGCCGAGAGCGCGAGGAGCAGCTCGAGCTGACGCGGGGCGAGATCGACGAACCCATCCCAGATCACGACCTCGGGGAGGCCCGGCACATCGCCGGCGAGGGCGCGCGTCGCGCGGGCTAGCACGTCGGCCTCGGTCGCGACCTCGGCCCGGGCGAGCTCGGCCCGGAAGACGCGGTACGCCTCGGCCAGACGCGCGTGGACCGTCTGCGAGTAGGGCGTCGACGCGGCGCGGCGGAGCACCGCCGCGAGCGTCCGGGGCTCGACCCCGACCGCCTCGACCTCGGAGAAGAAGTGGAGGAGCGCCCGCCGGAAGCCCCGGAACCGGCTCGCGGCGCCCAGCTCCCGCCGGAGGCGCGCGAGGTCGGCATCCCCGACGCCCCCACCGTGGCCATCGGACCCGCCGTGAGCATCAGGAGAAAGGCACCGGAGCGCGCGCTCGAGGAGGTAGTCGCGCTCGCGCGGCGTCGCGAGGCGCGGCGCGCGAGCCCTCGAGAGATCGAGCACGCGCTTCGCAAGTCCGAGCGCGGTGTAGAAGCGGAGCGGGTCCACCGCGCCCGCGAGCCGCGCCACCTCGTTCTTGACGTGCTCGAGCGCCGGCTTCGTGGGGACGACGAGGGCGAACGGCCGCCCGTTGCGGGCGAGCTCGACCACGCGCGCGATGCTCGGGAACGGCTCGGTCGCGCCTCGCGGCGCGCGCGCGCGCCGCCGCGCCGGCGCGGGCCGGGCGTCCGGAAGCGATGTGACGACGGGCGATGCCATCGCCGCGACGATAGCGATGGGGTCCGACAACCACGGCCCCACCCATCATCGATGGTCGGTCAGCTCGGTCGGTCGAGCCGCCGGAAGCGGAAGGACTGCGGGATCTTGTAGTAGCAGAGACGCTCGCGGAGAAAGTCCACGAGCGATGCGACGGACTCCTTGGCGCCTGGTGCGAGCGTGACGACGGCCCGGATGTGCGCTCCCATGTCGGGGTCCGGCACGGAGAAAGCCTGCGCGAGCGCCACGGCGGGGTGTCGCCGGAGCGTGTCCGACACCTCGACGAGGTCCACCTCGTAGGCGGCGACGGTCGCCACGTCCTCGCGGGGGACGAGGAAGAGCGTCCCGTCCGGTGTCCGGATGGCGGCATCTCCCGTCGGCACTCCGAGGAGCACGGGGCGGTCTTCGGGCGTCTCGCCCAGGAACTCGTGGGCCCCGCGCCGCGAGCGGACGTGGATCCGGCCGCCCTCCCCGAGGTCCACCTCGGTCTCGCCGACCGGGACGCCCAGGCCGCGCGCCGATGGCGGCAAGGAGCGCCGCTCCTCGGGGACGACGAGCGCCCAGGGAGCCTCGGCCGGGCTGTAACCCCAGACGAGCGGCGCCTGGAAGGTCCGCTCGACGACCTCGACCTGCTCCGGCGTGGGGGGCGGCGCGCTCGTCGCGACGAACAGCCGGACGGACTCGGCGGAGGGCTCCGCGCCGCTCGCGACGAGCCGGCCCATGAGGGCGAGGAGCGCCGGCGGCGCGACGGCGGCCCGGACGCCGTAAGTCGCGGCGAGCTTGAGGGCCATGCGCGCGCGGAGCTGCTTCAGGACGACGACCGGGACACCGAGGACCAGCGGCGCGAGGAGCTGGAGCTCGAGCGCCCCCGGCCTGTGGAAGGGCGCCGCCGCGAGGATCGGACCCCGGCCCTCGGTCGCCGCGACGAGGCCGGTCGCGCGGGCCGCGAGCACGGCCGCCTCGATCGAGACCTCGGCCGGCCGGATCGCGAAGTGGGGCCGCCCCCTCCCCCGCCAGGTCGCGTGAGCGATGAGAGCCGCGCGCTCGGGCGGCCGCTCCGGCGCCGGAAGTTTCGCGGCGAGCAGGGCCTCGAGGGACACCGAGCCGTCGTCGGTCGGGAGGGCCCCCTCAAGGTCCCGGTCGATCCGGACGACAAGTGGGGGTGCAAGCTCGGCCGTAGCGACTGCCGCCTCGAGCGTCCTCCCGTGACGCCCGAGCCCGAAGATGCACGTCGGGGAGAGCGGCGCGAGAGCGCGGGCGAGCTCCGGGGGAGTCCATGCCGGGTCCAGGGGAGCCGCGATCGCGCCGAGCCGCGCGCAAGCCGCCAGGGCGACGAGCAGCTCCTTGCAGTTCGGCAAGACGAGGGCGACCCGGTCGCCCTCCGAGACGTTTCGAGCCGCGAGGGCCCCCGCGAGGGAACGTGCCTGGACCGCCAGCTCGCCCGCGGTGATCGTCCGGTTGTTCTGGAGCAGCACCGGGGCATCCCGATCCCTTTTCTCCAGACTTTCTAGGAGCACCGCCTGCCAGCTCTCTCGCCCGCCAGGGCGCGGGAAGTCTAATGTCCACGCGATTCGGCGAAAAGGGCGGGCGTGTTTGTCGGTGGTGGTCCTTAGAATTGTCTTGAATCAAGCCACGGCGACGTGGTAACTCGGTGCCTCTCAGTGACGTAAATGACCTTTTCATCTACAGAACTTTTCGAATCGTTCGAGAAGTGAAGGGGGAAGTCAACGTGAAGAAGTTCATTGTTCTCAGCAGCGTGGCGCTCTTCGCGGCGCTCCTCGGCTGCGCCGCTCCCGCCGGTTATCACGGCGTGTCGGCGACGAACGGCGCGATCTACACGGCGCTCAACGTGCCGTCGATGTCGGGCTCCAACACGTCGTTCCGTTCCGAGGGCCCCGGCTTCACGACGATGGGCGTCGTCGAGGCGGAGGGCAGCTGCGCCAACATCCTCGGCATCATCTCGACGGGCGACACGGCGTACAAGACCCTCCTCGACAAGGCGAAGGCCGGCGGCGCGGAGACGGTCGTCGACGTGTACTACGATGCCCGGATCCTCAACATCCTCGGCCTCTACTGCAAGGTCGATCTCCACCTCTACGGCACCGGCGTGAAGTGGAAGAAGTAGTACTCCTACCCTTTGGTGCTCACTCGGCGCCCGCCGTCGGGTGAATGCTGAACGGTCGAGAGGGCGCGAAGCCACCACCACGGTGGGGTTTCGCGCCCTCCTCGTTTCCTTGACCCCTCCCTGGAACCCCGTCCCCCCGCCGTGCGTCGAATCCGTTTAGGATCCGCACACTCGAAGGGGGTCACATGGGTCTCTCACGCCTCGTTCTCGGCCTCTCCGTCGCCTTGCTCCTGGCGGCGAACGCCCACGCCCAGGACGCCACGCCGCGCGCCGAGCGGCGAGAGCCCGCCCTCCTCGTCCGGCCCGACCCCTCGAAGCCGTCCCAGCCCCTCCGTGTCTCCGGAGTGCAGGCGGATGTGACGGTCGTCTCCGGGATCGCGTCGGTCCGGCTCGACCTCACCTTCGAGAACCCTCTCGAGCGGATCCTCGAGGGCGAGCTCGTCCTCCCGCTGCCGCCGGGCGCCAGCGTGACCTCCCTCGCGCTCGAGATCGATGGCGAGCTCCGCGAGGCGAGCGTGGTCGAGCGCGAGCGCGCCCGCGCGATCTTCGAGGAGGTCGTCCGCGGCTCCGCGGACCCCGCGCTCCTCGAGTGGGTGACGGGCAACGTCTTCCGCACGCGCGTCTACCCGATCCCCGCGAAGGGGACGAAGCGCGTCGTCCTCGGCTACGAGCACCCGCTCGCCGACGCCGGCGCGGGGGGCGCGCGGCTCATCGTGCCGCTCGCCTATGGCGCCAGGATCCGCAACTTCTCGTGCAAGGCGAGGGTGATCGGGAAGCACGCGCCCGTCTCGTCAAAGGACGGCCTCCCGCTTCGCTGGCAGCTCGCCCCCGGGGGCTGGGCCTCGGAGCTCAAGGGCTCCGAGGTCATGGAGATGGAGCCCCGCGACCTCGTCCTCGACGTGGCGCTCCCCCTCGAGGGCGCGGAGGTCGTCGTCGAGAGCGGGCCGGTCACGAAGGACCTCGTCTTCGTCGCGCGAGTGCCGGTGCCGGCGATCGAGACGGCGAAGCTCAAGCCCGCGCGGGTCACGATCCTCTGGGACAACTCGGGCTCGGCGGCGGCCCGCGACCGCGTGAAGGAGGTCGCCTTCCTCAAGGCGTACTTCAAGGAGCTCGGCGAGGCGTCGGTGAAGCTCGTCGTGTTCTCGAACGACATCTGGCCGGAAGGGAGCAGCACGTTCGCGGTCAAGGACGGCAAGCCGAGCATCCCTCTCGGGTCCCTCGCGAACGTGTACCCCGACGGCGCGACGCGGCTCGCCTGCCTCGACCTCGCGAAGCTCGACGCGGAGACCGACGCCTATCTCCTCGTGAGCGACGGTCTCGTGAACTGGGGCGACGGCGAGCTCGCCGTCCCGGCGAAGCCGCTCACCTGCGTCGTGAGCTCGAGCGCCGCGGACTTCGCACTCCTCGCGCGGCTCTCGCAGAAGGGCGCGCTCGTGAACGTCGCCGAGCTCGCGCCCGAGGAGGCGGTCACGCGCGCCCTGGCCGAGCCGCGGACGCTCCTCGGCGTGGACGTGGCCGGCGGCGCGGGCGACGTCGGGCGCGTCCTCGACATCTTCCCGAAGGCTCCGGCCAAGCTCGACGGCCGCGTCGTGACGCTCACCGGCCGCTTCAAGGCGGGCGCGCCCCAGAAGCTCGTCCTCCGCTTCGGCCACGGGGCGACCGAGACCGCGAAGGCGGAGGTGACCCTCGACTCCTCCACGCTCGCGGAGACCGGGAGGCTCGAGCGGATCTGGGCCTCGAGGCGCGTGGACGCGCTCCTCGAGGACAAGGTGAAGAACGAGGGCGAGCTCACTCGCTTCGCGAAGGCGCACTCGATCGTGACGCCCTACACGTCCCTCCTCGTCCTCGAGACTCTCGACCAGTACGTGCGCTACCGCGTGAAGCCTCCCGCGAAGTGGATCGACGAGTGGGAGAAGCGCATCGAGTCCGAGAAGCAGGCCGCGGCGAAGAGCCGCGACGAGCGGATCGAGCAGGTCCGCGCCAAGTGGAAGGCGCGCGTCGAGTGGTCGAAGAAGGTGTTCGAGTACCCCGACGACCTCAGGGTCGCGCCCGAGAAGACGAAGAACGGCTTCGACGAACGCCGCACGGAGGGCGGCACCGGCGGCGCGGAGCGTCCGCGCGAGGAAGCCCCTCGCGACGAGCCGCGACCGGCGCCGCGCCCGGCGAGGGCTGGCGCCCTCCCCGGCGACGGAGCCATGGCCAAGAAGGCCGAGGCGAAGGACGAGGCAGGGAGTGGCTCCTCCGCTCCGCCTCCGAGCATCACGCTCAAGGCCTGGGACCCGAAGACGCCCTACATCGAGGCGCTCAAGAAGGTGACGGACGGCGCCAAGCTCTACGCGGCGTACCTCGAGCAGCGCTCGAGCTACTCCACGAGCACGGCGTTCTTCCTCGACTGCGCCGACTACTTCTACGGACAGAAGCAGCCGGCGCTCGCTCTCCGCATCCTCTCCAACCTCGCCGAGCTCGAGCTCGAGAGCCCGCCTCTCCTCCGGATCCTCGGGCACCGCCTCGCGCAGGCGGGCGAGCTCTCTCTCTCGGCGACGGTCTTCGAGACGGTCGCGCGCATGCGCCCCGAGGAGCCGCAGTCGTTCCGCGACCTCGGCCTCGTCCTCGGCGAGGCGAAGCGCTGGCCCGAGTCCGTCGCGAACCTCGAGAAGGTCGTCCTCGGCAACTGGGACGGGCGCTTCCCGGACATCGACCTCATCACGCTCGGCGAGCTGAACGACGTCCTCCGCCGCGCCGGCGGCAAGAGCGGCGCGACGCTCCCCGAGGACCTGCTGACGCCGATCGACGTGGACCTCCGCATCATCCTCACCTGGGACGCGGACGCCTGCGACATGGACCTCTGGGTGACCGAGCCGAGCGGCGAGAAGGCGTTCTACGGCCACCGCGCGACGACGATCGGCGGCGCCTTCGGGCAGGACTTCACGCAGGGCTACGGCCCCGAGGAGTACCTCGTCAAGAAGGCCATGAGGGGCACCTTCAAGCTCCAGATCAACTACTACGGCAACCGCCAGCAGCTCCTCGCCGGCGACACGACGATCCAGGTCCTCGTCGTGAAGAACTGGGGCCGCCCGAACGAGGAGCGGCAAGCGGTGACTCGCCGCTTGAAGGACAAGCAGGAAGTCCTCGACATCGCCGACATCGAGTTCAGGAAGTAGTCGCTACCGCGGCAGGAACTTCACCATGGTGAGCGTGTTCCCCTCGCGCGGCGAGTGGGAGTACACCACCTCGTCCATGAAGTTCTTGATGATGTAGATCCCGAGCCCGCCGGGCTCGTGGCCGCGGAGCGAGTCCTCGAGATCGAAGTTGCCCTGCGCGTCGAACGGGTAGGGCTCGCCGCGGTCCTGGAGGACGACGGTGAACTTGGGCGCCTCGATCCTCATCTCGACGCCGAGCTCGCGGAAGCGGCCCTCGCCCGAGCCGTCCACCTGGTAGATGATCGCGTTCGAGCACGCCTCGTCGACGGCGAGCTCGATCTTCGCGACGTCGTCGGCGTCGAAGCCCGCGCGTACGGCCGCGTCCGAGATCACGCGCCGGACGATGGCGAGGTAGTGGGTGTCGCGCGGGAACGTCATGGTCACGCGCTCCGCGCGCGCGGTCGTGCAGGTCGCGGCGGCGGCGGCCCGGTTGCGTTCGTTCTCGCGGCGTACCGCGCTCGAAGACACAGCGGAGCTCGACACGGCCGAGCTCGGTTGTTCTAGAGAGGGCATTTTCAACCTACCCGAGGTCATCCGGTGCCTCCCCGAAACCCCAGTCGATGAACTGCTGCTGACGGGCGATCACGTCCGTGCATGTCTTGCAGAGAAAGAGATCCGGTACGTCGCGGTCCGGGATCAGCTCTTCGGTCGTCCCGCATCTCTGACAGGCGCCCTGCGGATCGGCTCCGAGGTCGTTCAGGCTGGCTGCCTCTTGGACATCTGTCAAGACACGCGACATGGTTCCCGATGGCCCCGGAGACCCTTTGCAAGAACAAGCCCAAAAGGGCCTTATGCCCGCAAATCCCCACGTGTCCGGCACAAGCACGAGATCGGACCCAACGCCGAGACGCATTCCACGGTAAAACGAGGCGACGATTGACCGAATTTCGGGGGGTGTGGGGGGTCCGCCCCCCGCGCCGCAGCGCCCGCGCCGTTTGCGGGCGCGAGGACCGGTCTCGGGGTTTGGGGGCGAAGCCCCCAAGAAAGAGGTTTTCCGTGAGCCGACGCTGCCTTCCCTTGCTGATCCTCGCCCTCGCCGCGGGCGTCGCACGCGCGGGCGACACCCAGCCGGCGATCCACGCGGACGAGATCAAGAAGACCATCGAGAAGCTCGCCGGCGAGGACTTCATCGGTCGCGAGGCGGGCTCCGAGACGGGCCGCGCGGCCGCGGACTGGATCGCCGAGCAGTGCGAGAAGGCGGGGCTCAAGCCCGCGGGCGACGAGGGGACCTTCTTCCAGAGCTTCAAGGCGAGCGGCCGTCAGATGCGGAACGTCGTCGCCACGCTCCCCGCGCAGGACGGGAGCGACCTCGCCGACGAGGTCGTCGTCGTCGGCTCGCACTACGACCACCTCGGGAAGGGCGGCCACGGCTCGCTCGACTTCATGAGCGGCGGCGGAAAGATCCATTACGGCGCCGACGACAACGCGAGCGGCTCGACCGGCAACCTGACGCTCGCGCGGGCCTTCGCGGCCGCGGGGGGCGCGAAGCGGCGGCTCGTCTTCATCTGGTTCGACGGGGAAGAGCTCGGCCTCTTCGGCTCCAAGCACTACGTGAAGAAGCCGCCGTTCCCGCTCAGGAAGACGGCCGCCATGCTCAACATGGACATGATCGGCCGGCTCCGCAAGGACAAGCTCGTCGTCTACGGCGTGAACACGGGCGACACCTTCTCCGCGATCGAGCGTCGCGCTGCCGAGGGCACCGAGCTCAAGTGCGAGATCAAGGACACCAT
>CAZYLP010000384.1:0-8204 GCA_964648345.1 uncultured Planctomycetota bacterium
CGCCGTGAACTCCGTGAGGACACCGGCGGGCGTGATCCGGCCGATTCGCCCGACCTGGGTCATCTGGTCTCCGAACTCCGTGAGCCAGAGGTTCCCGTCGGGTCCTGTGGTGATGTTCAAGGGGAAGGAGTTGGGCGTGGGGAGCGAGAACTCCGTCACGACGCCTGCGGGGGTGATCCGGCCGACCTTATTGCCCGACTGCTCTACGAACCAGACGTTACCGTCCGGACCGGCCGTCAGGCCCCGCACGTTGGCGTTTGGCGTCGGAAGCGGGGTCTCGGTCACGACCCCTGCGGTCGTGATCCGGCACACCTTCGTCAGGTCCTTCCCGAACCAGAGGGCTCCGTCGGGCCCAACAGCGATCGACGAGAGGCTCGAGTTGTTGGACAGCGGGTGATTCGTGAACGATCCGGCGAGGATGAACCCGCTCTTCGTCGCATTGCCTGACGGAGTCGTGATCGAGACGGTCCCGCTCGACGCCCCCGCGGGGACCGTGATGACGAGCTCCGTCGCGGTGTTCGACGTGATCGGGGCGCTCGGACCCCCTCCGAGCGTGACCGCAGTCGCGCCCGTGAGGTTCGAGCCCGTGATCGTCACCGACCCGCCGACGACCTGGCGTCGCGTGAAGTCGTTGATCTTCGGTGAAGCGTTGACCGTTATCCCGCTCTGCGAGCCGGTCAGCGAGCTCGTGTCCGTATCGGTCGCGGTGATCGACTGCGTCCCCGGAGCGCTGAACGTGGCCGAGAACGTGCGCGTGCCGGCATCCGACGGGCCGAACGTGTAGACCCCGGGGAGCGAGGCCGCTCCGTCGCTCGACGTGAACGTCACGCTCCCCGAGTAGCCGGTGGCGATGTTCCCCTGGGAGTCGCGGAGCGTCACCGTGAACGTGTGGGATACGCCGACGTTCGTCGGGGATGGGAAGCCCGCCACGGTGAGCGAGGTCGCGGGGCCCGGTTCGACCACGACGCCGCTTCGCGTGCCCGAGATCGCGGTCGCCACCGTGTCCGTCGCCGTGATCGACTGCGCCCCCGCCGTGTTGAGCGTCGCCGAGAAGACGTGAGCCCCGGCATCACTCGCCATGAACGTGTAACTCGGCGGGAGCGTGGCGCCGGTGTCCGTCGTCGAGAACGAGACCGTCCCGGCGTAGCTCGAGGCCACCCTGCCGGAGGCGTCGAGCGCCGTGAGCGTGAAGTGGAGAGGCGTTCCCGCCGTCACCGACGACGAGATCCCTTCGATCGAGAAGGAGGCCGCTGGCCCCGGCGGCGAAGGAGTAGGCGGGGGCGGCGGCGGCGGGGGAGGCGGGGGTGGCGGAGGCGGAGGAGGTGATGGCGGAGGCGGTGGTTGACCGACGACGAGCGTCGGTCCGCCTCCTCCCCCGCCCGATCCGGAGGTCGCGGCGATGCCGCCACCGATCACGCCTCCGATGAGGAACAACGGCCCGCACCCGCTAGCCGACAGGGCCAAGGCCACGAGCCCCACGAACGCGGAAGTCCTCATCCAGCGCGCACATCGACCCCGATGGTGCAGCATTGAGGACTCCCGACAGGGTCGAGGATCGCACGCGATCGTCTGGGCCGCAATCTCCGGATCTGTGCGGCAGCCCGTCACTTCCTCGACGGCCCGAGCCACGCGCTCAACCGCCCGCGTGGTCCTCGACGACCCGGTGGAGCTCCTGTGCGAGCCACGGGTCGAGGGCCATCTTCACGCCACCGACGCTCTCGTCGGGGATCAGGCAGTTCTCCGTGCCCTTCGCCTTGAAGCGGAGCATGCGCTCCCCGACCCAGACGTCGACCTTGATGTTGTCGCCGTCCACGCGGAGCTTCGTCACGGACTCGAGGGGGACCTTGTAGTTGTCCGTGAGCACGAAGCGAAGGCGTCCCGTGCTCATGAGGATCTCGAGGATCTTCTTCGGGTCTTCGTAGCTCGTGTCGGCCATGGCGTCACTTCCTCGGCGCGATCAGCTTGAAGGCAAGCTCGACTTTCTTGTCCCCTCTCTGGATGACGACCTCGATCCTGTTGAAGCGCATCTGGTTCTTCTCGGCAGCGCTCAGTTCTCCCGCAATCGGCTGCTGGTCGTCGATCCGCGATCGTCGATGTCGAAGTGCATCCGACGAACAGAATGAGCAAGAGCGCGAGAAGGACGCGGAGAATCATGGACCCACCCCCGCGCGAGTATGGCCCGTCACCGGGAACAGCGCGAGGATCGCGTCCGTGCCGATCCCCGTGCCGAGGAAGCGCTCCTTCCTGTCGTCGAGGAGCCGCTGCGTCCAGTCGGTGAAGCCGCCGTCGATGAGCGGGAGCGCGAAGCCCTTCGGCGACTCCACGGAGATCCTGAGCATGAGCCCGGAGTAGTAGCCCACGGCCTCGAGACGGTCGACGTTCACGCGAACAGAGACGTCGGGCCACCGCGCAGAGAGCGGCCCGAGCACGCCTTCGCGCGCGCGCTCGAGGCGATTGCGTGCGGCGTCGGGGAGGGAGAGTGCCGCGAGATCCTTCACGTCTCTCGGGAGCGTGATGCCGAGCCTCTCGAGCTCTCGCCCGTCGTCCCGTTCGCGACCGCCGGCGGAAGATCGTCCGTGAGGCCCATGCCATCATTCGTTAGTGGAGCCGGGACAAGAAGGCTGCGGACGAAGAGGCTCGCCTGTTCCTGGTCGACGTCGACAGCGCGCTGAGCGCGGCCGTCGGCGCCAAGAACGAGCTCCTCGCGCACTTCGGCTTCAACCCGCTCAAGGCGCGGACGAAGCTCACGGCCGCCCAGCAGGTCCTCAAGGACGCGAAGACGAAGATCACGAAGGAACTGCGCGGTACGCTGACCAAGGCTCAGCGCGAGGCCTTCGCGCCGAGGGGAACCCGACCGTGCAGACCCTCGACGGCGAGATGATCATCAACCCGGAGGAGTCGCACGGGGAGAACGGCTCGTCTCCTCAGAGATGCCGTTGTGGTGCCCGTCGCGACCGGCGATCCTGTCGCGACGGGCCACATGACGAAGAACACGATCCTCCTCACGCGTTTCTCGCGAGACGGTCTCGACGAGGTCTTCGTTCACGAGGAGGACGTCCTCGCGTGGGACAGCTACTACCACGAGGCGCTCGAAGCCTCCGTCGGCTTGAAGCTGGGCAAGAAGGTCGCCCAGCGCATGGCCGCGGACGGGCTCGACTACACGCTCCTGACGGACGACGAGCGGACGGCGCTCGACATCGTGCTCGCGAGCACCTTCTCGACAGACCACGACCTCACGCTCTGGCCGGTCATGGACGCGAAGAGTCTCTACGCAGGGCCGCTCGGTGCCTTCGAGCCGCTCCTCGAACGCGCCGAGGAGACGGGGTCGGAGGGTCTCCTCCGCATGCTCGTCGAGGGCCGTCGTCTGGAGGTCGACGAGCCGCCGGACGGCCACCCGTACTGCATGCTCGACCCGGAGGAGTCGCAGACGATCGCGATCCACGCGCGCTCGCTCCTCTCTCAGGGCGGGTTCTCGAAGGATCAGGTCCGCGACATCGAGAAGAACCTGCTCCCGGTCCTCGACAAGGTCGTCCAGGACGAGGATTGGCTCATGATCGAGGGTCAGTGGTACGACTGCGAACGGCCCGAGCTCCGCAAGGCGAAGAAGATCCCGCCGGGCTCGCGACAGGAGGCGGACTTCGAGCGCCTCGTGAAGCGGCGGCCGAAGAAGGCGCTCGAGATCCTCACGGCTCACCTGCCGAAGACGAGCGGCGTCGAGACGAAGAAGACGCTCGACGGGCTCGTGACCGCGACTCGCCTGCTCGGTCAGGTCGAGGAGCAGGCCGCCTGGGAGCGCCGTCGGGCCGAGCTCCTCGCGAAACGCGGCTGACGATTCGGTTCACTTGAAGCAAGCTGCCCCACCATCCCCCAGAAGCTGACGTTCGTCTCTGAAAGAAAAGACTAGCTCCACGAGATCCTTGGACTTAGATCCTTTCACGCGCTGGGTACCCTCATTGCCCTAGGGCTCATCCGAGAGAGAGCTCAGGCCGTGAAGTTCAGGGTCCACCCGACGCCGCGCGCGTCACTGGTAGCACTTTATCTGGTATCGGCGACCGCGGTCGCCCCCGTCGCCGCGCCGAGCGTCGCCCGGGCGGAGTCGGAGACGATCGCCGTCGGTCTCGATGCCGTGACGACGCCGGGCAAGGCCGTGCCGCTGCGCGTGAAGCTCACGCAGTCGGGGCTCATCCGGAAGAACCTGAAGGACGAGGTCGTCCACGTGGACGCCTTCGGCGAGACGCACTGGACCCGGACGGACAAGACCGGCTTCGCGGCCGCGAGCGTGACGCCGACACAAGTCGGGGTGAGCGAGTTCCGCGCGACGCTCGCGCGCGACTCGGCGACGACGGCGAGGGGCCGTCTGTTCGTGCTCGACAAGTCCCGCGAGGTCGTCGTCGTGGACATCGACAAGACGATCTCGGACCTCCCCGAGTGGCGCGTGCCCTTCCAGGGCGGCTCGGCGGCGGCTTTCCCCGGAGCGGCGGACGTGCTCCAGGACCTCTCGCGGACGCGGACGATCCTCTACCTCACGGCGCGCGACGATCGTTACGACAGGGAGACGCGCGCGTTCCTCTCGAGGAACCAGTTCCCGGACGGCCCGATCATCTACAACGACATCGGCTTCGCGAGCGCGGAGGAGCGGGCGCAGTTCCTCCCCGGCAACCACGGCGAGTACAAGCTCCGTCAGCTCGAGGCCCTCAAGGCTCGCGGCGTCAAGGTGAGCCTCGGGATCGGCAACACCAAGACCGACGCCTTCGCCTACGAGAAGGCGGGGCTCAAAAGCTACCTCCTGAACGACAAGCCGCTCGGCCAGAAGTCGGTGATCTTCCCGGACTACGCGGGCCTTCGCCGCCAGCTCGAGGGCGAGGGCATCCTCCCCGCGAGCCCGCGCGTCACGCGCGAGGGGACCTGGAAGTTCCACTTCACGACGGGCGGCATCCGTCACGACGGCACCCTCGAAGCGACGATCGACGGGACGTCCTTCATGGTCACGGCGACCGAGGTGGACGGCGACACGTGGGCCGCGAACGGGACGGTCTCGGGCCGCACCTTCACGGTCCGGCGCACGCTCACGGACGGCGTGATCGGCAGCTTCAACGGCCTCCGGCGCTCGGGCGAGGTCGAGTACGAGGCCACGTTCAACGAGTCCGACGTGGCGCCCCTCTCCGTCTTCCGCGTGACGGGCACCCAGCGGATCCGCGTCGGCGGCGGCGAGCTGACCCGGCCGCCCTACTTCAACGAGCGCCGGCGCCAGATCGACAAGGCGATCATCGACGGCGACGACCAGATCATCGCGCTCCCCGACGACGTGATCGCGTCGGCGACGCCCGACGAGAAGGTCGCCATGCTCCAGGTCCTCACGTCGTTCGGCGACAGCGCCGTCACGTTCGGCGCGCGCAACCTGAACCCGATCCCCGTGAAGAAGTCCCGCCAGAAGGCGATCGTGAAGATCCTCGAGTCGGCGAAGGACGCAACGGAGTTCGACCGGCTCTTCTACCGTCTGAACGACGGGCGGCTCCTCCGCGCGGTCACGGGCGACGAGGACGACAAGGTCCGCGCGCTCCTCGCGAAGCACCACGCGTCGGCGAAGCCGGGCGACTGGGCGGGCTACTTGAAGTACCTCGACGGGGTCACGGGCTCCACGACCTCGGGCCGCAACAAGGTGGACTTCCTCGTGGACGGCGAGCAGGTCGTCCCGGCGGTCCTCGCCGCGATCGACGCCGCGAAGGAGTCGATCCACCTCTCCGTTTATCAGTGGCAGGCGGACGAGCTCGGCTTCAGGTTCGCACGCAAGCTCGCGGACAAGGCGAAGGCGGGCGTCAAGGTGCGCGTCCTCCTCGACGAGAACGGCACGGGCGGCGACGACAAGTGGAAGGACCTCGTCCGCTTCCTCCGCTCGAACGGCGTCGAGTGCGTCGTGAACCCCTCGAGCTTCATGAAGAACCACCTCGACCACCGGAAGATCCTCGTCGTGGACGGCAAGGTCGGCTTCACGGGCGGCATGAACATCGGCCTCCACTACCAGAAGGAGTGGCACGACCAGCAGACCCGCCTCGAGGGCCCCGTGGTCGCGAAGCTCCAGGACTCGTTCCTCGAGCGGTGGACGGCCGAGGCCGGCACGCCGCCTCTCCCGACCGAGAAGCTCTACCCGCCGCTCCCCGAGGTCGAGAGCGGCCCCGAGATGCGGATCGTCACGCACGACGGCGCGGGCAAGGACCGGAACATCAAGGCGGCCTACCTCCGCGCGATCGCGACCTCGACCACCTCCGTGAAGATCGCGACGCCTTACTTCTCCGACCAGGACATGGTGGACGAGCTCTGCAAGGCCGCGAAGCGCGGCGTGAAGGTGCAGCTCGTCGTCCCGCAGGAGAACGACGTCTCGATCATGAAGCACACGGCGCGCGCCTACTACAAGCAGCTCCTCGCGGCCGGCGTCGAGGTCCACGAGTACAAGGACCGCATGGCCCACGAGAAGGTCGCCGTGATCGACGGCGTCTGGGCGACGGGCGGCTCCTCGAACCTCGACGCGCGCAGCCTCGAGTTCAACGACGAGCTCAACTACGTGATCGTCGATCCGAGCTTCGCGAAGACCGTCGAGAAGGACCTCTTCGAGAAGGACCTCGCCAAGAGCGAGCGCGTGACGAAGGCGAAGAGCGGCCCGAAGAGCTGGTTCCTCCGCTTCGCGTCGCCGTGGCTCTGAGCTACTTCAAGTCCACCTTGACCAGCTCGGAGACGGACTGGCTCCCCGGACCCTCGACGACGCGCTTCACGGGGACGGGGAGCGCCTTCGAGCGCCACGTCTTCGTCGTCGTGTCGCCCTGGATCTCCGTCGTGACCTCGCACTCGTAGCTCTTGCCCTGGACGGCGAGGGTCTCCTTCGTCGTCTCGGGCTTCTTGGCGGCGGGGTCCTCGGCGAGCGCCTTGAACAGGAACTTGTCGGGCTCCTGGTCCCTCTCGGGCTCACCGTTGATCCACGCCGCCGTCTTCACGCGGACGCCGTCCGGGTCGAAACCGACGACGGTCTGGATCGTCCGCTTCTCGCCGCTCGGGAGCTCGGGGTTCTCGAACTTCACCTTCGTGATCGTCTCGAAGGACGAGCCGACCTGCATCGCGCCCCAGCCCTCGGTCGGCCGCGGCGGCGGCGGAGGAGGAGGCGGCGGCGTCTCCGGCTTCGCGGGCGCCGTCGGGCCCGGAGGAGGTGCGAGGGGAGTGACGCTCTGCGAGTCGGGGCAGCCCGAGACGAGAGCGAGGCCGCTCATGGCCACGAGGACCATGAGCGGCCGGAGCCGCGTCACTTCGAGCCGACGGGCGCCGAGGCGTCGCCGCCCGTCGCGGGCTTGGTGCCCGGGGCCGGCGGGTTCTCGGGGCAGCCGGTCCAGACGAACACGCCGCCGACGAGGACGAGGACGAGAGCGAGCTTGCGCATGGAGTCCCTCCGCGAGAGAGCCTACCAGAGGGGTGCGCCGCCGCCACGTCCCAGGAGTGCGTGCGCGACGAGCGTCACGTCCCGGACGAGCGGCACGTCGCGGACGCCCCGCTCCGCGTAGGCGCCCGCCGGGTCGAGGAGGAGCGGCTTCAAGCCCGCGCGGCGCGCTCCCACGACGTCGATCGCGTGGAGGTCGCCCACGTAGAGCGCCCGCTCGGGCGCGACCCCCGCCCGCTCGCAGCCGGCGAGGAAGATCCGGGGATCGGGCTTCTCCACGCCCTCGAGGCCGGAGTCCACGACGGCGAGGAGGTGCGGCGCGAAGCCCTTCTGCGCGAGCTTCTCCTTCACGCGTCCTCCCGCGTTCGAGACGACCGCGAGCTTCATGCGCGGAGCGAGCTCGGCGAGCGCCTCGAGCGCGCCCGGCGCGGGCTGCGAGAAGAAGTTCTCCTTCCGGTGCTCGACGCACAGCTCGGCGAACGCCGCGTCGAGGGCTTCCGGATCGGCCTTCGTGCCGAGCTCGTCGAGGGCGAGCTCGACGTAGAGCTTGAAGCTCTTCGGGTCCTCGGTCGATGCGTTGTGGGCGTGGAGGTGATCGGAGAGCCGCGGGCGAGCGCGACGCTCGGCGCGGGCGGCTTGCTCGGCGGTCGTCCCGGCAGGGAGCACGGGAGCGAGGACGCGGACGAGGCGCTCGTAGTCGAGGTAGAGGAGCGTGTTCCCGACGTCGAGGAGGAGGGCTTCGATCATGAGCTCACTTGCGGCGTTGCTGGCGGAGCGTTCGATG
>CAZYLP010000385.1:0-8202 GCA_964648345.1 uncultured Planctomycetota bacterium
GGGCCGGGCGCGGGCGCGCCCGCCGGCGTCGCGCCGCCGAGCGCCTTCAGGACCTTGCCGCCCGCCTTGCCGCCGCCCGAGAGGAACGCGACCGGATCGCCGAGGACGACGTCGTCCTCCCCGCACCCGCAGGCGTCCTCGCCGAGCGACTGGATCGTGCGGGAAGCCGGCGCCGCGGCCTGCTCCCAGACCGTCGAGCCGTCGCGGCCGTCGAGGCGGCGGACGAGCTTGTCGCCGAGGACGAGGACGTCGCGGCCCTTCTTCGTCTTCATGAGCGCGATCGAGCGCGCGCCGGGCGGCGCCGGTTTGTGCCAGAGCGTGCGGCCGTCCGACGCCGCGAGCGCCACGATCCCGTCGCGTCCGATCGCGACGAGCGCCTTTTCGCCGTCGAGCTCGCCGACCGTCGCGTCCACGAAGCCCGGCGCGGGCGCGCGCCACCGGAGCACGGAGACGGGCGCGAGCGTGATGAGCGACCGCCCGTCGATCGAGGCCGCGAGGACCTGCTGCGCGCCGCTCCCGTCGAGGTCGGCGACCGCGTTGTGGCCGTCGCGCGCCCAGACGTGCGCCTCGCCCGAGCGGTCGCGGAGCTCGTTGCCGCGGAGGTCGAGGACGTGGCCGCGCGCCCAGAAGGTCGGCTCCTCGCGCCGGCGCGGCGCCCAGAGCGCGTCCTGGGGGAGGAAGAGCGGCTCGTCGCGGCGGAGGAGCTCGACGCCGTCGTCGCGGAACTCGCTCCGGATCGAGCTCCACCGGAGGAGCCGCGTCGTCGGGTTCGACGCGTCGGCCGAGTCGCGGACGAGGACTCCCTGCCAGCCCTTCTCGAGCGGGACGACCTGGAGCGCGTCGAGGCGCGACGCCGGCGTGCCGAAGCGCGCGACGATCTTCCCGCTCGCGGGGTCGATCGCGACGAGCGGACCGCTCTCGGGACAGAGGAGGACCATCTCGCCGCCCTTGCCGGTCACCGACGCGAGCAGCGCCTTCCCGGTGCTCTCCTTCACGTCGTACGTCTTCGCGTGGAGGAAGGCGGCCTCCCTGGACGGGACGAGCGGGAGGTCGAGGCGCGCGACCTTGCCCTTGAGCGCCACGAAGAGGGCCTGGGCCTTCACCTCGCCGCCCATGCTCTCGCCGATCGGGACGACGATCGGCGCCGAGCCCTCCTGCTCGGCGCGGAGCTCGGGGCAGCTCGTCGCGATCGAGGAGTAGCCCGCGCCGTCCACCCAGACGGCGATCCTCAGGTTCACGACCTCGCCGGCGCCGTAGCGCAGCGCGAGGACGGCCATGGAGCGCACGCCCTGCCCGCTCCGCGTCCGGAACTGCGCCGAGCGGACCGCTCCCTCGGGCGGCGCGTCGCCGACCGCGGGCGCGACGGGGAGGCTCAGGATCGGCGAGCCGTACGCTCCGTCGCGGATCGTGACGCCGGTCCGGGTCTCGACGGCCACGTCGAGGATCCCGTCCTGGTCCACGTCGGCGAGGAGCTCGAGGATCGCGCGCGCGTCGTCGCCGGGGCGGACGCGCCAGCGCGGCCCCTCCTCGCCGCCGCCGAGGAGCGTGAGCCAGCGCCCCTCCTCGTCGTGCTCGAGGAGGAGGACGTCGGGCGCGCCGTCGCCGTCCACGTCGGCGACGACGGGCGCGGCGACCATGATCCCGCCGAGCGGCCGCGACGAGGCGCGGAGCGGCGCGAGCGTCGCGCGCTTCCTCGTCTCGCGCGGCACGCGCGCCGTGAGGGTCCTCGGGAGGAAGCCGGGCTTCCTGAGCTCGATGTCGAAGCCGCCCTCGCGCTTGAGCGTGACGAGCCCGTCCGTCGCGACCTGCCACGTCGGCGAGCCCTCGAGGCGCAGCTCGGCGCCGCGCGGCTCGACCTCGAGCTGGAGCGAGACCTTCTCGGGCGCGAGCTCGGGGAGGAAGACCTCGTGGACCGCGCCCTTCTCGATCTTGAGCGCGATCGGCTCGGAGGAGACGAAGCCCGCCTTCTTGGCGGTGAGGACGTAGTCGCCGGGCTTGACCAGCTTGTCGAACGGCGCGAGCTGGGTCGCGACGACCTCTCCGTTGTGCGGGTTGCGGATCGTCACGGTCGCGCCCTCGAGCGCGCGCGAAGCGCGGAGCGAGAGCGTGCCGAGGTCGTGGACGAGCCGGACGATCGTCGGCGCGTTGTGGCCGCGGTCCACGTCGAGGCGCGTCGCCGTGGCGTCGTAGTTCTCGAGGCCGAAGCGGAGCTCGTGCTTCCCGGCGAGGAGCGGGTGCTCCTGGACGTGCGTCCCGACGTAGGCGCCGTCGATGTACACCTTGGCGCCCGCGGGGACCGTGAAGACGGTGACGTAGCCGGGCTGGAGGTAGAACCGGATGCCGCCCGCGATGTTGAGCAGCACGAGCGCGACGATCGTCGCCGCGATGCCCGGGTGCCGCGTCGCCCAGCGCTTGGCGCGGGTGCCGGCCGAGGGCGGCTTCGCGACGATCGGCGCGTCCTCGATGAGCCGGCCGAGGTCGGCGGCCATCTCGGCGGCGCTCGAGTAGCGGTCCTCCTTCTCCTTCTCGAGGGCCTTGAGGCAGATCGTCTCGAGGTCCTCGGGGCACTCGGGGTTCTTGATCCGCGGCGAGGGCGGCTCGGCCTCGCAGATCTTCTTCGCGAGCTCGAGGAACGTGGGCGCCTCGAAGGGCGGCCCGCCCGTGAGCATCTCGTAGAGCGTGGCGCCGAGGGCGTAGACGTCGCTCCGCGGGTCGATGTCCTGGAGGTCGCCGCGCGCCTGCTCGGGCGACATGTAGGCCGGCGTGCCGACCGCGGCGCCCGTGCGCGTGAGGCGGTCGTTCTCCTCGGGCTCGGAGAGGACGGCGAGGCCGAAGTCGGTGACGCGCGGCTCGCCGTTCTCGTCCACGAGGACGTTCGCGGGCTTCAGGTCACGGTGGAGGACGCCGCGCTCGTGCGCGTGCTCCATGGCGATCGCGATCTTCCGCGCGAGGTGGATCGCGCGCCGCGGCGGCACCTCGCCGATCGCCACGAGCTCGGCCAGCGAGCGCCCGTCCACGAGGTCCATGGCGATGAAGTGGTGGTTGTCCTCGAAGCCGGCGCCGTAGACGCGGACGATGTTCGGGTGGTCGAGACGCGCGGCGAGCTTCGCCTCGCGGCGGAAGCGAGCGATCGCGCGCGCGGACGGCGCGCCCTCGCCCGCGAGGAGCTTGAGCGCGATCGTGCGGTCGAGCTCGCGGTCGCGCGCCTCGTAGACGGCGCCCATGGCGCCCGCGCCGATGAGGCGGACGACCTCGTAGCGGCCGACGCGGCGCGGGATCTTCGCCTTGGGCTCGTCGGCCTCCGTGCGCTCGTCGGCCGGCGCCGCGACGGCGGAGGGCTCGCTCTTCTCGAGGCTCGGGTCGGTCTTCCGGCTCACGACCGTCGCGACGACGCGGTCGCGCTGGCCGCCGCTCGAGACCGTCTGGCGTCCGAGCACGCCGATCTCGGACGCGAGCTTCTTCACGACGTTCGGGTCGATCGCCCCCATCGAGACGAGGATCTCGGCGATCGTGCGGTCCTTGGAGTCCCACTTCTTGCGTTCGACGGCCTCGCGGATCCGCTGAGCGGACACGAGACGGCGACGCATCGCCAGGCGAACGAACGCCAGGTCGTCTCCGGTGACCACGAGGGAGACTCTAGCCGCGCCAGGCTTTGCGCGCCCGTCGCTACTTCGCCTGAGGGGCCCGTTCGAGCTCCTCGAGCTCGCCCCTCACGCGCGTCACGTCCGGGTCCGCTCCGGGGTCGGCGAGGTACGCCTCGTAGTCCTTGATCGCGGCCTCGCGCTGGCCCAGGTTCGCCCGCGCCTGGGCTCGATAGCGGAGCGCGGGCTTGACCGTCGGGTCCAGCTCGAGCGCCTTGTCGGCGTCGGCGAGGGCCTCGCGCCAGAGCTTCTTGTAGGTGTAGACCATGGCGCGGCTCATGTAACCGACGGCCTTGTTCGGCTGCTGCGCGATCACGGCGCTGAAGTCCTCGAGCGCGGCGTCCCACTGGTTGAGGCGTACGCGGTCGTAGCCGCGCGTCGTGAACGCGACGAAGTTGTCGTTCTGGTCGAGCGCGATGACCTTCGTCCAGTCCGCTTCCGCGAGCTCGTACCGCTTGACCTTGTCGTGGTACTGGGCGCGGAAGAAGTAGGCCGCTCCCTGATACGGCGCGAGCTCGATCGCGCGGTTCAGATCGTCGAGAGCGGTCGGGTCGCCCTTGTTGCTCTTCGCGCCGCCCCGGAGCGTCCAGGCCATCTCGAGCTTGGGGTCGAGCTCGATCGCGCGCGTCGCGGCCGGGATGACCTCGTCCGTGAGGCCGGGCGTGCTCATGGCGGCGCCGGCCAGGACGACCCACGCGAACGCGAGCTCGTCGTCGAGCGCCAGGGATCGCCGGGCATCCTCGAGGGCGCCCCGCTTGTCGTTGTCGCGGTGGCGGAGGGAGCTGCGCACGGCGAGCGCGAGCGCATCGTTCGGGTCGAGCGCGAGCGCCGCGGCGGCCTGCTCCCGGGCCTCCTCCGTGTGGAACTTGCGGATCGCCGCGTAGGCCCGCTCGGCGTGCGCGTGGGCGCGCGCCCGCGCGTCGAGCGCGCCGCTCGGCGCCGGAGGCCGCGCCGGCGGAGTCGCCGGCGTCGGGGGAGGGCGCGGCGCGGGCGGAGGTGCGCTCGAGGGCCGCGCCCTGCGGAGGACGAGGGCGCCGCCTCCGGCGGCCGGCACGGCTCCGAGGAGGAGCGCGAGGAGCACGCGGCGCGTCCGCGACCGCCGCGCCCTGGTCCGCGCACCGCTCTCGGCCGCCTCGAGGGCGCGGAGGAAGGCGCCCGCGTCGGCGAAGCGCGCGGCGAGCTCGGTCGCGAGAGCCCGGTCCACGACGGGCACGACCCACGCCGGCGTTCCGGGTGCGATCGCGTCGAGCCGCGCGCGCTTCCCTTCGCTCGCGCGGGTCATGACCTCGATCAGGGTCGCGCCCGGGAACGCGGGCTCGCCCGCGAGGCACTCGTGGAGGATCGCTCCGAGCGCGAAGACGTCGGCGGGCGGGCCGGCGCGCTTCGAGTCCTCCATCTGCTCGGGGGCCATGTACCCCGCGGTCCCGCGCACGTGGCCCGTCTGCGAGAAGTGGGCGCTGGCCGCGCCTCCCGAGCCGCTCACGTGCTTCGCGATGCCGAGGTCCGCGATCAGGGGACGGCCGTCCTCCGTGAAGAGGATGTTCTCGGGCTTCAGGTCCCGGTGGACGAGCTCCCGCTCGTGAGCGCGCGCCATCGCCGCCGCGAGCGCCGCCGCGAGGGCGATCGCATCCGCGGGCGGCATCGGGCCGCGGTCGAGCCGGTCGCGGAGCGTCCCGCCCGCGAGGAGCGGCATGACGAGGAACGGCCGTCCGTCGTGGTCCCCGGAGTCGACGAGAGGGACGAACCCCTCGGAGTCGCCGAGCGAGGCGAGGAGCCGGATCTCGCGCTCGAAGCGCGCCACGTTGTCGGGCCGCGCCTCCGGGCGGAGGACCTTCACCGCGAACGTCGAGCCCGCGGGTCCCCGGGCACGGAGGACGACGCCCATGCCGCCCTCTCCGATCGTGTCCTCGACGTCGTAGGCGCCGATCTTCAAGCGCCCCGATCATGGCAAGCGGGCGGGTAGCATGCTCCTCCATGCGCCGCGCGCCGCTCCTCGGTCTCCTCATCGTCCTCGCCGGTTGCGGCGGCAACCGCGGCGAGATCCGCGAGGTCCGCCGCGCTCCTCCGCCCGCGCCGCCGAAGCGTCTCCGCTTCGAGCTCGTGCAGACCGCCGCGGTCGAGACGGGCTCGCAGGTCGAGCTCCGGTTCCCGCTCGCCTCCTCCGAGCCCGGCGTCCAGGACATCGAGCGGCTCGACGTGACGATCATCCCCGACACGCCCTACGAGGTCCGCACGGACGGTCGCGGCAACCGTGTCCTCCACCTCGAGTGCCGCCGCCCGGTGGCGGTGCAGGTCACCTACCGCGTGCTACGGACCGAGGCGCTGCCCGCCACCGATGTCCACGAGCCGCGCCCGCTCACCGATGCCGAGCGCCGGATGCTCGCGCCCGAGCTCGAGCCCACCGCGGACGTCGAGCTCTCCGCTCTCCGCAAGTCGGGTCGTCCCGCTCGTCGCGGCTCGGGTGTCCGTCTCACCGAGTCCGACACCTCGGGCCGTCGCTCGCGCTGGATCGAGATCTACACTCCGGGTCGGGCCTGGTCTCCCTTCGACGCCCCGGTCGTCTCCGAGAAGGGCGTCCTCATCGCTCCCGAGGCGCGCCGCATCCGCGTGGACGTCCTCATCGTCAGCCACGGATCCGACGCCCCTCTCCCGACGGCCAGGGTCGACTCTCTCGACCTCGTTCCTCGCCTCACCTTCAAGGCGCGCATGCTCGAGGCGCCTTAGGCGCTCCCCGGCGAGGTAGCATGGCGCGCATGCGTGGTCCGGCAGCGCTGCTGTTCTGTGGCCTCATCTCGATGCTCTCGGCGTGCGGCTCGACATCCGGGGCGGGAGGCGGAGGAGACGACGCGGCGGCGGCGACGTCGAGCGCGGCGACGACCGAGGCGCCGCTCCGTGGCCGGAAGGTGCGCTTCGAGATCGCGGCCACCGTCTCGATCACGAAGGGCGGCCGCGTCGAGATCGCCATGCCCGTGGCCCACGACGAGGCCGGGGTGCAGGTGATCGAGAAGTTCGACGTGAGCGTCACGCCGAGCGTGAAGTACGAGATCACGCCCGACGGACACGGGAACCGGCTCCTGCGCGTCGCGAACCGGGGGCCGCTCACCGTGCGGGTGAGCTACCGCGTCCTCCGGGGCGAGCTGAGGACGGACCTCGAGAAGGCGGAGAAGCGGCCGCTCACCGACTCGGAGAAGTCCGCGCTCGCGCAGGAGCTCCGGCCCACGGGCGACCCGAGCCTCGACGTGCACCGGAGCGCGGGGACGCCGTCCCGGAGGGTGCTCGGCGCGCGCGTCGAGGGGTTCGCCGACGGACCGGCCGAGGAGTACGACTGGGTCGAGATCTACCGGCCCGGTCTCACGTGGATCCCGTGGGAGCGGATGGAGGACGGGTTCCGCGAGGAGTTCTCCGTGCTCCCCGGCGACGTCCTCGTGATCCTCCGCGGGGGCGACACGCCGCTCGCCGTGGCGACGGTCGATGGCGTGAAGGCCGCGGTCCCCGTGGCTTTCACGGGGAAGCTGCTCGACGCGCCTTGACGGACGCGCGGAGGGCGACGACCTTCTAGCCCCATGCTCGTCCGCTGCCGCGACGTGACGAAGCGCTTCGACACGACGGTGGCCGTGAGGTGCGTCAACCTCGACGTCCCGAAGGGCGGCCTCGTCGGAGTCGTCGGGCCGAACGGCGCGGGGAAGACGACGCTCCTCAGGATGATCGCGACGCTCGCGAAGCCGGACGTGGGCTCGATCGCGGTCGACGGCGTCGAGGTGTCGGCGGACCCGGCGAGCGTGCGGCGCCGCATCGGTTACATGCCCGCCGAGTTCGGGAAGTTCCCCGACCTCTCGGTCGAGGAGTACCTCCGCTTCTTCGCGGCGGCCCACGGCGTGAGCCGCGCCGAGCGCTCGCGCCGCGTCGAGGACGTCCTCCAGCTGACGGACCTCGTCCCGCGCCGCGACGAGCCGGTGTCGGCCGGCTCCACGGGCATCAAGCAGCGCGTCCTCATCGCGAAGACGCTCGTCCACGACCCGGAGCTCCTCATCCTCGACGAGCCGTCCGCGGGCCTCGACCCGCGCGCGCGCATCGAGGTGCGCGAGGTGTTGAAGGAGCTCAACAAGATCGGGAAGACGATCCTCCTCTCGAGCCACATCCTCGCGGACCTCGAGGAGATCTGCGACCGGATCACGATCTTCGAGCGCGGCGCGATCGTCGTGGACGGCGCGATCGACGAGCTGCGCGCGAAGCAGCGCGATGTCGCGACGCGGACGTTCGTCGTCGAGGTGCCGCCCGACCTCCTCGAGCGCGCGCTCCAGACGGTCGCCGCGCGCGCCGAGGCCGCCGAGCCGCGCGCCGAGGGGAGCAAGATCCGCTTCCGCACGAAGGCGGGCACGAACGCGAACGCGGTCCTCGGCGCGCTCGTCGCCGCGGACGTCGAGGTGCGGCGCTTCGCGGAGGAGACGCCGCGCCTCGAGGACGTCTTCCTCAACGCGACGAAGGGAGGGCTGGCGCCTTGAGCCGAGCGCCCGAGCGCAGGGAGCGCAGCGACCGAGCGAGGTCGCGCGAGGCCTTCAGC
>CAZYLP010000386.1:0-8178 GCA_964648345.1 uncultured Planctomycetota bacterium
GCCGGTCCCCGCTCGCCCTCCGAGGCCGTGGCCCGAGAGAGGCCGCCCCGAGAGAGGCCGCGCGGCCGGCGGCGCGGGCGCGGCCGGAGCCGCGGGCGCCGCCGGGGCCGGCGCCGCGGGCGCGGGCGAGGGCGGTGGCGCGGGCGCGGTCATCGAGAGCGGGCCGCCGCAGTGCTCGCACGGCTTCTTGTCCGCGGTCTCGCCCGGCAGGAGGTACGTGAGGAGCGCGCACTTCTCGCACTCGCGGCCGTGCTTCGCGCGGATCCGCTCGATGTCCGCGCGCTGGTTCGCGTCGATCTTCGCGGCCGTGATGAGGTGCTGCCCGAGCGTGATGACGACGCCCTTCGCGAGCTTCTCCTCGAGGTGGACGAGCTCGGCGTCGAGGACGGCCTGGGTGATGAGCTTCCGCTGGACGGCGATGACCCCGAACGCGCGGTCGGCGCTGAGCGGCACGGTCAGCCGCGCGGCGGCCGAGGCGTGCGAGCGGCGACCTTCTTCTCCTCGCCGGGCTCGATCTCGCCCGTGTCGTCGCCGTTCTCGCCGTGGCCGTTCCCGCGGTCGCCGTTCTTCGGCCCGTCGACCGCCGGGGTCTCGGCGGCGACGCGGCGGCGCGGGCGCTCGCGGCGCGCCTCGGCGCGCGCCTCGTCGCCCGTCTCCTGCGGGTCGGGGAGCGAGCGCACGTCGAACGCCACGCCGTCGCGGAGCGACACGATCGCCTCGCGGGCGAGCTCGGCGACGCGCTGGAGCTTCTCGCGGCGGAGCCCGCCGCCCGCCTTCTGGAGCAGGACCTGGGCGGTCATGAAGCCGCCGATCCGCGCCTCGAGCTTGCGCGCGCGCGGGAGGAGCGCGCCCTTCGGCGCCGCGTGGTACGTGCCCGAGAGGTAGACGGGGAGGACGCCCACGCCGCTCGTCGCGACGAGGTAGCCGAGGCCCGCCTTGAAGGCCTGGAGCCGTCCCGTCACCGAGCGCGTGCCCTCGGGGAAGATGAGGACGTTGTGCCCCGCCTCGAGGAGCTCGACCACGCGCCCGAGGCTCTCGCGGATCGATTCGCGGCGGTCGAACGCGACGACGCTCGTGAAGTTCTCGAAGTAGGTCGCGGTGAGGCGATCCTTGAAGAAGTAGTCGCGCGCGCCGACCGCGATGAGGCCCTTGCCCCACGAGCCGAGCGAGTAGCGCACGAGCGGCGCGTCGAGGTGGCTCGCGTGGTTCGCGATGACGATCGCCTGCGTGTGGCGCGGGATGTTGCCCGAGCCCGTGACCTTCGTCTCGAAGCCGCGCGAGAAGCCGAGGCGGACGAACGCGTCCACCGCCTCGGAGCCGGCGTTGCGGATCACGCGCGGGAGGATGATCGGGCGAGCGTCCGCCGTGAGCGGGACGGCCGCCGCATCCGCGGAGCGGCCCGGCGCGTCCTCGAAGTGGCGGACGAGGTCGGCGACCGTCTGGATCCGGCCGAGCTCGGCCGGCGCCGGACGGCCCGTGTGATCGACGAGCGCCTGGATCACGTCGGCGATCGCGATCGAGTCGAGGCCGAGGTCCTGCTGGAGGTCCGACTCGGGCACGAGCGTCTCGGCGTCGAGCGCCGCGACCTCCTCGAGCGTGCTCGCGACGACGCCGCGCGAGCCCACGCCCTTCCGGCTGTGAGCGGCCGAGGCGGTCTCGCCGCGCGCGAGGTCCTGGAGGATCCGCGACACCTCGTCGCGCTTCACCTTGCGCGTCGCCGTCCGCGGGAGGGGCCGCGTCGCGAAGCGGAGGACCTTCACTCGCTTCGCGTTCGGGATCCCGTTCGAGACCTCCTTGAAGAAGGCGCGGATCCGCTCGCGGGCCTCGGCCGCGCTCCCGGGCGCCTTGTCGCGCACGAGGACGAGGGCGCCGACCGACTCCTTCCCGTCGCGGAACGGCACGCCGGCCACGGCGAGCTCGGCCACGTCGGGCGAGCCCGTGTAGAGCTCCTCCACCTCGTCCGGGTAGACGGTGTTGCCCGCGCCGTCGACGATCACGTCCTTGCTGCGGCCGACGATCGCGATCCGCCCCTCGGGGTCGAGCCGCGCGAGGTCGCCCGTCTTGAGCCAGCCGTCCGCGAGGACGTTCGCGGTCGCCTTCGCGTCCTGGTCGTAGCCGTCCATGACGGAGGGCGAGCGCGCGAGGAGCTCGCCGACGCCCTCGCCGTCCGGCTCGTGGATCTTGACCTCGACGCCCGGGATCGGCTCGCCGACGACGCCCGCCTTCGGGCCGCTCGACGGCCGGTTCGTGCAGACGACGGGCGCGGCCTCGGTGAGGCCGTAGCCCTCGTAGAGGTCGATCCCGAGACCGTGGAACGTCGTCGTGACCTCGCGCGAGAGAGCCGCGCCGCCCGAGACGGCGTAGGCGAGCTCGCCGCCGAACTGGTTGTGAACCTCGGGGAAGAGCTTCGTCCCGAGGTTGAGGCCGGTGCGCTTCCTGAAGCCGCGGTGGACCGCGATGAGCGCCTCGAAGGCCTGCTCGGCCGCGGTCCCCTTCGCCTTCACGGCGCGCTTGATCTGGCGGTGCCATGCCTCGAAGAGCGCGGGCACGCCGATCATGCGCGTCGGCTTCACCTTGACCAGACCCTGCTTGATCGCCTCGGCCGAAGGCTCGCGCGCGTACGCGATCGTCGAGCCGCGCGCGAGCGGCAGGAGGAGACCGCACGTGAACTCGAACGCGTGGTGGAGCGGGAGCACCGAGAGGACGCGGTCCTCCGCGGAGAGCGGGTAGAGCGACGAGAGCGCGTGCACCTGGTGCGCGAAGGCGCGATGCGAGAGGAGCACGCCCTTCGGCGCCCCGGTCGTACCGCTCGTGTAGATGAGCGAGGCCGGCGGGAGCTTTCCGAGGTCGAGGTGCGGCGGCTTCTCCCCCGGCCTGGGCGGCGCGCCGGCGAGCTCCTCGAGCGTGATGAGCTTCGCGTCGGTGCCGCCCGCGCCGAGGGACGCGAGGTCCTTCTTCGCCGCCGAGTGGAGGATCACCTTCGAGCGCGACGCCTTCACGAGCGGAGCGAGGCGTGCCCCGTCCATGCCGGAGTCGATCGGCACGGCCGTGGCGCCCGCGCGGAGCGTCCCGAAGTACGCGGCGACCCAGAGCGGCCGGTTCTCGGCGACGAGGAGGACGCGGTCGCCCGGCTTCACGCCGAGCGCCGCGAGCCGGGCCGCGATCGCCTCGACGCGCGCGAGGAGCTCGTCGTAGGTGAGCTTCTCCTCCGCGGGCGAGCCCGAGCCGACGGTCTCGTCGCCCGGCGGCACGCGCCTCAGCGCGACGCGCTTGCCGTAGCGACCGACGGCGTCCTCGAGCATGGCGACGAGGCTCGAGTGGACCGGCACCGTCTCGGTCGCGCTGCCCTCGCGCTCCTTGAGCTCGGGGAACGTCCAGCGCTCGAGGCCCGGGATGAAGACCTCGAGGAAGTAGCGGCGCCAGTCGATCTTCTCGGGGTCGTACGGGACGAGCGCGCGGTCCTCCGGCGCGAGCGAGCGGTCGAGCGCGAGCGCGTTGTCGGTCCGGAAGACGTACTTGGGGCCGCAGACGAACGGCATGAAGAGCTCGACGACCTGCGCTCCGTGCTCGAGCTGGCGCTCGGCGTTCTTCGCGCTGCGCATCGCCGCATCGAGGAGGTCGCGAATCGTCGGCCGAGACTCGGGCTGGGGGATCTTCTCGAGGAGGCCGCGCAGTCCCTTCGCGACCTTGGCCAGGCCGGGGAAGCTGAACCGCCGGTAAGTCTCCTCCGGGACGGTCACGGACCCGACGTTCTTGCGGATGAACTTCTGGAAGACCGACTCGGGCAGGTCCGCGTGGCGGTACGCGAGCGAGGTGAGCTCCATGACGCGGCGGAGCGCGAGCGGGTTCACCGCGCTCGTGCCGACCTGGTAGATCGGCTTCGCCTGCCCGCCCAGGAGCGCGCCGCCGACCTGGATCATGTTGTTGACGCAGAGATCGACCGGGATCACGTCGAGGACGTGCTTCACGGGGATCGGGAAGTAGCGCATGCCGCGCGAGCACATCCACATGAGCGGCGCGCAGGTGTTGACGCCCTGGTTCCAGCCGGGCTGCGGGTAGCTGATCGCGCTCTCGACGACCGCGGGGCGCACGATCGACGTCGGGCCGAGCTCGGGCCGGGCGGCCTCGACGAGGCGCTCGGCGAGCGCCTTGGTGTAGCAGTACGTGTTCGGCCAGCCCCACTTGCGGGCGCGGGCGTAGCCCTCCTCCGCGAGGCGGCGCTTGGCCCGGATCTCGGCGAGGCGCTTCACCTTCCTCGGGTTGCCCTCGGCCTCGTCCCAGAGCTCGTTCTGGATCTGCGGGTCCTCGACCTCGTCCACGAGGAGCCGCTGGACGAGCTTCCGCGCCTCGTCGATCTCCTTCTTGTAGTCGAAGGCGGTGAACCCGGTCTTCTTCGAGGTGGGGACCTCGTTCGGCTTGAGCTCCTCCTGGACCTGGCCGTCCACCTCGCCCGCGACGAAGCACGTCGAGACGTGGAGGAACGCGCAGCGCCCCTTCCCCGCGGCCTTCGCGAGCTCGAGGACGCGCTCGGTCCCATCGACGTTCGCGGCGAGGCCCTTGTCGAGCGGCGGCACGAAATCCACGAGGCCCGCGCAGTGGATGACGAGGTCGAGGTCCTTGGCGACCTCCTTGAAGCGAGCCTCGTCGAGGCCGAGCCGCGCGCGCCCGACGTCGCCCGCGCGCACCTCGACCTTCGAGCGGACGAAGTCGCGGAGCCCGAGGCCGTACTGCACGCGCACCGGGTCGAGCGCGGGCGAAGCCACGACATCCTTGAGGAAGCGGTCCTCGGCGGCGGCGTCGTTCGAAGCCCGGACGAGGCAGATGACCTTCCCCGTCTCCGGCAGCTTGCCCAGGATCGTCGAGAGCACGACCTTCCCGACGAAGCCGGTGGCCCCGGTGAGGAGGATCTTCTTGCCCTGGAACTGCGCGGCGAGGCGTTGAGCCGTCATGAGTTGTGTCGTTCTAACCTCTTGTGGCTACGTTCTCAAGCCGCGTACGGATCGATCTCGACGGGAAAGGGCCGACGAAATGGTTCGTGTCAGCACGCGGCCGCAACTCCGCGCACGCGACGGGTCTCCGTACCCGGAGCGCGGCGTGCTGCCTGAAGGGTCTGGAGCCACTTCACTTGAGGGAGAAAAAGAAGAGCCACCGCCTCGGGGCGCCGCCTCCCGACTGGCTCTCGCAGAGCGACGTCGTGGTGCGGGGTAGCTCCGAGACCCAGAAGATGCAGCGGATCGGCGGACCGCCCCGCGAGTTCGGCGACGGCACCGCTCCCGCGACGCGCGCCACGGGTCCTCTCACGACGCTCGTCGTCAGCGAGGACCGCGAGGCCGCCGCCCGCCTCGCCGTCGTCCTCGCCGGCGCCCAGGTCAGCATCCGCCTCGCCCTCTCGCTCGCCGACGTCGAGCCCCTCCTCGACGGCACGACCGCCGTCTTCGCCATCGTCCCTCGCGGCGACCACCCGATCGCTCGCTCCCTCGGCTCCTGGGCCACGGAGGGGCGGCCCGTCTTCGGTCTCGCCACGGATCGCGAGACGGCCGACCGCATCCGCGGCCACTGCGACGCCGCCTTGCTGCCGCCGTGGGACATCGCCGCGGCTCTCGCCACTCTGCTCCGTTAGCGGTGTGCTCGGCCACGAAGTAGGCTGGTCCATGGCGTGAAGAAGAAGCGGGTGCTGATCGTGGCGGCCGTGCTGCTCCTGGCGGCGCCACCCGTGGCGGTGATGAGCGTGCCCGAGCTGCGCGAGAGGGCGCGGGATCGGTGGCACATCCACAAGCTGCGGTCCGACGACCCCGAGCGGCGGAGGACGATGGTCGCGACGCTCGTGGCGAAGGGCGACGCGGAGATCGACGAGCTCATGCCCGAGCTCGTGGCGGCGGCGGTGATCGACGTGAGGTCGTGCTCGGTGTTCGTGGCCTCGCGCGAGGAGAACGCGCGCGCCATCCGTACGGTGTCGCTCGTCGTCCGGGCTCACCACACGAACGAGGTCGATCTGTACGTCGAGCGTGCCTTCACGCCGGTCCCCGACGAGATCGAGCTCCCGGTGGAGAAGGTCCTCTTCCAGGGTCCGCTCTTCCGCCTCGGCCACGGCCGGACCCTCTTCGTGACCGAGGACGACCGGCTCGCCATCGCGGTGCCGCTCAAGGGCGATGCCGGCGAGCGCATCCTCGCGGCGGTCGAGGAGCGGCTCCGCGCTCGGTGACGGTCGTCAACCGGTCGACGCCTTTACGTCCTGCGCCGGACGTCTTACATCCGCGTGCGGGCGTGGACGGGGTTCTCCACGCGCGAGAACGACTTCCGGCGACCCGGAGCGGACGATGAGTCGGCACGGCGCGCGCTCATCCAGTCCCTCGCATGAGACCGATCGTCCTGCTGAAGGCGCTCATCGCGAGGCGAACGCTGAGGAGACCCCAGCTCTCCGGGGTACTCGAGGCGCGGCTTCCGCACGCGCCGGCGCTCGCGACCGCGACGACTTTCCGATGCACGGTCTGCGACCGGGCGACGACGCGTCCGCTCGGCGACTGCGTGCTCATGCTCCACTTCCGCCACGCGCGCTGCGCGTGCGGCGCCTCCGTGCGGATGCCGCTCAGCGTGCGCGAGGCCCTCGCGGACCTCGCGCGGCGACCTTCGGCGAGCTGAGCGGGCGAGCTAGCGCTTGCGGGTCTTGAGCCAGGCCCGGACGCGCGCCGCGACCTTGGGCAGCGTGAAGCCGAACTTCTCGGCGAGCTGCTTGTCGCTCCCCGACGCGCCGAAGCCCTGCATGCCGATCGCGAGGCCGTCCTCGCCGATCCAGCGCTCCCAGCCGAACGTCACCATCGCCTCGATCGAGGCACGCGGGACGCGCGGGAGCACGGCGAGGCGGTAGGACTCGTCCTGCTGCTGGAACAGCTCCCAGCTCGGCATGGAGACGACGCGGACCTTGATCCCGTCCTCCTTGGCGATGAGGCGGCCGGCGTCGAGCGCGAGGGCAAGCTCGCTGCCCGTGCCGATGAGGATCAGGTCGGGCTGGGTCGCGCCCTTCGCGCTCTCCCAGAGCGTGTAGGCGCCGCGCTGAACGTTCGACGCGCCCGTCACGGGGTCCGCGCCCGCGCGGTCGAAGACGGGGAGCTTCTGGCGGGTGAGGACGAGCGCCGTCGGACCGTGAGCGCGCTCGAGCGCGACCTTCCACGCCCACGCCGTCTCCTGCGGGTCGCCCGGCCGGATCGTGACGAGGTTCGGGATCGCGCGGAGCGCGGCCAGGTGCTCGACCGGCTGGTGCGTCGGGCCGTCCTCGCCGAGGAAGATCGAGTCGTGCGTGAAGACGTAGATCGCGCGGAGGTGCGAGAGCGCGGCGAGGCGGATCGAGCCGCGCATGTAGTCCGAGAAGACGAGGAACGTGCCGCCGAACGGGATCGCGCCGCCGTGGAGCGCCATGCCGTTCATGATCGAGCCCATGCCGTGCTCGCGGACGCCGAAATGGACGTACCGGCCCTGGTACTTCCCCTTCTGGAAGCTCCCGGCTTCCTTGATGTGGGTCGAGTTCGACTCGGTGAGGTCGGCGCTGCCGCCGATCAGCCCCGGGACGAGCGGGAAGACGGCGTTGAGCGTCTTGCCGCTCGCCGCGCGCGTCGCCATGGCGTCGGCAACGCCGAACTGCGGGAGCTTGGCCTCGAGGTCGCTCGGGATCGCGCCCGACATCTGGCGCTCCCACTGCGCGTGCTGCTCGGGCTTCTCCTTCTTCCAGCGCGCGAGGCGCTCGTCCCACTGCGCGCGGATCTTCGCCCACTCGGCCTGACGCTGCGCCCAGCGCGCGCGCACCGTCTGCGGGACGAGGAAGGCCGGCTCGAGCGGCCAGCCCATGGCCTCCTTCGTCTTCTTGAGCTCGTCCTTGCCGAGGGGCGAGCCGTGGACCTTCTCGCTCCCCTGCTTCGTCGGCGCGCCCTTGCCGATGATCGTGCGGCAGCCGATGAGCGTGGGCCGCTCGTCGCTCTCGAGCGCCTCGGCGATCGCGCCCTTGATGGCCGCGCGGTCGTGACCGTCTACGTGCATCGTGCGCCAGCCGTAGGCGCGGAAGCGGCCGAGGACGTCCTCCGTGAAGGAGAGGTCGGTCGAGCCGTCGATCGAGATCTTGTTGTCGTCCCAGAGGTAGATGATCCGCCCGAGGCCGAGGTGACCGGCGAGCGAGGCGGCCTCGCTGGC
>CAZYLP010000387.1:0-8165 GCA_964648345.1 uncultured Planctomycetota bacterium
ACCTTGGCGTCGACGTTCCACGCGATCTTGCCCGCGGCGAGCTCGACGAGGACGGCGCGCCCGTCGACGAGGACGGCGACCGCCTTGCCGGCGCGCGCGACGGGCTGCGCGGCCGCGGCCGCGAGGCGCGCGATCTCGCGCTCGACCTTTCCGTCCGCGGGGTCCATGACCGCGAGGGTCGTGCCGCGGCTGACGACGATGCGCTCCTTCCCGTCCACCTCGACGCCGAGGGGCGGGTGGACGACGGGCTCGCCCTTGACGCGCCACTTCTCCTGGCCCGCGACGGCGTCGAGGCCGATGAGCAGGCCCGAGCGGCCGCCGATGACGACGACGCCCTGCGCGACCCCCGGCGGCGCCGGCTCGCCGAGCGAGTCCACGGAGTCCGTCCCGGCCGGAGGCCGCGTCCAGAACACCGAGCTGTCCTCGGCGCTGATCGCGTAGACGCGGCCGTCGCGGCAGACCGCGATGCCGCGGTCCTCCGCGGCCGCGATCGCGCCGGTGATCTGGCCCTCGTAGGCGGTGCCCCACGCCGGGCCGCGCTAGAGCGGGAAGTCGAGCTCGGTCGGCTCGTCGGTCTTGCAGTCGTGCTGGTACCGGGCGTACCCGGCCTTCGCCATCTTGACCGTGACCTTCTTCTTGGCGACCGGCGCCTCGAGGACGCCCGGGGTCTTCGTGACGACGAGCGGGTTCGTCCCGTCGATCCACGCCTTCGCGCCCGGGGGCGTCGTGGTCACGCGGATCGGGACCGTCACGTTCGCGGCGCGCGGGTCGTCGGCCTTGTACTTCTCGTGGATCTCGTTCGCCTTCCTGGTCGCGCCGGCCCAGTCCTTCTTCGCCTTGAGGCCGTCGAGCTCGGCGAGCGCGGCCGTCACTTCCTGCTTCACCTTCTCGAGGCGGGCCTTCTTCTCGGCCTCCTCGCGCTCGCGGTCGGCCTTCTGGCGGTCGATGTCGTGCTTGGCGTTCAGGCGCTGGAGCTCGGCGTCGATCTCGCCCTGGATCGTGTTCGCCTTCTCGTTCGCGGCGCCGGCGACGGTCGCGATCCGGTGCGACGCGGCGACGTAGGCGTCGCGCGCCTTCATCTTCTCGAGGAGGTCCTTCGCGTTCGCCGCGATGCCGTCGCCGCGGGAGAGCTCGGCGCGGGCGCGGACCTCCCCGAGGGCGAGGAGGGCGGCGACGATGACGCCGCCGACGGCGAGCATGATCCGGATGCGCCGCTTCGCCGCGGCGTACGCCGCCGCGACGAGGGCGTCGCGCTCGAGCTTGTCCTTCTCGCGCGCGAGGGCGGCCTGCTTCGGGTCGAGCTCGAGGAGCGCCTTGACGACGGCCGTCTGGCGCTCGGGCGGCGCGTTCTCGCGCTTGAGCGCGGCGAGCGCCTTGTCGAGCTCGCGGCGGGCCTCCTCGACGCGCTCCTGCCGCTTGAGGAGGAGACCGGAGACCTCGAGGACGCGCGGGTCCTCGGGCTCGAGCTCGCGCATGTTCTTGACGACGCGGGCGACGATCGGGAGGTCGGCCTCGCGCTGCATGTAGTCGCGGAACAGGTAGCCGACGGAGATCGCCGCCTTCACGTCGGACTTCCTCAGGTGCGCGTAGAAGAGGCGGTCGAGGACCTCGGTGTCGCGCGGGTCGATCTCCTGCGCGAGCTGGTAGAGGAGGATCGCCGAGTCCACGTCGTTGTCCGTCAGGTACTGCGAGGCGAGCGTCTTGCACTCGCGGCGGGCCAGCTGGGGACGCTCGGCCTTGCGGAGGAACTCGATGTAGCGGCGGATGAGGGAGACCTCGATCCGCTCCTTCGCCATGACGGCCCGGATGAACTTGGCGGTGTCGTCGGCGTCGCCCTTGTCGAGCGCCTCCTTCGCGAGGCGGAGGCACATGGACGCATCGAGCGGCCGGATGAGGTCGTTCAGCTTGCAGGCGTGGATGAACTGGAACGAGTTGAGGCGCGACGCGCCCTGGTTCTGCGCCGCGGCGAGCGCCTCGCGGATCGTCCGGCGCCCGTCGAGGAGGTCGAAGACCTCGCGGCGGATGTTGGGGGAGAGGGCGACGTTGTCGAGGGTGTACTCCTCGATGTTGCTCACGCCGTCGTTGCCGCGGTTCAGGTAGATCTCGTCGAGCGACCCGAGCTCGCGCCGCATGGATTGCCAGTCGTCCACGCGCCGCATGGCCTCGAGCATGAGCGAGGAGGTGTTGAGCGCGATCCGCTCGAGCTTCTCATCGGGCGAGAAGAGCGACTCGGGCGAGAGGCCGAAGATGAACTCGAAGTGGCCGCGGTCGAGGAGGAAGACGTCGAGGAACTCCTCCTCGAACTTGCTCCTCACGACCTGGTCCACGTCCTGGGCCGTCACGTGGCCGAGGGCGACGAGCGCGTCGCCGAGGCGCTGCTTCGTCTCCTTCTGGAGCGTGAGCGCGGCCTCGAGCTGCTCGTGGTCGATCTTCCCGGCGCGGACGAGGAGCTCGCCGATGCGGACGGGCTCCGACTTGACGGTGCGGATGAGCACGATCTCGCCGTCGCTCAGGTAGAAGAACTTGGAGATGCCCTCCTCGCCCTCGATCCTGAGCGTGCCCTTGTGACGGTTGAGAGAGAGGGCCTGGATGACTTCACCCAGCCCCATCTCCTCGATCATGCCCTGAAGGCTCAAAGAATCTTTTCCCCCGACCAGCTTTGGGTCACGGGGGGCCGCACCCACCGGCCCCCCGTGTTCCCCCCTAAAGCATTCGCGCTCAATTTCGTCCCTCCGGCGTCCGAAATCAAGTATGCAAACTTCACGATGCAGTCCGACCGCGACACCGTGCTCTGTCAGCTCCTCATCCGCCGCGGCGCGGTGGCGGTGGATGCCCTGGCATCGTGCGCCGCGGAGCAGCGCCGGCGTGCCGCTGCGGGCGAGGCCCCGCGCGACCTGGCGGCCCTCCTCGTCGAGCGCGGCCTCATGGACCAGGAGACGCTCCGGGTCCTCATCGAGGACTCGGGCGACACCATGCCGGCCCCGGGAGCCCGGAGGCGGCGCCGGGCGGGTTCCTCCTCGGGGCGGCACACGCCCCCCGGCCCCCCCCGCGAGGAGCGGGACGGGGTCACGGCCGGCTCCACGCTCGGTCCTTACACGGTCATCGAGCGGATCGCCCAGGGCGGCATGGGCGCCGTCTTCCGGGGCGAGGACCGGATCACGGGCGACCGGGTCGCCCTCAAGGTCCTGGCCGGCGAGCGCGCCAAGCGCGACCCGGACGCGGCCCGCTTCCTGCGCGAGGCGCGCCTCGCCTGCGTCCTCAAGCACGAGGGCCTCGTCCGTGGCCTCGGGTTCGGGACGGACCGGGGCCTCCGCTACTTCGCCATGGAGCTCGTGACGGGCGAGTCCCTGCGGCAACGCTTGAAGCGCGGCGCGCTCCCCGAGGCCGAGGCCGTCCTCGTCGGCGAACGGGTCGCCCGCGCCCTCGCCTACGCCCACGCGAAGCACGTCATCCACCGCGACGTGAAACCCGACAACATCCTCCTCCGGATCGATGACGGCTCCCTCGCGAGCGAGGGCTCGGTGAAGCTCTGCGACCTCGGCCTCGCCCGCGAGGCCGGCGTCGACGCGACCGTGACGAGCTCGGGCGCCGCGCTCGGGACGCCGCGCTACATGTCGCCCGAGCAGGCCCGCGGCGAGAAGGACGTGGACGCGCGGACGGACATCTACTCGCTCGGCGTGACGCTGTTCCACGCGCTCACGGGCATGCCGCCCTTCCCGGAGGAGAGCGGGATCGTCGTCATGAGCCGGCACCTCTTCGACGACGTCCCCGACGTGCGGACCCTCCGCCCCTCGATCTCCGAGGACGTGGCCCGCCTCGTCGCCCGCATGACCCGCCGGCGCCGCGAGGACCGCCCCGCCTCGATGGACGAGGTCGCGGAAGGGCTCGCTCCGCGGCCGATCCAGGTCCTCCGCCTCGCGGGCTGAGACCCACCGGTCACGCCGTGATCACCCATCGCCCTTGACGCATCGGCCTTTCCGTCCGGCCCCGCGCGTGCACTCCTCGCGGGGCGAAGGAAATGGGTCAAAGGGAAATGAAGCACCTCATCGCGGTCTCTTGCCTCCTCGTGGTGCTCGGCGGAGTCGCCCGGGCCGAAGACGACGGCCTCGCCCCGCCCACTCGGACGGCGCCGAAGAAGGGGCGCGGGACGCTCACCTACACGCAGAAGATCCGGCAGCCGGGTTCACCCGACGCGACGGTCATCGTGAGCGTATCGCCCCAGGGTCAGGTCCAGGTCCGCATGGAGAACATGACGCAGCCCAACGAAGGAGAGCCGGTGAGCCGCGAGGCGGAGCCGCTCGGCCGGATCTCGAACGGCTCGTTCTCGTACCAGCTCACGCCGGAGGAGCTCGCGGCGTTCGACGCCGCCTACGCGTCGGCCGACCTGACGAAGACGCCGGAAGAGGTGAGGCCCGGCGATGCCCTCGGGCCGTTCACGCTCCGCGAGCAATTCGACAGCGGCTGGGGCTCGTTCTCGCACGGGATCGCGCAGGGCATGCTCTTCGAGCACACGAAGCTGATCCCGCTCATCAAGCTCTTCGTGAAGACCCCCACGGACGGCCGGATCGACGCGAACAAGGACCTCGAGCAGGGCGCGATCACGCTCCACCACGGCGGTCCGGTCGGAGCCGACGGGACCCCCTGGCGCCTCGAGATGCACGTGGCGCCCGATGGGACCGTCAAGGGGCGCTACGACAACGTCGGCGGGGCGCCCTCCGGTCGCTTCTCGGGCGAGTTCGAGGGGAAGCTCACCCCTGCCGAGATCGCGGACCTCAGGGCCGCGCTCGCGAACGCGCGCTTCGTGAACCAGCCGAACACGGGCGGGAAGAACGACAACGAGTTCCTGCTCATGACGACCGCGGGCGGCCAGTCGCGCTGGGTCGCCGGTGCCCTCAAGGACTACCCGGACTTCCTGCCGATCGTGAAGAGGCTGGCCGAGGTCGGGGGACGTATCGACCGGGAGTCGCAGCCGGCGCTGACGCCGGGCATGAATCGGCTCATCGGCGACATCGGCGACACCGTCAAGCAGCGGCGCTAGCTGGCTCAGTTCTTCCGCGCGCTCGCGGGCATGAACGCGCGGATCGGCTCGCCCTCGGGCGGCGTGAAGCCGGTCCGGTAGTCGGAGTAGCCCACGTCCACCATGGTCTCGATCACGTCCTGGAGCTCCTGGGGCGTGAGGTAGCCGTTGTCGAGCATGATCTCGCCGATCAGGCGGTGCGCGAAGCCCGAGGCGTCCTCGTCGCGCTGCTGCTGGAGGCACTGGAAGAGGCGCACCGGCGTCACGTAGCCCTTGCGCACGGCCACGTCGCCGAAGAAGACCTTCTGCCTCTGCTCGAGCGGCGTCTCGTGGTAGCCCGCGCTCTCGTCCATGAGGTCGACGAGCTGCTCGAGCGTGATCATGCCGAGGTGGACCATGACCTCGCCGAGGAAGAGGTGCCGCTTCTCGACGCAGCGGAGGCGGTACTGCTCCTTGAGCCCTTCGAGCACCTGCTCGCGCGTCGCGTAGCCTCGCTCGATCGCAACCTCACCGAAGAACTTTGCACGTTGTTCCATGACGGAACCCCCGTTCGGCGAGAGGAAGAACAACTCGCGTGCCTCCTCCGCGCATCGTTGCTTTCTCCTTGGTTACAGGGCTCTTGCCACGTCGAGCGGTGCAAAGGGCGATGGACGACTCGGGTGAAAATGCCGAGTGACTGACCGCGGCGGTCGGGAACCTTTTGGTCGCACAGCGTGTGGGATATCCCCATGGCTATCCAGATTCGCCGTCTGGCCGCGCGCGTCTTTCGCTGCCCGTACTGCCATGGCCTCCTCCGGCGGGGAGCGGGGCTCGTTCGCTGCGAGGTCTGCGCGACGCCTCATCACGCCGAGTGCTTCGTCGAGCACACTCGCTGCACGACGCTCGGTTGTCGCGGTGTCTCCGCGCTCGGGCCGCCTCCCGTCCGCTCGCGCGTCGAGCTCACGCTCTGCGCCCTCTTCCTCGCGCTCGTCCTCAACGGATGTCCGATCGCCGTGATCCCGCTCATCGTCTACACGGATTGCGGGCGTGGCTGGCGCGAGCCGGACCCGAGCCTTTGCCTCTACATGCGCAAGGAGCCGCCGAGGCTCGACGTGGACGGCGTACGCCCTCCCTCGATCACGGAGCCGATCGCGGAGACGAGTCAGCCTGAGGCCGAGCTGCTCTTCCCGCCGGTCGAGATCGACTGGACGATGGGTTGCAGGGAGATCTATCCGGACGGCGAGGACGAGATCGAGGAGCGGGTCCTCGCCGCGCACCGCCTTCGCTGGCGACAGCGCGCGCTCGAGACGCCGGCTCCCAGCTGTAACGATTAGATCTCCCGCACGAAGTAGGACCGCTTCATCGCCTTCCTGAGCACGGGGAGCGCGACGTTGAAGACGGGGGTGCCGCCCGGGGTCTTGCCCTCGAGCGTCCCGTGGTGCGCGTGCCCGTGGAAGACGGCGTGGGCCCCGAAGCGGTCGATCGTCTCCGCGAAGCGCGAGCTCCCGAGGAACGGGTAGATCTCGAGCGGCTCGCCCTTGAGCGTCTCCTTGATCGGCGCGTAGTGGAGCGCGACGACCTTCTTCATGCGCGGTCCGAGCTTCCTGAGCCCGACCTCGAGGAGGAGGGCCTCGCGGACGGACTCGTCCACGAAGGCCTTCACGGCCTTCTCGCCGAAGGGCGCGAGCGTCGCCGAGCCGAAGCCGCCGCAGAAGCCCTTCGCGCCGACGAACCCGACGCCGTCCAGCTCGAACGTGTTGTCGTCGCCGTCGAGGACGACGAGGCCGGCGTCGCGCCAGATCTTGAGGATCTCCTCGAGGGGCATGTGGTCGAGGTCGTGGTTCCCGAGGACGAGGACCTTCTTGATCGGGATCGGCGCGAGCGCGCGGACGAGGGCGTGCGCCTCCTCGCTGTGGCCCGCCATGGTGAGGTCGCCGGTGAGGATGAGGACGTCCGCCTCGTGCTCGACGCCCGAGAGCGCCTGGCGGACGTCGGCGCCGCCGCCGTCGCGGCAGTGGAGGTCGCCGACCGCGGCCACTCGGAGCGGCTTCCGCGCCGTCGGTGGGCTGACCGCGTTGGCCTCGATCATGCAGCGCGCTGGCGAGTCCTGAGCTCGCGGCGGAGGTCGCGGTAACCCTCCTTCACGTCCTTCGCGAAGGAGAACTGCGAGACGAGCGTCCCGCGGAAGGCCTCGCCGCGCTCGTGGCGCTCGGGGCGCTCGACGAGGTCGTGGTAGCGGCCGAGCAGGCGGTCGAGCACGCGCCGCGGGACGTAGTCCGCGTGGCACGGGTAGACGTAGCGGAAGAACACGAGGTGCCAGAGGAGCAGCTCCCAGTGCTCTCCCATGCGCTCGATGAGGTGGTCCCAGTCGAGCCGGCCCTCGAGGCCCTGGATCATGTGGGCGATGTCCGCGCCGTCGAAGCGGTGCCGCTCGCAGATGAACGCCTTGAAGCTGATGAGGTCCTCGGGGGCGGCGAGCTGCGTCGCGACGCCGAGGACGTGCGCGGGGAGCGCGCGCTCCATCCAGCCCTGGTCCACGGCCGCGACCATGTTCCCGGCCGCGAAGATCACGTCGATGAGGACGTCGCCCTTCTTCGCCTTGCCGAGCCACTTGTCGTCGGTGAGCTCGACGTCGAAGCCGGCCTTCTCGAGGGCGAGGAGGACCTTGCCGACGTTCTCGCGCTCGATGAAGACGTCGAGGTCCTTCGTGTTTCGCCAGAGACCCGTGTAGGCGTACATCGCGAAGGCGCCCGAGACGACGTACGGGATCTTGCTCTCGTTGAGCGCTTCGAGCGCGCGGCGGTAGAGGCGCCCGTGCTCCTTCGGCACCTCGAAGGGCGCGTCGTGCATCTTCTCGGGATCGATCAGCTCTCGAGCCATGATGCGCCTCCGTCGGAGAGGTGCATCCGTGCAAGGACGGGGCCGTCGCGATCACGGCTCGTCGAGAAACACGCCTTCCTTCGCCAGGGCACGTCTCGCTGCCGGGGTCAGCGGCCCCGTGAGCGCGAGGAGCGTCGGCGTGATCCGATCGAGGACGAGCGGACCCAGGACGCGGGCCGCGCGGTCCGCGGCGAGGACACGCGGGATCTCGAGGACGTGGAGCGTGCGCGCCCGCGCGCGGACGGAGCCCGCCGCCGCCTCGCGGAGGAGCCGCTCGAAGCCCGCGGGG
>CAZYLP010000388.1:0-8160 GCA_964648345.1 uncultured Planctomycetota bacterium
CGAGCATCGCATCGGCGTCCTCGCCGGGTGCCGAGCGTCGCGAGCGGGCTCTCGTCCTGGCGAGAGCGGGTGACCTCGCGGGCGCCGAGCGCGAGCTCGACACGGCCGTCTCCGTGGCGCCGCGCGACCCCATCACCCTCTGCCTCCGCGCGAAGGTCCGCTACATGAGGGAGAGTCACACGGCCGCGTGCGACGACGCCACGCGCGCGCTCGCCCTCGACCCGAGCTGCGTCGATGCCCTGGTGATCCGCGCGTCGGCTCGCGCGACGTTCGACCCCGACGCCGGCGCGCAGGATGTCGCGCGCGCGCTCGAGATCGACCCTCGCTCCGGCATCGCCTGGCGCTCCCGCGCCGCGCTCGGACTCGTCCGCCGGAGCGACCTCGCGGGCGTGATCGCGGACGCCACCCGAGCGCTCGAGCTCCTCGAGCGGCAAGACCTCGGGGATGCGCACTTCGTGCGCGCGAACGCCCGCCAGCGCGCCGGGGACATCGAGGGGGCGCTCGACGACTGCGACGTCGCGCTCCGCTTGCCGCCCCCGGCGAATCACGCGCGCACCCGCGCGCTCCGCGATGCGATCCTCCCGCGCCGTCTCGCATCCCCGGACCCGGAGCTCGCCGAGGTCAACCATGAGGACGCGCTGGCCGCGTTCAGGCGCGGCGACCGCGCCGGCGCGCTCGCCCTCGTCACCCGGGTCCTCGCGCTCGACCCGCGCCACGCCGCGGCCTGGAGCCTCAAGTCCGTCATCGACAACGGCCGGGGAGAGCACCTCGCGGCCATCGCGGATGCGACGCGAGCGATCGAGCTCGGCGACAAGACCGAGCGGCCATGGGGCGCGCGCGGCTACGCGCGTGCGCGCACGGGCGACGACCTGGGCGCCCTCTCCGACTTCGACCGCGTCCTCGAGATCGCGCAGGACGACGGAGGCATCTACTTCGAGCGCGGCCGGATCCTCGAGGCGATCGGACGCGCCGATGATGCGATCGCCGACTACGTCAAGAGTCGCCGGGACACATCGCAGGCGCCCGAGCGGCTCGCCGAGCTGGACCACAGGCTCGAGCGTCTCCGCGCCGAGCGCGCCAAGAAGCGCTGACCGTTAGCCTCTCCGCTTCTTGCCGACGATCTTCCGGAGCCGCTCGCCGAGCTCCTTCTTCTTGTCGGAGGCGCTCCCCTTGTCGCCGCCCTTGTCCCCGCCCTTCTCGCCGCCGTCCCTCGGCGCGCGCTCGCCGGACGTGGCGACGGCGCGCTCGGCCGAGCTGCTCGAGTGGCGGGCGTCCTCGGTCGAGGCGGGGATGTTGCCCTTCGCGTTCGCCGCGGCGGCGGCCGCGGCGGGTTGCTTCGGCTTCACGCTCGGCGAGCCCATGGGGACGCCGGCGGCGGCCTGGACACGGCCCTGCGAGGGAGTCTGGAGGAAGGTGGGCGGCGGCCCGCCCGCGAGGTGACGCTCGACCTGCACGAGCGCATCGTGGAGCTCGCGCGGCGTCTGGAAACGCCCCTCGGGCCGCTTGGCCATCATCTTGAAGATGAGGCGCCGTGTCCCCTCGGACACCGACGGCTCCTTCTTGCGCACGTCGGGGAGCGGGTCGTTCATGTGCTTGAGCATGACCTGGAGCGGCGAGTCCCCGTCGTAGGGGACCTCCCCCGTGAGCATGTGGTAGAGCGTCGCGCCGAGCGCGTAGATGTCCGAGCGCGTGTCGAGGTTCTTCTCGCCCGTCGCCTGCTCGGGCGAGATGTAGGCGGGCGAGCCCATGACGACGCCGGTGATCGTGAGCGTCGACTGCTGCTTGACCGTGCGGGCGAGGCCGAGGTCGGTGAGCTTCGCCACGCCGTCGCGCGTCACCATGATGTTGTCGGGCTTGATGTCGCGGTGGATGATCTGGTTCTTCCACGCGTGGTCGAGCGCGCCCGCGATCTGGCGGACGACCGAGAGCGTGAGGCGCTCGGGCATCTTCTGCCGCGCCTTGATGATCTTGGACGCGCTCTCGCCGTCCACGAACTCCATGGCGAAGAAGTGGTAGTCGCCCGATTTGCCGATCTGGACGGCGCGGATGATGTTCGGGTGGTGGAGGGCCTGGACCGCGAGCGCCTCGCGGTTGAACCGCTGGACGAACTCGACGTCCTTCGCGAGCTCGGGCTTGAGGATCTTGAGCGCGACCGTCTCGCCCGAGTCCTTCTTGACGGCCTTGAGCACCGCGCCCATGGCGCCGACGCCGAGCCGCTCGACGAGCTGGTAGCCCTTGATCGGCTCGTCCTCGCTCTGCGGGTCGGCCTCCGGCGCGGCGATCTCCTCCTCGGTCGTAGGAGCGTTGGTGACGACCGTCGGGGGCTCCTCGGGGGGGAGGCCCGTCTTCGCGCGCTCCTCCGCGCGGAGGCAGGCCTCGAGCTCGTCCTTCGTGAGGAACATGAGCTTCGTCGCGACCTCGCCGAACAGGACTCCGAGCTTCTTCTCGACCGTGGTCGCCTCGTCGCGGACCGGGTCGAGACCCGCGAGGAGCTCGTTCTCGGTGCGCGTGAGCTTCTCGAGCGCGAGCTTCCGCCGCTCCTGGATCGCCTCGTCGAGCGCGGGCGTGACGACGCCCTTCTCGAGGAGCTGCTCGGCGAGCGTCTTCGAGAAGCCCTGGCGCCGGCACTCGTCCATGCACGCGTTCAGCATGGTCGTGCCGACGAGGCGGTTCCTGAGCGCGATCATCCCGTAGACCGCGTCGTCCTTGAGGATGCACGCGAGGCGCGCGGCGCGGCGGAGCTTCTCGGCGCGCCGGGGGGAGAGCTCGGCCTTCCGGACGAGGGACTCGACGAGGTCACCCGACGCCTCGAAGTCCGCGACGCCCGCGCGGAGCTCCCTCAGGCCGACGTACTTGTAGGCAAGCGCGAGCGCCCCCGCGACCAGGTCCTTGTCTTGGGCTCTCCGCACGCCCATGGGTATACCGCAACGGACCGGGATCGAGCCAATGGATCTAGCTCCTCGCCCCGTCAAAGCTTGAGACGAGCGAACCTCGTGATACCTTGGTGCCGGATGAAGCGCCTCTTCGTCGGCACGAAGAACAAGGACAAGCTCCGCGAGATCGAGGAGATCCTCCTCGGTCTGCCGATCGAGCTCCACGCGCTGCCTCAGGATGCGCCGGACGTCGACGAGGACGGCGAGACGCTCGAGGCGAACTCGACGAAGAAGGCGCTCGAGTACGCCGACTTCGTCAAGGCGCCCGTGATCGCCGACGACACCGGCCTGTTCGTGGACGCGCTCGGGGGCGCCCCGGGGATCAACGCGGCCCGTTACGCAGGCGAGAAAGCGACTTACGCGGACAACCGGAAGAAGCTCCAGAAGGCGCTCGAGGGGTTGGCGCCCGCGAAGCGAGGCGCCCGGTTCCGCTGCGTCATCGCGCTCGCGCGCCCGGGCGCCGTCCTCGGAACGTTCGAGGGTCAAGTCGAGGGCCGGATCATCGAAGCGCCGCGCGGGAGCGGCACCTTCGGATACGACCCGCTCTTCCTCGTCCCCGAGCTCGGCAAGACGCTCGCCGAGCTCGGCGCCAACGAAAAGAACACCGTGAGCCACCGCGCGAGAGCGCTCGAACGCGCCAAGCCGGCGCTCCTCGATCTCATCTAGCAGGGCCCAAGACCGTCAATGGAACTGAGCCGCATCCGCAACTTCTGCATCATCGCTCACATCGACCACGGAAAGTCCACGCTCGCGGACCGGATCCTCGAGCTGACCGGGGCGATCACCAAGCGCGAGTCCCGCGAGCAGCTGCTCGATGGCATGGACCTCGAGCGCGAGCGCGGGATCACGATCAAGGCGAAGGCGGTCGCGCTCCGCCACACGAGCAACGGCCAGGAGTACCTCCTCAACCTGATCGACACGCCCGGGCACGTCGACTTCAACTACGAGGTCTCGCGCTCCCTCGCCGCTTGCGAGGGCGCCGTCCTCCTCGTCGACGCGACGCAGGGCGTGCAGGCGCAGACGGTCGCGAACTCGCTCCTCGCTCTCAACGGAGGGCTCGAGATCATCCCCGTCCTCAACAAGATCGACCTCGCGACCGCGCACCCCGACGAGTGCGTCGAGGAGATCGAGAACGTCCTCGGCCTCGACGGCACGGACGCGCTCAGGATCTCGGGGAAGACGGGCGTCGGCGTGCCGGCGCTCATCGAGCGGATCATCGAGCGGGTCCCGCCCCCGAAGGGCAACTCCGACCCGAACGCGCCGCTCCGCGCGCTCGTGATCGACTCGGCGTACGACGACTACAAGGGAGTCGTCGTCTACATCCGCATGATCGACGGCGAGCTCAAGGCTCGCGAGAACATCCAGCTCATGAGCTCGGGCAAGGTCTACGAGGTCCTCGAGGTCGGCGTCTTCACGCCGAAGGACAAGCCCGTGGACAAGCTCTGCGCGGGCGAGGTCGGTTACTTCTGGGGCGCGATCAAGACCCTCGACGACGTGAACATCGGCGACACGGTCACGCACGACAAGTCGTCCGGGAAGACGTCCACCGAGCCGCTCCCCGGCTACGCGAAGCCGATCCCGATGGTCTACGCCGGGATCTTTCCGACCTTCAACGCCGACCTCCCGCTCCTCCGCAAGGCGCTCGAGAAGCTCCACCTGAACGACGCGAGCTTCGTCTTCGAGCCCGAGAAGTCGGAGGCCCTCGGCTTCGGCTTCCGCTGCGGGTTCCTCGGGCTCCTCCACATGGAGATCGTCCAGGAGCGCCTCGAGCGCGAGTCGAACGTGCAGATCGTTCAGACCGCCCCGAGCGTCCCATACGAGGTGATGAAGAAGGACCGCTCGGTCTTCGTGATCCACACGCCGGCCCAGCTCCCCGACCCGAACTTCATCGAGGAGATCCGCGAGCCGATCGTCCGGGCCTCGGTCATGACGCCGACCGAGTACATCGGCGCGGTGATGAAGCTGAACGAGGACAAGCGCGGGAAGTACATCCGTCAGGAACACATCGGCATGAACCGCGTCATGCTGACCTACGAGATCCCGCTCGCCGAGATCATCTTCGACTACTTCGACATCCTGAAGGGCTCGACGAAGGGTTACGGCACCCTCGACTACGAGCTCCAGGGCTTCGTGGCGTCCGAGCTGGTCAAGCTCAACATCCTCGTGAACGGAACGCCGGTGGACGCGCTCTCGACGATCTGCCACCGCGACCAGGCCGAGTTCCGCGGCCGCGAGCTCTGCAAGAAGCTCAAGAAGGAGATCCCGAAGCACCTCTTCGAGGTCCCGATCCAGGCCGCGATCGGGGGGCGCATCGTCGCCCGCGAGACGGTCAGCGCGATCCGCAAGGACGTGACCGCGAAGTGCTACGGCGGCGACATCACGCGCAAGAGGAAGCTCCTCGAGAAGCAGAAGGAAGGCAAGAAGCGGATGAAGCACGTCGGGAACGTGGAGATCCCGCAGGAAGCCTTCCTCTCGGTGCTCGGCTCGTCCAACGAGGACGAAGACAAGGCCAAGAAGAGGAAGTCGTGAGCGAAGCGAGCGCAGCCGCTCCGCCCCGTCCGGCGATCCTCGACCTCTCCCCGCGGCTGGCCGCGCGCGGAGCGACCCCGAACGCCCTCTGTCCGGTGTGCGCCACGACGACGCTCCACGCGCACAAGCTCCCCGGCATGACGCCCGGCGCGAAGAAGCCCGCCGTCCGCTGCTCGAACTGCGGCTTCACGGCGCCGGCCGTGACGAGCGTCGCGTCGGTCCTCATCCGCGCCGGCGTCTCGACCGCGCTCCTCCTCCTCGCGTTCTACTTCCTGAGCAAGGGGATCCAGACCGCGCACAGGAGCGTCTTCCTGATCATCGCCGGCTTCGCGGGCCCCGCGTACGCGCTCCTCACGTGGCGGTGGACCGCCAAGCTCACCGAGCAGCGGATCGCCGGCACGCGCGCGCGCTGGGCGCGCGACAAGGAGGAGCAGGACTTCAAGATCGACCCGCGCGCGCTCCTCGACGCGGCGAAGGTCGGCGCGCCGTGCCCCGTCTGCCACAAGGATGCACTCACGGGCCCCGCACCCAACTTCCTCTGGTCGCGCGGGAACCTGCGCTGCCCGAAGTGCCGCCTCGATGTCCCGCTCACGTTCACCGAGCCGGGCTTCATGGGCTCGCTCGTCGTGGCGGGGCTCCTCGTCGTGGGCGGCGCGCTGACGGCGCGCTGGGGCCTCCAGTTCGTCGGGAACGACTTCGTTTACCGCGTGCTCGTCGGCTTCGCGATCGCGGCCATGGGCATCTACACGGGCTTCATCGTGCAGGCGTCGGGCGACGACCTCGCGCTCAAGGAGCTCGAGCGGGCGAAGCGACGCTTCGAGCGCCGCAAGCGCGGGCTCACGGTCAAGGACGACGAGGAAGAGCCGGCCCTCTGGTTCCAGGAGAACCTCGAGGCCGTCGTCGTCGCCGTGATCCTCGCGCTCATCATCCGCCACTTCGTCATGGAGGCGTTCGTCATCCCGACGGGCTCCATGGCGCCCACGCTCCTCGGCGACCACTTCACCGCGACGTGCGCGAACTGCCGCTACAAGTTTCCGCTCGCCAAGCGCGAGGGAGTCATCGACCGCGGCGAGACCGTCGAGGCGCGCTGCCCTCTCTGCGGCCTCGAGGGCGATCAGAACAAGAAGACGTACGAGAACCCCGACGTCCAGGGCGGCAACAAGATCCTCGTGAACAAGTTCCTCTACAAGTTCACGCCGCCCGAGCGCTGGAACGTGATCGTCTTCAAGTACCCGTCGGACCCGCTCCGGAAGAACTTCATCAAGCGGCTCGTCGGGCTCCCGAACGAGACGCTCAGCATCGACTCCCGCGGCGACCTCTCGGTGAAGCCGCCCGGCGGCGACAAGTTCTTCCTCGCGCGCAAGCCGCGCCACGTCCAGGAAGAGCTCTGGATGCCGGCTTACGATTCGCGCTTCCCCGACCCGCGCATGCCGGCGTGGAAGCCCGAAGGGCCGGCCGACGTCGCGCGCTGGCAGACGGACCGCCTCCCGGCGGGCCCCGAGGTCTTCACGGCCAAGCCCGGCGAAGGGGAGACGTGCCTCCACTACGTGAAGGAGATCCGCGACCACTACGGCTACAACCCCGCCGGCCACGGAGCGGCCGGCCACAACCTCGTGGGCGACGTCCGCGTGCGCGTGAGCGTCGTCCCCGACAAGGACTGCAAGGCGATCCGCATCTCCACGGTCGAGAACGACCGCGTCCTCACGGCCGAGGTCCTCTGCGGCGCGGGCGACGTCGCGATCCTCACCTCGCAGCAGAACACCCCGGCGCACGAGGTCCTCCGCGCGCAGTGTCCGCCGCTGAGGATCGGCGTCGCGAACGAGCTCGCGCTCAGCTACGCGGACGAGCGGATCACGCTCGTCGTGAACGGGGAGGTGATCTTCGAGAAGGACGACTTCGCGCACTTCGCGCGGACGGAGTCGTCGGGCGTCCGCATCGCGGCCGTCGGCCCGGGCGGCGCGCGCTTCGAGCACGTGAGGATCGACCGCGACCTCGTCTACGTCCCCTCGGGCAGCAACGACCCCTCGAGTCGGAACCTCGTCGTCCCGCCCGACAGCTACTTCGTCATGGGCGACAACTCGCCGAACTCGCAGGACGGGCGCGTCTTCGGGTTCGTGCGCGAGCCTCACCTCATCGGGCGCGCGTTCCTCGTGTTCTGGCCGCTCCTCGAAGTGAAGCTCATCCGATGAGGACGAGCTGATCCATGCTCCGCGTCCGCGAGCTCAGGAAGTCCTACGGCGGCCGCGAGGTCGTCTCCTCGGTCTCGTTCGACGTGAACGAGGGCGAGGTCGTGGGCCTCCTCGGCCGGAACGGTGCCGGGAAGACGACGACGTTCCGGATGACGGTCGGCATGGTCGTCCCGGACGGCGGCCGGGTCGAGTTCCTCGGCAAGGACGGGACCTGGCGCGACCTCAGCCGCGAGCCCATGCACATGCGGGCGCGCGCGGGCATGGGCTACCTCGCGCAGGAGAACTCCGTCTTCCGCGACCTCTCGGTCGAGGACAACCTCGGCTGCATCCTCGAGACGCTCTCTCTCGGCCGCAAGGAGCGGCGCGCGCGGCGCGACGCGCTCATCGACGAGTACGGCCTCGGGAAGGTGCGCCGGTCGCAGGCCCGGCTCCTCTCGGGCGGCGAGAAGCGCCGGCTCGAGATCGCGCGCGCGCTCATCACGCAGCCGCGGTTCATGCTCCTCGACGAG
>CAZYLP010000389.1:0-8136 GCA_964648345.1 uncultured Planctomycetota bacterium
CGGTCCGAGAGCGTGAGCGCCGGCGCCACCGTGATCGAGTCGCCCGTGTGGACGCCCATGGCGTCCACGTTCTCGATCGAGCAGACGATGATGACGTTGTCCTTCTTGTCCCGGACGACCTCGAGCTCGAACTCCTTCCAGCCGATGACGGACTCCTCGATGAGGATCTCGTGGATCGGCGAGGCGCGGAGGCCGCGGTCGCAGATCTCCTCGAACTCGTCCACGTTGTAGGCGATGCCGCCGCCCGAGCCGCCCATCGTGAAGGAGGGGCGGATGATCGTCGGGAGGCCGACCTCCTTCCGCGCCTTGCGGGCCTCCTCCATGGTCTTCACGACGAACGCCTTCGGGCACTCGAGGCCGATCGACTCGGCGCAGGCCTTGAACTTCTGGCGATCCTCGGCGCGCTCGATGACCTCGAGCGTCGCGCCGATGAGGCGCGTGCCGTACTTCTCGAGGACTCCCTGGCGCGCGAGCTCGCACCCGAGGTTGAGGCCCGTCTGGCCGCCGAGCGTCGGGAGCACCGCGTCCGGTCTCTCCGCCGCGATGATCTTCTCGAGCGTCGCCACGTTGAGCGGCTCGACGTAGGTCCGGTGCGCCATGTCCGGATCCGTCATGATCGTCGCCGGGTTCGAGTTGACGAGGATCACGCGGATCCCGTCCTCGCGGAGCGCCTTGACCGCCTGCGTCCCCGAGTAGTCGAACTCGCACGCCTGGCCGATGACGATGGGGCCGGAACCGATGATCAGGATGCTCTTGAGCGAGGGATCCTTGGGCACTGGATGGGCCTCCGTGGCCGAGAAATCTAGCATCCCGCTCCGACCTCAACGTCGGAGAAAGACCAAGGAAACCTTGTCCTCGAAGGCGAGCTCGAAGCGCGGGTCCTTCCTCAGGACCTCGCCGAGCGGAGTCTTCGCAGAGATGAGAACGAGCCGCGCGTCGCGGAGGTCGGGGTCCTCGAAGGCGTCCTCTCCCTTGAGCGTCGCGACGTGTCTCGCCAGGCGCGCGTCGCCGTGGAGGTTGGTGCGGCCATCCATGGAGACGGGGTACGCAGGGAGCCGCCAGATCAGGTAGCCGCCCCAGTCGAAGCCGTTGAAGAGGGGGCCGGGAGGCCCGCGCTCGTCGATGACGCGACAGGCCTCGGTCGGATACTCGGAGGCGAGCTCGGTGTTCAGGCGCTTCTCGATGGGTGCGTGGAGGACGAGGACGCCGAGCGCGATCGCCGCGGCTCCTCCGAGCGCGAGCCCGGCCACGTGCTTCGCGGAGGCGAGCGTGGGCGGCCGCGTGAGCTGGATCGTCTCCGCGATCTGACGGCTCGCGACGAGGATGAGGATCCACTGATCGCGCCGCGAGCGGAGCGTGAAGTAGAGACCGAAGAGGAGCGAGAGCCACGGCCAGGGCGTCTTCTCGCGCTTCCAGACGAGCCCGACGACGGCCGCGAGGAGCCAGGCGAGGACGACGCCGCCCTCCTTGGTCAGGAAGTCGGGAGGCCTGAGCTCGGCGACGAGCTCGAGAGCGGCCGTGTGCGAGCCGTACTCCTTGATCACCCGGTAGAGATCGACGTGGTACGGATTCACCAGCGTCGCGAGCGTGCACGCGCCGAGCGCGAGGACCGAGATCTTGAGGTCCTTTCGAGCGAAGGCTCGATCGACGACGAAGATCCCGAAGAGCGCGAGCCCCGTGACGAACTGGATGTGGATGTTCGCCCAGAGCGCGAAGAGCGGCGCGAGCCAGAGGAGCGTCTTCGCGGCCCCGCCGCGCCGGACGCGGTCGAGGAGCTCGAGCTCGACGAGGAAGAACGCGATCGTGAAGATCCACGGCCGCGGCGTCATGAGCTGGCGGAGCGGCACGAGCGCCGCGATCACGAGGACGACGAGGACCGTGAAGTCCTTCTGCGAGCGGGCGAGCGTCGCCTGCACGGCCCACGCGATCGCGATCCAGCAGAGCACCGAGGCGAGCTCGACGCCGGCCCAGCCTCCGAGCGAGTAGGCGCCCTGGAGCAGCACCTCGAAGAGCCAGCTGTAGGCGGCCCACGGCTTCCCCTGCCCGAAGGCGGAGAACGGGTCGGTCGCGGGCGTCGCTCGATGCTCGAGGACCCACTGGCCGGTCCGCATGTGCCAGAAGACGTCGGGGTCCACGCCCGCGCCCGTCCCGAGCACGGAGAGGAGGACGCGCATGCCCGCGGGGAGGAGCGCCAGGCAGACGAGGATCGTGGTCTGGATCGCGCGCTCGACCCGCGGGTTCATGCCGTTTTCGTACCATGTTAAGCTCGGGCGCACAGCCCAGGCATGTCCGAGAAGATCGACGAGCTCATCGCCCGCGCCGCCCCGAAGATCGCCGCCCAGGGCAAGGTCGAGTCCTTCAAGCGCAAGATCGCGAAGTTCGCGGCTCGCGCGTGGGTGAAGGGCCCGGAGAAGCTCGCGGCGTACGGCGCGAAGGTCCCCTCCAAGGTCCACGCCGCCGCCCTCGAGGCCGCGGAGATGTCCGAGGACGACGACGAGGGGGCGTTCCTCGACGACGTGAGGAAGGCCTTCAAGGACGACGAGGCGTTCGTCGCGACGCTCAAGGCGCTCGCGAAGGCCTACGCCGCCGTCCTCGCGAAGAAGAAGGAGTCGGCGGCCGAGGCCCCGGCGGTCAAGCGCCGCGCGAGCTCGCGACGCGCGAAGGTCGTCCTCGACGAGGAGGAGAAGAAGCCCGCGAAGAAGGCCGAGCCTCCGGGCGCGATCTCCGAGAGCGGATCCGGCGAGGACGAGGCGGAGCTTCCGAGCCTCGAGATCCCCGACGAGGACGAGGGGCCGAAGCACCTCGGGATCCGCATGGACGACGAGGAGGCGGCGCCTCCTCCGCCCAAGCCGAAGAAGGACTCCCAGACCGTCGACGTGAAGAAGAAGAAGGGGGAGTTCAAGCGGGTCGAGCTGGAGGATCCGGGCGAGATCGAGCTCCTCGCGCCGCCCGTCTCGCCGCTCGCGGCCGCGAAGGCGCCCGTGCCCGAGGCGCGCGACGAGGACGAGGGCCCGGACGCCGCGGCCTCGCGGTCGATCGAGCGCTACAAGAAGGACGGCGACCCGGAGGAGCTCGCGAACGCGCGCAAGCTCTACAAGGTCGCCGCCGAGAAGGCGCCCGCCGGCCCGGCCAGGGCCGCCGCGCGCGCGGGCGTCGCGCTCACGTCGCTCCTCGCGGGCCAGGACGACGAGGCGAAGAAGCACGCCGAGAAGGCGCTCGCCGAGGACGCCCTCTGCGCGCTCGCGATCTCGGTCCTCTCGCGCGCGAAGCGCGGCGAGGGGGCGCGTGAGAAGCTCAAGGCCGCGATCGCGCGCGTCAGGAACGCGTGGCGCTCGGGCGACCCCGACCGCGTCGGCGAAGAGGCCGACGCTCTCTCCGCGGCCTTCCCCCAGGAGCCCTACGGCAAGCTCGTGAGGATCGCGCTCGCCGCCGAGTCGGGCAACGGCGTGGACACGGCCGTCGCCGACGCGTGGAAGCTCTACCCCTCCGCGAAGAACCCGGACCTCGCGCTCGGCGAGCCGCTCGACGCCCGGGTGGCGCGCTCCGCGGCGGCGTGGGGAGCGGCCGAGCTCGAGCGCGGCGGGACGGACGCGCTCATCCAGACCCAGCGGAAGCTCGAGGAGAAGGACAACGTCCTCGCCGGCGCCTTCCAGATCGCGCTCGGGCTCGCGCGCGGCGCGATCGCGATCCGCACCGACCTGACGAAGCCCGAGGAGCAGGAGCTCCGCACCGCGTGCGGCGAGGCGCTCCTCGGCCTCCAGTACTTCGACGCCGCGGCCGCGACGTTCGACAAGGCCTTCTCGATCGACCGGAACTCGGGCTTCGCCATGGAGTGCAAGAAGGGCACGGAGCGCTCCCAGGTCATGCGCCGCGCCTTCGACAAGCCGGGCGTCAAGGCGCGCCTCGGCTCGTTCGACGGCGTCGGCACCGCGGCCTTGAAGAAGGCCGTCGGCGGCCGCGTCGCGACGGCCATGACCGAGAAGGAGCAGGAGGAGTCCGCGCTCCTCAAGGACGAGCTCGAGGCGGTGAAGGCGCTCCTCGCGAACCCCGACCGCCGCGCCAAGGTCGAGCAGCGCGCGCGGAAGGGCGGCAAGGAGAACCCCTTCGGCCCCCTCGAGAACGTCGAGCAGGCGGTCGCGGCCCTCGAGGACGAGAAGAAGGCGATCTCGTCCAAGGACCCGGGCGAGAAGAAGGGCTTCTTCGGCCGCGCCTTCGACAAGGTGAAGGACACGGCGAAGACGGCCCAGCTCGCGGTCAAGAAGCAGATGGCCGAGGGCAAGCTCGCCGAGGCCCACAAGGCGTGCGCGCGGCGGCTGCGCGACGCGCCCGACGACGGCTGGGGCGACCCCGTCCTCGACGCGCTCGCCAAGCGCGGCCGCGCGGTGGACGCCAAGCTCGAGCACCTCGAGGACGAGCTGCTCCAGGCGAAGAAGGCGGTCGCCAAGATCGGCGAGCTCTGACCGAGTCCCCGAGCGAGGGAAGGTCGGCGAGGAACGAGCCGACCTTCACGAGTCGAGGGGCGCCTCAGCGATACAGCTCCATCGCCGAGTGGTAGATGAGCATGTGCTCCCAGACGTGGGGCATGTCGTTCACGTTCGTCCACCGCCCGTTCGCGAGCTTGTAGAACTCGCCGACGTGGAGGGTGCCCTCCGTGGGCAGCTCGTGCGTGAAGGTCTCGAGCGCCTTCCGTAGCTTCGCGAGCTTCGCCGGGTCGCTGCGCCACGCGAAGGCGAGCGAGAGCGTCGTCTTCGGGTCGTAGGCCGAGTCCTGGACCTGCTTGTTCGTCACCTTCTCGAGGTGCGACCAGAGCCAGTCGCACGACGACTGGACGCGCGCGTCCGCGAGCGGCAGGAAGGTCGCCGGCCAGACGAGCCACGCCGTCGGCTGCGTCGGGGGCCCGAGCGGATTGCCGCCGGTCCCGGTCTCGCGGAACGTGGACTGCACCGGATCCCAGAAGTGCTTGTCGATCGCCTTCGCGAGCTCGTCGCGGCGTGCGCGCCACTTCGAGATCGTGGCCGCGGTCTCGCCCGTCGCGACCGCGGCTTCGATCGCGCTGTCGAGTCCGCGGAGGATCGCGATCGCTCCGTGGAGACCGCGCGTCGGGACGATGTTGTCGTCCTCGTTGGCCGGGAGCTGGAGGCCCGTGAGCGGATCGCGCCAGCCGACGAGGAACTCCGTCGCGAGCTTGATCGCCGGGTAGACCTTCGCGAGATACGCGGCGCGCTTCACGGGGTCGGGCTCGAAGTTCGCGTGGTCCGCCATGGTCCAGACCGCGAACGCCGTCTCGTCGATCTCGAGCGGCACGGGCCCGCCGGGCATGCCGTCCGCGTAGTAGTTCATCTCCCAGGTGCCCGGGAAGAACCAGCCCTTCCGCTGGACCTTGGCGTAGAACTCGTTGTGCTTCTCGACCATCTCGGGGTAGCCCGCGACGTCGAGCGCGTAGTTGATGAACGCGCCGTCGCGCGGCCAGTCCTCCGCGTAGGGCGCCTGCGTGCAGATCGACGCGACGATCGCGCCCGTGTTCCGGTCCGTGCTCTGCCGCGTGACGATGAGCGAGCGCTTCGCGAAGGCGATCGTCCGCGCGTCGGCGGGCGGCTTCGGGAGCTTCGCGCGGTCGATCCACCGCTTCCACTCCGTCTCGACCGCGGAGAGGTGGTCCGAGTAGGGGAGCGCGCGCGCCTTCTTGAGCCGCTCGCGGGCGCCCGCGGGCCCGTCGGGCAGCTCGCCCGCGGCCACGAAGTAGGTGAGCTCGACGGGCCCCTTCGCGAAGTCCACGTCGCGCGAGAGCGCCGCGTTCGCGCGCACGAGCGCGATCGGGCTCCTCGAGAGAGCACCCGAGCACGCGTCGGCGTAGGCGTCGCGCCCGCTCGGGAGCGGGTTGCCCGTCCCGACTCCGCCCATGTCGAGGCCGCACTGGTAACCCGTTGAGGGCTGATCGCCGCCGATCGCGAAGTAGCACCCGGGCCCGAACTTCGTGCCCGCACCGTCGAGGAACGCGTCCACGTCCGCCGCGAGGTTCGCGTGCGGCGCGGCCGCGAAGGCCGTGAGGGCGCCGTAGTCCGCGTTCTTCGGCCTGAAGTGGACGAGCGAGTCCTCGCGCGTCGAGTAGCCGCACGCGAAGTCGTTCAACACGTCGAAGAAGACGTCGAAGTAAGGCACGTAGGGGAGCTTCGTCGTGCAGGGAGAGAGGTTCTCGTAGTAGAGGAACGTGCTGGCGTCGAGGACCGGGCTACCCGGCAGCCTCTCGATCGCGAAGTGCTGCACGAGCACGTCGTCCACGGGGTGCGCGAAGCTCTCCGCGCGGACCCTGAGCAAGAGAGCGGCGCTCTCGTACTCCGTGACGAGCACGGCCGAATTCTCGGTCTTGTAGCTCTGATTCCTCTTCCACGTCGCGTCGCGGAGCCACGTCACGATCTGTCCGCCGCCCGCGACGCGGACGGTGAGGCCCTGGAACGCGCCCATGGCGTCCGTCGTCCCGAAGCCGAGCGCGTGCCCGGGCTCGGCGACGTAGTTGACCTGGTTCCAGTAGCTCGGGCTCGGCCACCTGAAGACGGTGAGCACGCCCGACTCGGAGAAGCCCGCGGTGAGCCCGCCGTTCCCCGAGATCCCGTTCACGTCCGTCGGGTTCGCCGCGAGGAGCGCGGGCACGCTCGGCGGGAACCCGATCGGGCTCCCGAGGAGGTGGTTCGGGAGCGACGCGAGGTACTTGAGGAGCGGCTGCCCCGTGAGGCTCGTGCCCGCGACGACGAGGAGTCGCGAGTCCTGCGCGGCCGCGCTGCCGCTCGCCACGTCGAGGGTGATCTTGTGCACGCCCGGCGTCAGCGAAGCGACCGCGAACGGCGAGCCCGCGCCGAGCGCCCCATCGATGGATGAGCTCCACGCGAGCGTCGCCGTCACGACGAGGCCGGTCGTCGCATCGAGGGCGTGCCCCTCGAAGGTCACGGGCGTCCCGGGCGACACCTGCGCCGCGTTCGCGGGCGCCGTGATCTCGGCCTTGAGGGAGGTGGAAGGAGCGCTGACAGGCGGCGAGGCGTTCGTCGTGCCAGGCGTGGCGCGCGACGAGCCCGCTTGCGGAAAATGGGTACCGCTCCGGGTGCACCCCACGGCGCACAAGGAGATGAGCGACAGGACGATCAGGTTCTTCACGCGCACGACGTCGAGCTGTGCATGCTTCATGCCGTCTTGGCGCGCGAACCTAGTAGGCGCCCGAGTCGCTGCGAAGCATGCGCTCTCTGAGGGCCTGTTCGATCTGGGAGGCGGTGTCCTCGGCGATCCCGAGGAGCTTCCGCGAGGCGTTCAGGATCTGCCGCTCGCGGGCGCTCACGACGCCGTCCTTGAAGACGGTCGTGAGGAGCTCCTCGTAGAGGATCCCGTGGAGGTCCCGCTCGAGCTCGCCCCGCGCGACGGGGTCGAGGCCGATCGCCTTCGCGAGCTCCTCGAGCCACTTCCTCTCGGCCTCGAGGAGGACGCCATCGCTCATGCCGACGAGGTAGCCCGAGGCGTAGATGTGCTGCGCGAAGGAGCGGTCCTTCGGCCCCGCCTGGAGCTGTCTGATCAGGTCTTCCTTCTTCGTCGTCTTGGCCGCGGCCGCCGCGGCCGGCTTGAGCGCCAGGAAGCGCGTGAGGAGCTCGAGCGCGGTGAGCTCGTCCTGCGTCGCGTCGCCGTCGACCTCGGTGACGACCCACGCCGAGCGGAGGACGAGCTCGCGCTGGCGATCGTCGAGCGCCTCCCAGCTCCCTTCCGGGAGGACCTTGCGCGCCCGGTCCATCGTGCGCTCGGGGTTGAAGGTCTGCACGTCGCGATCTTACGAAAGCCGCTCCGCGACGGACAGGGCGACCTTGAGGACGCCGGGCTTCGCGGCGCGCTCGAAGGCCTCGAGCCCCTTCGCGAGCGGGAGCACGGCGTCGAGGAGCGGCGTCGGATCCACGAGCCGCTCGTCGAGCGCCCGGAGCGCGGCCGGGATCGAGCCGCACCGCGAGCCGATCACGCGAACCTCGTCGATCACGACGGGCGCGAGCGCGATCCCGGGCTTCCCCGCGTAGGTGCTCTTCAGGATCACCGTCCCGCGCGGCCGGACGATCGCGAAGGCGAGCTCGAGCCCCGCGGGCGAGCCGGTCGCCTCGACGACCGCATCGA
>CAZYLP010000390.1:0-8133 GCA_964648345.1 uncultured Planctomycetota bacterium
CCGCGCCCGCGAGCGGTTCTCCGCGTGGAGGAGGACCGCGATCGTCGCGAGGTCGAGCTCCCAGCGGAGCGTGCGAAATGCGTGGAGAGCCGCGCCCGCCTGGTCGCCGAGCGCCCCCGCGGGAGCCTCGCGCTCCGCGCGCGCGTCGAGCGCGCGCTCGATCGCCGCGACGAGCGCGACGAGCCGCGTGCCCTCGAGCGCGAGCGCCGCGTCGAGCGCGAGGGGCGCGCCCGCCGCCACCGCGAGCCTCGCGAGACCGCGCCGCGGCCAGGTCCGCATCTCCTCCCGGAGAGCCTTCGGGTCCGGCGGCGCTCGGTCCACGCGCGCCGGCGCCCACGGCGGGACCGCGGCGACGCCCGGGCGGCCGAAGCGCACGCGCTCGCCCGCGAGCTGCGCCTCGACCTCGGCGACCGCGCGTTCGTGGAGACCGGCGCCCGGCTCGCTCGGGAGCGGCGGCGGGCGGAGGTCGACGGTCGCGAGGATCCAGCCCGGCGCGCCCGCGAAGGGCGACGGGACGAGGACCGCGCACGTCGCCCGGTCGCCGGCCGGGACGGCGCGGAGCGCGAGGAGCTCGGAGCGCGCGCGCGCGCCCTTCTCCTGCGTCGCGAGCTCCACCGCCACGTCGAGCGTGAAGTGCGGCTCGTGCCGCCGCCCGTGGCCGCTGCACCGCCGGCGGACGAGGAGCGCGAGCTTCTCGGTCGCGAGCGGCGCGGGCACGAGGCTCACGACCGGGGCGCCCTCGGGCCGCTCCGTGTACGAGGCGACCCGGACCGTGACCTCGTCCGGGAGCGCCGCCGAGACATCGGCGACGAGCTCGCCGTACATGGGAGGCGCCGCGCGAAGGGCCTCCGCGTCGAGGAAGACGCCCCCCGCGCCGAGGAGCGGCGTCAGCCGCGGCTCGCCGGTCGAGGGGTCTACGATCGCGCGGACTCGATGATCGAGCGGGCTCGCCATCGGGAGGCGCGGCTTCTCGTCGAGGAGCAGGAACCGGGCGCGGAGCGCGAGGCAGTCCTCCGGTCCGAGCGTCGTCTGCTGCGCGACCTCCGCGGGCCACGGAGCACCGAAGTGAAGCGGCGCGGCCAGCGAGGCTTGCGTCCGAGTGACGACGGGCAGCCGGCCGTCTCCGTCCCGGCGCGCGGCGCGGTCCGGACCGGACCGGCAGGCCCCGAGGACGACGAGAGACACGACGAGGACCGCGCGCCGCATGGACTCCTGCCCCGGAGTGCCCCCTTGCGTTCGTGGCGGGCGGGGCCTACTCTCGTTGCCCAGAGGTTCCCTTGCAGGCCCAGGGCCAAAGCCCGTCCGCTCTCCAGCGTGTCTCCCACGCGGGCCTGCTCTGCGTCTACACGCTCGCCGCGGTGCTCGGTCTCTTCCTGCACTCGCCGCAGGAGAACCGGCCGTTCGCTCACGTGTGCGGCGTCGGGACGCCGGACCTCGACAACCACGACGCGCCGGCCGAGCACGACGAGGCGAAGTGCGCTCTCTGCCACGTCCACGCCCGGCTCGGCATCGCGCTGCCGCCGGTCGTGCCGGCGCTCCACGCGCCGCTCGCTGCATCCTTCTCCGCGGATGCGCCGCGCTCCTTCGACGCGCCGTCCGCCTTCCTCCGCACTCCTCCTTCACGCGGTCCGCCTCTCTCCCCCGCCGTCTAGCGAGACGGCAGCCAGGGCGACCGCAGGGAGCACCGCGGTGCCCATCGTCCGTAGCGGCGTTTTCTTTCCGGACACAGGGGGACACCATGCGACTTGCGTACACCCGCGCTCAGCGCGCGGCGCTCGTCGCCATCATCGCGGCCACGGGGGCCGCGGGTTCGGCGCGAGCTCAGGACGAGGACCCGGAGATCAAGAAGCTCCGGGAAGAAGCAGACAAGGAGATCGACAAGGGAGAAGCGAGGAAGAAGGAGAAGCCACCGGCCGACGTGAACGCGACGGACTACGAGTCGCTCCGGGCAGCCGCCGACCAGCGAGCCGACGCGTCGTTCTCGGACCGCGGGATCCTCGCGCGCGCCTTCACGTCCGTCATGGACAACGTGATCGCGTTCAACCCGCGCATGGCCGTGATCACGGACATGGTCGGGCGGCTCGCGACCAACAAGTACAAGACGCTCCAGGAAGGCTCGCCGATCGACGACCGCTTCTCGGTGCGCGAGGCCGAGCTCGACCTCCGCGCCGACATCGACCCGTACGCGAAGGGCGTCCTCATCCTCGCCGTCGAGGAGGAGGAGCCGGGCGAGTACGTCGCCGTGATCGAGGAGGGCTACTTCACGCTCGAGCAGCTCCCGGTCGGCCTCAAGCTCAAGGCCGGCCGCTCGAGGATCCCGTTCGGCCGCATGAACACGCTCCACACGCACGACCTGCCGCACGTGCACGCGCCCTACGCGATCCAGGACATCTTCGGGCCCGAGGGCTACGTGGACAACGCGGCGAGCCTCTCGTGGCTCGTGCCCGGCTCGCCGCTCCCGATCGAGCTCAGCGGGTTCGTCCTCAACGGCGAGAACGAGCGGGCGCTCGCGCCGTCTCCCTCGACGACGCCCGCCTACATGGCGCGCGCCGAGCTCTTCTTCCAGCTGACCGACGTCCAGTGGATCTCGGTCGGTGCGTCCTACCTCTACGGCCGCGGCGAGCCGCACGGCGTGCCCGACCGCCCGCGGAAGTCGGACAAGGAGACCCAGCTCTTCCAGGCCGACATCCTCTACAAGTGGCAGCCGAACCAGTTCAAGTCCGTCGTCGTGCTCCTCGAGTACTACGACGTGATCGCGCGCGACCGCTTCCAGACGCTCGACTTCGACACGGGCGCGGTGGACGCGAACGGCGACCCGATCCTCCAGGGGATCACGAAGAAGATCCGCGACCGCGGGAACGGCTTCTTCGGCATGCTCCAGGTCCAGCCCGGGCTCCAGCAGTGGTACTTCGGGCTCCGCGGCGACTACTCGAACTTCGACGAGGGCCGCCCGCACCACCAGCAGTGGGCCGCGAGCATCTGGTGCACGTTCTACACGACCGAGTTCCTGCGCTTCCGCGTCGGCTACGAGCACCGCGAGCGCTTCGCGAGCGGCTTCGCCGGCCCGCAGGAGCGCGGTCCGAACGACACGGTCTTCTTCGAGGTCACCTGGGTCTTCGGCGCGCACCCGGCCGAGCCCTTCTACGTGAACAAATGAGACGAGCGGTAGCGAGGCGCGACGCCCAAGGAGGTCCGCCATGAGACACATGAACAAGGCAAGACTTCGCACGCCGGTCGCCGCGGTCCTCGCGGCGAGCTTGACGGCCGCCGCCGCCGCGCGCGCCTCGCGCGGCGAGGACGACGACAAGCTCAGGGTCATCACGACCGTGCACGTCCTCGCGTCGATCGCGAGCGACATCGTCTGCGACAGGGGGACCGTCCTCGCGCTCGCGCGGCCGACGGAGGACCCGCACTTCGTCCAGTCCACGCCGCAGCGCATGGTCGCGCTCCGCGACGCTCACGTCTTCGTCGAGAGCGGGCTCCAGCTCGAGCTCTGGGCGAACAACGTGATCGACGGGGCGCGCAACCCGAGGATCCAGCGCCAGGCGGACGGCTTCTGCCGCGCGTCCACGGGCGCCCCGGTGCTCCAGCTCCCGCTCCAGTACACGCGCGCCCTCGGCGACGTGCACGCGGACGGGAACCCGCACCTCTGGTTCGAGCCGTTCATCGGCCACGTCTACGCGAAGAACATCGAGGCGTGCCTCTCGCGCGTGGACGCCCGGAACCAGCAGCTCTGGGAGAAGAACCGGAAGGCCTTCGACCGGAAGCTCGACGAGGCGATCTTCGGCAAGGAGCTGTGCGACATCATGGGCGGCGGCGCGCGCCTCGAGAAGCTCGCGCGCGAGAACGCCCTCGACGACTTCCTCGCGAAGCACAAGCTGAAGGACGTCCCGCTCTCGGAGAAGCTGGGCGGCCTCATGAAGAAGGCCCGGCCGATCCGGGGCGCGAAGATCGTCGCCTACCACAACAGCTGGTGCTACTTCGAGAAGACCTACGGCTGCGAGATCGTGGGCTTCATGGAGCCGAAGCCCGGGATCCCGCCGACGGCGGGCCACCTCGACGAGCTCGAGAAGACCTGCAAGACGAAGAACGCGAAGGTCCTCGTCTTCACGTCCTACGAGCCGAAGGGCATGGCCGAGGAGTTCGCGGCGCGGATCGGGGCGAAGGCGGTGCTGGTCCCGTCCGACGTGAACGCCGAGGGCGCGAAGGACTTCATCGACTTCCAGACCGTGCTCGTCGATCGCATCGCGGAGGCTCTCGAGAAGAAGTGAGCGCGCCGACCGGAGAGCTGGTCCGCATGGAGGGCGTGCGCCTCGGCTACGGGGCGCGCGCCGTCCTCGACCACGTCACGCTCTCCGTGGCGCGCGGCGACTTCCTCGCGATCGTCGGGCCGAACGGCTCGGGGAAGACGACGATCCTCCGCGCGATCCTCGGGATCCTGAGCCCGCTCTCGGGGACGCTCGTCGCGCCGCGGAGCTGCGGCTACTCGCCGCAGCGCCGCGCGCTCGACTCGATCTACCCGCTCACCGTCGAGGAGGTCGTCGCCATGGGCCTCTACGGCGAGCGCGGGCCGCTCCGCCGCCTGAGGAAGCAGGAGCTCGAGCGCGTCGCGAAGGCGCTCCAGGACTGCGGCGTCGAGGAGCTCTCCGCGCGGCCGTTCCGCGACCTCTCGGGCGGGCAGCAGCAGCGGACCCTCGTCGCGCGCGCGCTCGTGGGCGACCCCGAGCTCCTCGTCCTCGACGAGCCGACGAACGACCTCGACCTCACGGGCGAGCGCGACATCATGGAGCTCGTCGCCGGGCTCAACCGCGCGGGGCAGCCAGGGCGACCGGCGGGAGCACCGCGACGTACGGTGATCATGGTGTCGCACCTCCTGAACGTCGTCGTCCACTACGCGACGCGCGTCGCGATCGTGCGCGACGGGCGCGTCGAGGCGGGCCCGACCGCGGAGGTCCTCACGTCGGAGAACCTCACGCGCCTCTACGGGACGCCCGTGATCTCGGGCGAGGTCCAGGGCCGCCGCGCGATCTTGCCGGGACCAGCGTCGGCGTCCGGCTCGGGTGCCGTATGACCGCGCTCCTCCGCGACATCGCGGCGACCTACGAGCTCCTCGCCGACAGCTACCTCGCGACGCTCGCGATCGCGCTCGTGATCGCGTACCTCGGCGTCTTCGTCGTCTTGAAACGGATCGTCTTCCTCGGGATCACGCTCGCGCAGGCCGCGTCCGCGGGCGTCGCGCTCTCCTTCTTCGTCCATGGTCGCCTGGGCCACGAGACCGCGTTCGCCGAGGCCGTCGAGCACCACGGCCCGACGGTCTCCGCGCTCGGCGTCTCGACGCTCGGCGTCCTCGGCTTCGCGCTCCCCGCCGAGTCGAAGCGGCTCTCGCGCGAAGCGCTCCTCGGCCTCGGCTACGCGCTGTTCGGCGGCGCGTCGATCATCCTCGTCTGGGTGAGCCCGAAGGGAGTGGACGAGCTCAAGAACCTCCTCGCGGGCGACGTGCTCTTCGCGCGCTCGCAGCTCCCGACGCTGCTCCTCGGCCTCTCGGTCGTCGCGCTCCTCCACGCGTGCTTGAGGAAGGAGTTCCTCCTCGCGAGCTTCGACGCCGAGTTCGCGCGCACGCTCAAGCTGCCGGTCAAGCTCTACGAGGTCCTCCTCGCGCTCTCGCTCGGCGTCGCCGTCTCGCTCGCGCTCAAGGTCGCCGGCGTGCTCCTCGTGTTCGCGTTCCTCACCGTGCCGCCGCTCGCGGGCCTCGCGATCGGGCGGAAGCTCGGCGAGGCGACGCTCGTCGCGCTCGCCGTCGCGGCCGCGGGCTCGTGGATCGGCTTCTACGTCTCGTTCCGCGCCGACCTCCCGACGGCGCCGACGATCGCGTGCGTCCTCGTGGGCCTCGCCGGCGTGGCCGCGGTCGCGTCGAAGCTCGGAGACAAGGGCCGCATCGCGTTCCACGTCTTCCTCGCGCCGCTCGCGGCGGCCGCGCTCCTCTCGGCGGTGAGCGCCGCCTTCGCGCACGAGGGGATCTACCGCTGGAGCGCGCCCTCGCACGAGCACGACGTGGGCATGGTCGGGAGCGCGACCTCGCACGACGACCTCGTCCACGTCTTCGAGACGGCCGCCGACCCCGAGGCTCGCTTCGCGGCCGCGAAGAAGATCGCCGAGTCCGGCGACGACGCGCTCGTCGAGCGCTTCCTCCGCGGCCGCGCCCTCGGCGACGACGAGGAGTCGATCCGCGAGATGGCCCTCTCCGCGATCGAGAAGTTCGGCGACCGCGCGCGCGCGATCCGGGCCATCGAGCGGCTCCTCCGCGCGGACGACGTGCCGCACCGGCTCCACGCCGCCCTCGGGCTCCTCCGGCTCGGGGATCAGCGAGGAGTCGGGACGCTCATCGATCTCCTCGACGACGACCACGTGAAGGAGAACGAGGTCCGCCTCGAGGCGAGCGAGGCGCTCCTCAAGCTCGAGCCCGCCGCGAAGGACTGGTACGACGCCTTCGGCAGCGAGGCCGAGCGGCACAAGGGCGCCGTGAAGTGGCGCGAGTGGTGGCGCGCGCGCGCGACGAAGGTGCCGCGGTGAGAGCGCCGCTGATTCTCGTGCTGCTCGGAGTCGCGCTCGCCGCGTGCGTCACCGAGGACCCGATCCCGGACGAGCGCGCCGCGATCGCGGCGATCCGCGAGGTCTTCGAGACACGCGTGCGGGGTGATGGCTCACCGGTCGAGGCGGCGCGCGTCGCGAGCGTCACGCGCACGGGCATCGAGTGGACCGAGACCGACGGGCCCACTCGCCGGCTCGCCTGGGCCGACCTCGAGGACGTCGAGTATCAGCAGCACCAGGAGAGCCCGGCGCATCCGGAGGCGCTCTACCTCTACCTCGCGCGCGGGTCGGCGTCCGTGGACACCTCCGGCGCGGTCCGGCCGCCGCTCTCGGCGACGGAGATCGTGCGTTGCTACGTCATGCTCCGCGATCGGCCGCCTGGGTCGCGCGCGCGCCTCGTGCGAGCACTTCGTGTCCTCGGGAGAGGGCAGCGCGTCGCGCCGGCGCCTCGACCGGCCGAGACGGCGCCGCCGTCGAGCACGACGCTCACGACGGAGCAGAAGCTCGCGCGGCTGAAGGAGCTTCACGACAAGGGGCTCATCACCGATCAGGTCTACGCCGACGAGCAGCGGCGGATCCTGGCAAGAGAGTATTGAACCACCGAAGCGGTGGTTCGAAATCTCACGCCCATTCGTCCAGTTCCTTGAGTTTCGGTCTGACCCTCTTCTCGAAGATGACGCCGCCCACGAGCAACCCGATGCCGAAGCCCATCACGAGGAGCGGCATGGGCGCGTGGTCCTTGAGCTTGGCCCAGTACTGGAACCAGAGCTGGATCGTGAGCGCGACCGCAGGGACGAAGACGAGGAGGACGTGCCGCCCCCAGGCGCCGACGCCGAGGCAGGCGACGCCGCCGCCCGCGAGGACGCAGGGGTAGAGGAACTCCTCCCAGCGGATGAACGAGAGGAGCGACAGCGTGCCGAAGAAGATCGCGAGCCCTGACACCTCGAGGATGCGATAGGCGAACTTGCGCGGGGAGTCCTTCGCGAAGAGGAGCGCGAGGCCGACGAGGACGACCGCGGTGAGGACGAGGTACGGCAAGTAGAAGAGCCGGTGCTCGAGGCGGTCGGCCGGCGAGAGCTTGGGGTCGAGGAGCTCGAGGAAGAGCGCGTCTCCGTTCTGGTCTCCGAGGCGGATGAGCGCGAGCGTCGTCGGCGCGACCGCGATGCTCCCGAGACCGGCGAGGATCCCGACGATCTGGCTGCCCGCGTTCTCCGCGAGCCCGGACCACTTGAAGGACGCGACGACGACCGCGGTGCCGACGCTCGTCGCGACGTAGAGGTACCGCGGGTCCTTCCAGTGCCAGAGCGCGTGGAGCGTCGGCGTGAAGGCCGCGATCGCGAGCGCCGGGACGAGCGCGATCGTGCGGTACGGTCCGGTGCGCGAAGCGACGGCGACGCCCGTGACGGCGACGAGGAGGAGGTACGGCCAGAACGGCGCGAGGTCGGACTTGTCGGCGAGCATGCCGAGGCTCCCGACCCAGCTCGCGAAGACGAGGAGCGCGGCCGTGATCGCCGCGGGCGACGAGACCTCGCGCGCTTCGAGGTG
>CAZYLP010000391.1:0-8133 GCA_964648345.1 uncultured Planctomycetota bacterium
GAACTTGCCGATGCGCGTCGCGATCGTGCAGAGGTCGCCGGTCTGCACGCCGAGGCGTTCGGCGTCGATCGGGTGGACCCAGAGCGGGTTCTTGTGGGCGATCTCGTTCAACCACTTCGAGTTTCCGGACCGCGTGTGGATGAGCACGGGGATCCGGAACGTGGGCACGAGGCAGTACTCGCCCTTCGTGGCGTCGATCCTCGTCTTCGCGACGTGGCTCTCGATCACGTCGGGGAAGGCGTGCTCGCTCCAGCCCCAGTCGGTGAGCGTCTTCGAGTAGATCTCGAGCTTCTTCGACGGCGTCGCGAAGCCCTGCAGGCGCTTGCCGTCGACGACGACGCCGCCCTCCTTGACCTCCGTCTCCTGGAGGCTGTAGCGCGAGCCCGGCGCGTCCACGTGGTAGGCGCCGTACTTGCGCATGAACTGGAGCGCGTCGAGGCCCTCCCTGGCCGCCGTGTCCTTCAAGCCCGGGACGCCGTCCTCGAAGAGGCGCTTGTAGTAGTCGTCGACGGTGATCTTCTCGCCCTTCTCGTTCTCGAAGTACTTCCTGACCCCGAGCTTCCCGTCGGGATCCACGCGCCACGAGAGCTCGAAGAAGAGCTCGACCTCCTCCCAGACCTCGCCCGGGTTCGCCTCGCGGCTGTCCTTCGCGCGGCCCTTCCCGAGCTTCTCGCGCGCGACGCGGAGCACGTTCTGGCGGAGCCCGATCCAGCGGCCCGCGTGCGTCTCCTGCGACTGGTTGTCGTGGCGCTCGCTCCCGTGGCCCATGGGGAGCACGTAGTCCGCCCACTGAGCGGTCTCGTTCCACGTCGGCGTGAGCGCGACGTGGAGGCCGATCTTCTCCTCGTCGGTGAGCGCCTCGATCCACGAGCCGCCGTCCGGGTTCGTCCAGACGGGGTTGTAGACGCGCGTGAAGTAGACGGCGACCTTGCCGCGCTTCTCGCGGAGGAGGTGCGGGAGGAGGAAGCTCATCTCGAAGTGAGAGAGCGGCCACTCCTTCGGGAACAGGAGCTCGCTCCACGCCTTCTGCTTGGGCGGCGGGTTCGGGACGGGCGGCGCCATCTTGTCCCAGGCGTGCGGGGAGACGCCGCCCTCGGTGCCCACCGATCCGGTCAGGACGTTGAGGAAGAACAGCGCGCGCGCGACCTGCCAGCCGCCCACGTTTCCGCTCGCGGCCGAACGCCACACGTGCGTGGAGAGGCGCGCGCCGGCGCGGCCGACCTTGCGCGCGACCTCGGCGATCTTCGCCGCGGCGACGCCCGACTCCTGCTCCGCGCGCTCGAGCGGGTACCGCTCCGTGTAGCGCTTGGTGAGGAGCTCCAGGAACCGGTCGTAGCTGCAGCCCTTCTCTCCGAGCGCCTCGGCCGTCTCCTCCCAGTTCGTCCAGCGCCGCACGAACTCGCGGTCGAAGAGCTTCTCCTTCAAGATCACGCCGGCCATGGCGAGGAGGACCGTCGGCTCGGAGCCGGGCCACGTCGAGAGCCAGTGGTTCGCCATGCTCGCGGTGTTCGAGAGGCGGACGTCGAGGACGGCGATCTCGGCGCCGGCCTCCTTCCCATCGATGATGCGCTGAGCGTGCGGGTTGAAGTAGTGGCCCGACTCGAGGTGCGAGGAGACGAGGAGGATGAACCGCGCGTTCGCGTAGTCGGGCGAGGGGCGGTCGTAGCCCGACCAGAGCGCGTAGCCGAGGCGCGCGCTCGCCGAGCAGACGTTCGTGTGCGAGTTGTGGCCGTCCACGCCCCACGCCTGGAGGAAGCGGAACATGAAGCCGTCTTCGCCGGGGCGTCCGACGTGGTACATGATCGTGTCGCGGCGGTTCGCCTCGAGCTCCGCGCGCATGCGCTTCGCGATGTCGTCGAGCGCCTCGTCCCACGAGACGCGCTTCCACTTGCCGCAGCCGCGCGGGCCGTCGCGCTTGAGCGGGTAGAGGACGCGCTCGGGGTCCTGGATCTGGTTGAGCGTCGCGGGCCCCTTCGCGCACGTGCGGCCGCGCGAGCCGGGGTGGAGGGGGTTCCCCTCGAAGCGGTGGACCTCGCCCTTCTCCTTGTCCACGTACGCGAGGAGCCCGCACGCCGCCTCGCAGTTGAAGCAGAGCGTCGGGACGAGGAGGTAGTGCTTCTCGACCTTCCGCGGCCACGCGCGCGGGTCGTACTCGACCCAGTCGTCCCACTTCTCGACGGGCGGTGCGGAGAGGAGCGGCAGGCTGCGACCTTGCGGCTCGTTCGGGCGGTCCATTCGGACGCCCAGTCTCTCATCTACCGCTGAGCACGAACCACACGAGGATGCCGACGGCGGTCGCGGCGAGGAGGCCCGAGAAGACGGCGATCAGGACGAGGAGCCGGCGCCCCGGATCGGCCGCGCCGGTGCTCGCCGCGGGCGGACGCGCGACCGAGCGGGTCGAGTGGCCGGGCGTGGGCGCGGGCCCGGCGCCCGGCGAGGACTGCCGGAAGCGCTCGAGGTCGTCGGCGAAGGCTCCGGCGTTCGGGTAGCGCTTCGTCGGGTCCTTGTGCATGGCCTTGACGATGATCGCCTCGAGCCTCGGGTGGAGGTCCGGCCGGAGCAGGCTCGGCGTCGTCGGCGGCTTCGTCGCGACGAGCGTGAGGACGGCGATCGGGTTCGGGCCGTCGAACGGGGTCTTCCCGCAGACGGTCGCGTAGAGCACCGCGCCGAGCGAGTAGACGTCGGTCTGCGTCGTGATCGCGCCCATCGACGCTTGCTCGGGCGACATGAACGTCGGCGTCCCGACGATCTCGCCCTCGCGCGTGATCGACGGCTCGGAGGCGAGCTTGGCGATGCCGAAGTCCACGAGCCAGGCGTGGTCGTCGGCGCCGACCATGATGTTCGTGGGCTTCACGTCCCGGTGGATGACGCCGCGCTCGTGCGCGTGCTGGAGCGCCCGCGCGATCTGCTCCACGATCGCGACGGCGCGCGGGATCGGGAGCTGCTTCGGCTCGAGCGTCCCGAGCGGCTTCCCCTCGATCCGCTTCATGGCGATGAAGTAGGAGCCCTGGACCTCGCCGTAGTTGTAGATCGGGCAGATCGACGGGTGGTCGAGGGCCGCGATCGCGCGCCCCTCGCGCAGGAAGCGGTTGACCGCGTCCGAGTCGCCGCCGCCCGGCAGGACCTTGAGCGCGACCTGACGCTTGAGCGCCTTCTCGGTCGCGAGGTAGACGAGGCCCATGGCGCCCTTCCCGAGGCGCTTCTCGAGCTCGTAGGCCGGGAAGACCTTGGCGATCTCCGCCGCCTCGGCGTCGAGCGCCGCCGGGTCGGGCGCGGGCGCGCCGGGGATCGGCATCACGAGGTCGTGGAGGATCGTCGCGGCCGGGCTCGTCTTCGGCCTCGCCGCCGTGCGCACGCCCGGGTCGCCCGCGCGCGGGATCGGGAGGACCCTGCCGTCCAGGATCGTCGTCCCGGGGGCCTCCCGCGGCGCCGCCCGCGAAGGGGTCGCGGCCGCGACGGCGGCGACGGGCGAGATCCGGCCGTGCTGCGAGCCGGCGAACGGGTCGCCGAGCGACGGGAACAGCGAGTTCGTGTCGTCGATGCCCTTCTCGGGCGGCGCCAGGGACGGCGCCGCGAGCGCGAACGAGGACGTGGTCTCGCCGTCGCCCGAGAGGGCGAGCTTGGGCTCGATGTCGAACCCGCGGTCGCGGACCTGCTGGAGCGCGTGGCTGGCCTTGGCGATGAGGTACCCGCGCGCCCGCGCGACGAACGCGGCGTCGCGCTCGGCGTCGATCACGCCCACCTCGACGAGCCGGGCGCCGAGCCGCTTCGCGCCGGGGACGCCGCCCGTCCGGTGCTCCTCGACGGCCGCCGCGGGGACGCCCTCGGCGATCGCGAGGCCCGCGTAGATCGACTCGGCGCGGCGCACGAGCGCGGCGCGCGCCTGGCGCGCGAGCGAGGCGATCTCGGCCGCGTCTCCGAGCTGCCGCTCGGCGAGGCACGCGGCGAGGCCGACCTTGTCGGGCAGCTGGTCGAGCTCGGCGAGGAGGGCGCGGAGCGTCGCGTACGGGACGATGCCCGAGTCGCCCGCGGCTCTCGCGAGGTGGAGGTCCTCCGGCGTCAGCACGACCCTGTCCCGTTCGGCAAGCTACTCGATCTTCTCCGGGCGCGCTGCCACGATCCGGTCCGCGAGCTGGCCCGTCAGGATGAGCGCGAGGAGCGGCACGCCGATCGGCGGGAAGATGACCGCGGCGACGAGCCCGAACGACGAGCGGCGCCAGAGCCCCTGCCGCTGGAGGCGGATCGTCGTCGCGACTCCGAAGATGCCCCCGAGGGCGAACGCGGCGAAGATGATGAACGCGAGCTGCTCCGGCTCGAGCGCGCGCGAGACCGCCTCCATGCCGCTCTCGATCGAGCGCTTCTCCGCGACGCCGCGCGCGTAGACGGCCTGGACCGCCCCCGCGACCAGGAGGACGCCCGAGATCACGGTCGCGGTCAGCGCGACGCGCCGGTCCGTGGGCCGGCCTTGCATCGTCACCGCGGTGCTCCCTCCGGTCGCCCTGATGCCGCGCGCGCGCGTCTCGATGACGCTCGTCGCGAACGTCGCGAGCCCGAACGTGACCGCGAGCCCGATCGCGAGCACGGGCTCGAAGAAGGCGAGGAGCGGCCCGACGGCGAGCGCGAGGAACGCGAGGCCCCAGGCCGCGGCGTGCAGGAGCCGCTCCCGGCTCAAGAGAGCGGCGGCTCCTGACCCGCGACCACGTAGAGGTGCTCCCAGACGGCGAGGCCGACGAGCGCGAACGCGCTCGCGACGGCCGGGAAGGGAGACGAGGCCGGGCCCTGGACGCCCTCCGCGGAGAGCATCACGGAGAAGTGGCCGAAGATCGCGAGGAACGCGACGAGCCGCGGCCCCCAGACGCCGAGGAGGAGTGCGTCGCGGAGGCGCCCGTGCGTGATCGTCCGCGCCGCCTGCCGCGCGTCCTCGGGGCCCACGTGCGAGTAGAGGTCGGAGGCGATCGCGAGCGTGTCGAGGATCATCGCCGCGGCCAGGAGCGCGGTGAGGAAGCTCTCGGGGTTGAGCCGCGTCCCGTTGGCCAGGAGGGGCGTCTCGAGCCATGGCAGGAGCGCGATCGTCGAGGCCGTCCCGGCCGCGAAGGCCTGGAGCACGAGGTGCGGGAGCAGGAGCGGGCTCTGCCAGAACGCGCGCCCGCGCGCCTGCCCGAAGAGGAACGCGGTGTAGCCCGCGGCCCCGATCCCCGTGAGGATCGCGAGCGCGCCCACGAAGCGCGCCTCGCGCGGCGTCGGACCTTGCCGGGAGAGACCCGCGAGCGCGAGCCACGTGACCGCGACGAGGAGCGCCGCGAGGATGCAGTAGGTCCCGCGCACGAGCCACGAGCCCCACTGGGGGTGCGTGAGGATCTTGAGGAACCGCTCGGGGCGGCGGAGGTCGGCGACGAGGAATCCCGTCGTGATCGAGAGGAAGAAGAACGCGAGGAGCGCGGGCAGAGCCGGCAGCGTCCCCCAGAGGAGCGCGAAGAGGCCGCCCACCATGAGCGCGCCAGCGCCGATCCCCTTCGTGAGGAGATAGGCCGAGATCTTCCAGCCCCAGGGCGTGCCCTCGCGCGGGACGTCGTAGGCGACGAGCGCCTGCGCCGAGCGGCCGCCCGCGGCCGACGGCGCGACGGGGATCCGTCTGGGCACCGCGGTGCTCCCTCCGGTCGCCCTGGGCTCCGGCTCCTCGTACATCGGGAGCGTGCGCCCGTCGCCCCACATCGACTCCTTCGGGCGGCGCGCGGCGTCGGGCGTGAGGCAGACCTCGTCCACGCCCTTGTAGAAGACCTTGGGCCGAGTTCCGAGCTCGGGCTTGCGGACGCGGACCGCTTCGCGCGCCACGATCTTCGAGACGATCGAGAGCGGGTCGTCGATGTCGCCGACGAGGAGCGCCCGCTCCGGGCACGCGGTCACGCAAGCGGGCTCGAGGCCCTTCTCGACGCGGTGAGCGCAGAAGTGGCACTTGGCCGCCGTGTTGGACTCGGGGTCCATGTAGATCGCGTCGTAGGGGCACGCCTGGATGCAGCTCTTGCAGCCGATGCAGCGGTCCGGGTCGAAGTCGACGATCCCGTCCTTGCGGCGGAACATCGCCGCCGTCGGGCAGATCTTCACGCACGGCGCGTTGTCGCACTGGTTGCAGCGCAGGACCGCGAAGTGGCGGCGCACCTCGGGGAAGGTGCCCTTCTCCACGTACTTGACCCAGGTCCGGAAGCTGCCGAGCGGGACGCCGTTCTCCTGCTTGCAGGCGACGGAGCAGGCGTGGCAGCCGATGCAGCGGTCGTGGTCTATGACCTTCGCCCAGCGCATGGGGCGGGATCATAACCGGTCCGGAATCGAGAAGTCGGGGTCGCAGGTTAAGATCCCGGGACACCCGAAGCAGAGGCCATCGCCATGCAGCAGATCAACAGCGACCAGTTCGACGCGCAGGTCCTCGAGGCCCAGACGCCCGTGCTCGTCGACTTCACCGCCACGTGGTGCGGACCCTGTCAGCGGCTCGCGCCGACGCTCGAGGTCCTCTCGAAGGAGTTCGCCGGCAAGGCGACCTTCGTGAAGGTGGACATCGACGAGAGCCCGAACCTCGCCGAGGAGTACTCGGTCGAGGGCGTGCCCACGCTCATGCTGTTCAAGGGAGGCGAGCCGGTCGACCGCATGGTCGGCGGCCAGCCGAAGCCGGCCATCGCGGGCTGGCTCAACCAGCACGTCGGAGCCTGATCGCCTCCCGGCTCACTTCTTCGAGGCGCGCTCGAGCACGTTCCGCGCCGTCGCCGCGTTCGTGGCGTCGAGCCCGAGCTCGAGCGCGCGCTCGACGTCCGCGCGGCCGCCGTCGTCTCCGGCCGCGAGGCGGCTCCGGCCGCGCTCGAGGTGGGCCTGCGCATACTTCGGGTTGAGCCCGATCGCCTTCTCTGCGTCCGCGCGGGCTCCGGCGAGGTCCCCCTTCTGGATCCGCGCGTTCGCCCGGATCGAGTAGGTCTGGACGCGGAGCGTCGGGGCGAGCTCGATCGCCTTGCCCAGGTCCGCGATCGCGGAGTCCACCTCGCCGAGCGTGAGGGACGAGCTCGCATGGACGAGGATCGCGGTCACGTCGTTCGCGTCGAGCTCGAGACAGCGGGCCGCTGCGTCGCGCGCGAGCGCGGCCTGCTGCGTCCTCGCGGCGATCTGGGCGAGGTCGTTCCAGGCGCGCTTCTCGCGGGGGACGAGCTCGGTCCGCTTCTTGAAGTCGGCGAGGGCGCCCGGCAAGTCTCCGAGCTGCTGGCGCGTCCGCGCGCGGTTGCCGAGAGCGGAGTGGTCGCCGGGCGCGATCCGCACCGCCTCGTCGAAGTCGGCGAGCGCCTCCTTCCTGTCGCCGAGCTCGATCCGGGCCTCGCCGCGGAGGACCCACGAGCGCGCGTCGTTCGGGGCGAGCTCGATCGCCTTCGTGAAGGCGGGGATCGCGCCCTTCGGGTCCCCCGTGCGGAGCTTCGCGTAGCCGATCCCGTACCACGTGCCCGCGAAGTCGGGCTTCACCGCGGCCGCTCGCTCGAGGTCGACGAGCGCCTGCGCGCGGTCCGTCTCGAGGAGCATGCCCCCCCGGTTGTGCCGCGCGGTGAAGCTGTCCGGGTCGATCTCGATCGCGCGGTCGAAGTCGGCGCGCGCGCCCGGCTTGTCGCCGAGCCCGAGCTTCGCGAGCGCGCGCCTCGTGAGGAGCGCGACGCTCCGCGGGTCGCTCGCGAGCCCGTAGTCGCAGAGCGCGAGCGCGCCCTTGTGGTCGCCCTTGTCGATGAGAGCCTTCGCGCGGTCGGCGAGCTTCTCCGACTCGGAGGGAGTCGCCGGCGGCGGCGCGGGCGCGGGCGCCGGAGCGGGTCTCGGCGGGGCGACCTTCGACTCGACCGTCGCCACGGAGGGGACGCCGCGCTCCGGGCGGCGGAGGAAGAACCCCGCGCCGATCGCGAGCGCGCCCGCCGCGACGAGCGCGATCGGGAGCGCGGAGCGCGCGTCGCGTCGGCTCTCGAGCGCCGCGAGGAGCGCTCCGCCGTCCGCGGGCCGGCGCCGCGGGTCCACGGCGAGGCAGCGCTCGATGACGCGGACGAGCCAGCGCGGCGGGGCCGACTCCGCGCCGGCGAGCGACTCGAAGCTCCCCGACGACACGCGCCGCACGACCTCGAG
>CAZYLP010000392.1:0-8127 GCA_964648345.1 uncultured Planctomycetota bacterium
AGGACCTCGCCGAGGCACTCCGGTTCGACAGGAGCCTCGCGGCCGCTTACTCGCTCCGCGGCTACATGCGCATGGTCGCGACCCAGGGCAAGGACGGGCTCGCCGACGGCGAGCGCGCCCTCGAGCTCGACCCGAAGGACCCGACCGGACTCTTCCTCCGCGCGAGCGCGCTCGTCGAGCGCGACCCGGCCCGCGCCCTCGCGGACCTCGAGCTGGCGATCGAACGCGACCCCGACCACACGATGGCGCTCACGACGCGCGCGGGGATCCGGTACCGCGAGGGCCGCGTGGACCTCGCGGTCCCCGACCTCGCGCGGGTCGTCGCGATCCAACCCAGGCGCCACTCGCAGCGGACGGCGCTCGCGCAGGCCTACCTCAGGGTGCGCAACCTCGACCAGGCGTTCGAGCACGCGGACAGGGTCATCTCGGCCCTCGACACCTCCTCCGAGGCCTACTACGTCCGCGGCTTCGTCCGCGCCGAGCGCGACCGCGACTACGCGGGCGCCGTCTCCGACCTGACGAAGGCGCTCGACCTCCAGCCCGACCAGCCGGTCCTCCTCGGCGCGCGCGGACGCTTCAGGGGCCAGACGGGCGACCGGGACGGCGGGATCGCGGACCTCACGCGCGCGATCGACCTCAAGCCGTCGGCGGGTCACCACGACGACCGCGCCGAGATCTGGGAGGCGAAGGGCGACGTCGCGAAGGCGATCGCCGACTCGAACGAGGCGATCCGGCTCGAGCCGCGGAGCCGTGCCGCCGCGACGTCCCGCGCGCGCCTCAAGCGCCTCGAGAAGAAGTAGGGGCGGCGTGGGGGGCCGCCGGCGGTGCAGGCCCGGCACTGATCCTTGCTGAGAGGGGGATGGGGCTGGAGAATACCCGGCCCCAACCCAGGAGAGGCCGAGAGATGGCTCCCAGCATCGAGACGACGCCCGAGCTGCTCACCGAGATCTACGCGCGCATGGCGCGGAACATCGAGGTCGCCCGCAAGCGCCTGAACCGGCCGCTCACGTTCGCCGAGAAGATCCTCCTCTCGCACCTCGCCGACCCGGAGAAGGCCGAGATCGACGCGGGCAAGAGCTACCTCCTCCTCCGCCCGGACCGGATCGCGCTCCAGGACGCGACGGCGCAGATGGCGCTCCTCCAGTTCGCGCACGCCGGCCGCCCCCAGGCCGCGGTGCCGACGACGGTCCACTGCGACCACCTCATCCGCGCCAAGTCGGGCGCGAAGGCGGACACGGACGCCGCGATCGCGGAGAACCGCGAGGTCTACGACTTCCTCCAGTCGAGCGCCGCGAAGTACGGGCTCGGGTTCTGGAAGCCGGGGGCCGGGATCATCCACCAGGTCGTCCTCGAGAACTACGCGTTCCCGGGCGGCCTCATGATCGGCACCGACTCGCACACGCCGAACGCGGGCGGCCTCGGCATGATCGCCTCGGGCGTCGGCGGCGCCGACGCGGTGGACGTCATGGCCGGCTTCCCGTGGGAGGTCCTCTACCCGAAGCCCCTCGGCGTGAAGCTCGTGGGCGAGATGAACGGCTGGACCGCGGCGAAGGACGTGATCCTCTACCTCTGCGGCGTCCTCACCGTGAAGGGCGGCACGAACCGGGTCATCGAGTACTTCGGCCCCGGCGCGCGCTCGATCTCGTGCACGGGCAAGGCGACGATCTGCAACATGGGCGCCGAGCTCGGCGCGACGGGCTCGACGTTCCCCTACGACGCGAAGATGGAGGCCTACCTCCGCGCGACGGGACGGGCGAAGCTCGCCGACATCGCGAACAGGAACCGCGCGATGCTCGAGGCGGACCCCGAGGTCGAGAAGAACCCCGAGAAGTTCTTCGACAAGGTCGTCGAGATCGACCTCTCCAAGCTCGAGCCGCACGTCGTCGGGCCGCACACGCCCGACCTCGCGCGCCCCGTGTCCAGGCTCAAGGCCGAGGTGAAGGAGAAGGGCTACCCGGACGACATCCGCGTCGCCCTCATCGGCTCGTGCACGAACTCCTCCTACGAGGACATCTGCCGCGCGACCGACGTGGCCGAGCAGGCGAAGTCGCACGGCACGCGCTCCGCGGCTCCGCTCCTCGTGACGCCGGGCTCGGACACGATCGAGGCGACGATCCGCCGCGACGGCCAGATGGCGACGCTCGAGGCGATCGGCGGCAACGTCCTCGCGAACGCGTGCGGTCCGTGCATCGGCATGTGGCAGAGGACGGACATCAAGAAGGGCGAGAAGAACACGATCATCACGTCCTTCAACCGGAACTTCCCGGCGCGCAACGACGAGAACAAGGAGACGATGGCCTTCATCTCCTCGCCCGAGATCACCGTCGCCTACGGCCTCGCGGGGAAGCTCTCGTTCAACCCGCTCACCGACGAGCTCACGGGCAAGGACGGCAAGCCCTACAAGCTCACGCCGCCGAAGAAGGCGCCCGAGCTCCCCGTGAACGGCTTCATCAAGGCCGAGGCCGGCTTCATCGGGCCCGCCGCCGACGGCAGCAAGATCGAGGTCAAGGTCGCGCCGAACAGCGAGCGCCTCCAGCTCCTCGAGCCGTTCGGGAAGTGGGACGGCAAGGACTACGTCAAGGTGAACCTCCTCCTCAAGGCGAAGGGGAAGTGCACGACGGACCACATCTCGCCCGCCGGGAGCTGGCTCCGCTACCGCGGCCACCTCGACAAGATCTCGGACAACTGCTTCCTCGGCGCGGTCAACGCCTTCAACGGCGAGGCCGGCAAGACGAAGAGCCAGCTCGACGGGAAGCTCGGCGAGACGCCCAAGGTCGCGCGGAGCTACAAGAACGCGGGCCAGCGCTGGGTCGTCGTCGGCGACGAGAACTACGGCGAGGGCAGCTCGCGCGAGCACGCCGCCATGGAGCCGCGGTTCCTCGGAGGCGTCGCGATCATCGTGCGCAGCTTCGCGCGTATCCACGAGAGCAACCTGAAGAAGCAGGGCCTCCTCCCGCTCACGTTCAAGAACCCGGCCGACTACGACAAGGTCCAGGAGGACGACAAGGTCTCCCTCCTCGACCTCGCGAAGCTCGCGCCGGGGAAGGACGTCCGGTGCGTCCTCCACCACTCGAACGGCAAGGACGAGGAGATAGCGCTCAAGCACACGTTCAACGAGGAGCAGCTCGGCTGGTTCCGCGCGGGGAGCGCGCTCAACCAGCTCAAGGCCGGCGGCAAGGCCTGATACGGGGCGCCGGGGTGAACGCGTGGACGCAGCTCAAGTCGGTGGTGAAGCGGGTCCCGATCGTCGGGCCCGCTCTCCGCGACGCGAAGCAGCGACGCGCGCGCCGCGACGTGGCGCTCGGCTACTTCACGGCCCGGCTCCGCGCGATCGACGAGTGGCTCGAGAGGTCGAACGAGGTGACGAACTTCACGTACGACTTGACCGAGCTCAACCTCGCGTACCTGACCTCGTTCGTCGCCTGCGTGACCGGGAAGAAGCCGGCCGAGGTCAAAGCGTACGTGGACGAGCTGCTCGGCGATCGAGCGCTCGCCGCCCACATCGCCCGCCGCACGAGCGAGGCTCCGCCCGAGGTGAGGCGCGTGTCGGACCCGACGGCTCGCTACGGCCGGCGCATCGGCTGGTACGCGATCGTCCGCGCCACGAAGCCGGCGCTCGTCGTCGAGACGGGCGTCGAGAAGGGCCTCGGCAGCTGCGTCATCGCGGCGGCGTTGCTGCGGAACGAGGCCGAGGGGCACCCGGGCCGTCACGTCGGGACGGACATCGACCCCCGCGCGGGCTGGCTCCTCGGAGAGCCCTACGCGCGGGTGGCCCAGGTCCTGCGGGGCGACTCCAAGGAGTCTCTCGCGAAGATCGACGGACCGATCGGCGTCTTCATCAACGACAGCGACCACTCGGCGGCCTACGAGAGGGCCGAGTACGAGCTCGTCTCCTCGAAGCTCGCGCCCGGCGCGATCGTCCTCGGGGACAACGCCCACACCAACCCCGAGCTCCTCGAGTTCGCCGGGCGCACCGGGCGCCGCTTCCTGTTCTTCCAGGAGACCCCCCGCGAGCACTGGTATCCGGGCGCCGGCATCGGAGCGGCCTTCTGAGCCGAGTCGCCACCGTCGTCGATTGGTTGCGCGACCGGCGCGCCGCCGTCGTCTTCACCGCGCTCTACGCGGCCTTGGTGGCGTTCGTCGCGTGGCATCACGAGCCCTGGCGCGACGAGGCCGAGGGCTGGCTCCTCGCCCGCGACGCGAGCATCCCCGACATGTTCCGCGTCGCGTCGTACAGCGGCCAGCCGGCTCTCTACATCGTGCTCCTCGCGGTCTTCGCGAAGATGGGCCTCCCGTACGCGACGCTCCACGTCGTGAACGTCCTCCTCGCCACGGCGACCGTCGCGATCGTCCTCTCGTACGCGCCCTTCTCGCTGCCCGTGAGGGTCGCGTTCGCCTTCTCGTACTTCATGGCGTTCGAGTACGCGGTCATCGCGCGCTCGTACACCCTGAGCGTCCTCCTCCTCGTCACGGCGGCCGCGCTCCACGCCGGACGCGAGCGGCGCGCGATCCCGTTCGCGACCGCGCTCGCCCTCCTCGTCAACACGAACGTCCACTCGTTCTTCGTGGGCAGCCTCCTCGCGGCCGTCTTCCTGTTCGAGCTGCGGGCGCGCGCCGAGGCGCGGACGCGCGGGCGCGCGCTCGCGGTCCTCGCGCTGGGCATCGGCGCCGCCGTCGCCCAGCTCGCGCCGCGGGCGGGCGGCGCGATGAGCGCCCTCGTGGACGTCCCGGCCTCGCTGTTCGCCCTCCCGCGCGCCGTCTCGCACGCGTTCCTGCCCACCATCGGCGGGGCCGACGGTCCGTGGTACGTCGGGGCCCTCGTCGCCGCGGCGGGCGGCGTCGCGCTCGCGCGGTCGCCGAGCCTCGTCGTCTGGGTGCTCGGCTCGTACCTCGCGCTCGCCTACGTCTTCGCCTTCCGGCACGCGGGCTCGCTCCGGCACTACGGGATCCTCGAGGTCACGTCCTTCGTCTCGGTCTGGATGGGGCGGAACACGCCGCCGTGCGAGCCGGCGGACACGACCGAGCGCGTCGCGCGGACCGCCTCGCGCCTCTACGAGGTCACGCTCGGCGCCTGCCTCGCGATCTCCTGCGTCGTGGCGTTCGGCCACGCGCGCGGCGACGTGCTCCTCCCGTTCTCGGGCAGCAAGGACGCGGCCGCGTTCCTCCTGGAGCGGGACCTGGTCCGCGGCTCCGTGATCGCCGCTCACCCGCCGCAGATGGGCGAGGCCGTGCTCCCTCACCTCCCGGTCTCGAGCCTCTACTACCCCGCGCTCGAGGAGCCGGGCTCGTACATGAAGTGGGACGCCAAGTTCGCGGTCGCGTCCCGGCTCCCCGCCTCGGCCGCGCTCGAGCTCCTCGCGCGCGCGGTGCCGGCCGGGCGCGCCGTCTTCCTCTCGACCCAGCCGGTCGCGAACGCGAGCGCGTTCCGCTTCAGGCTCGTGTACCACGGCGCCGCGGCGGCGTTCACGGACGAGACCTACTTCGTCTACCTCCGCCCGGGCGAGCCATGAGGATCGCGACCTGGAACGTCAACTCGATCCGCGCGCGGCTCGGCCGGGTCACGTCGTGGCTCGACCGGCACCGCCCCGACGTCCTCTGCATGCAGGAGACGAAGGTCGAGGACGAGGCGTTCCCGAAGGAGTCCTTCGAGAAGCTCGGCTACTCGATCGTCTTCCACGGCGAGCGGGGCCGGAACGGCGTCGCGATCGCTTCGCGGCACCCGATGACCGAGACCGTCCCGGGCTTCCGCGACCGGAAGCCCGAGGACGAGGCGCGGCTCCTCTCGGTCAAGGTGCTCGGCCTCGACGTGGCGACGGTCTACGTCCCGAACGGACAGTCCGTCGGCGCCGAGGCCTACTTCGAGAAGATCCAGTGGCTCGTCAAGCTCCGCATGCACCTCGCCGCGGGCTTCGACCCGAAGAAGCCGTTCCTCATCTGCGGCGACTTCAACATCGCGCCCGAGGACAAGGACATCTGGGACGTGCGCCTCCGCGCCGGGCTCCACTGCAGCAAGGCCGAGCGCGACGCGCTCAACGCGATGCTGGCGTGGGGCTTGAAGGACACGCTCCGCATGAAGACCCAGGAGCCTGGCGTCTTCTCGTGGTGGTTCTACACGCCGACCGACTTCAAGAAGAACAAGGGCATGCGGATCGACCTGCTCCTCGCCACGGAGCCCCTCGCCGCGCGGCTCCTCGACGTCACGATCGACAAGGAGGAGCGCGGCAAGAAGGACGCGGAGAAGCCGAGCGACCACGCGCCCGTGGTCGCTCACTTCTCGGACTGAGGCGGCCGCTCAGCGAGCGGGGACCTGCATCGAGATGCAGTGGATCGCCCCGTTCGCCGGGATGATCGAGCGCACGTCAATCCCGACCGGACGCCATCCGAGGCGGCGGTAGATCTCCATGGCCTGGCGGTCGCGCTCGGCGTCGCTGTACTGGGTCACGAGCACGGTGCGACCGACGAAGAGAGAGTTCGTGTAGGTCATGAGCTGGAGACCGCGCGCCCCGACGTCGGTCACGCGCTCGGGGCGCGCGAAGTCCACGCGCTCGACGCGGTACCCGAGCGCCGCGAAGCGCGCCGCGTTGCGCTCGAGGACGGCCGCGGCGTCCGGCGAGTGGTGACGGCCGACGAGGACGGTGCGCTCGTCCATGAGCTTCGCGAACATGTCAATGTGGCCCGTCCCCTCGGGGGAGGGCATGCGCTCGAAGAAGTGCACGGCGCTCGCGCCGACGCGGCGGAGGCTCGCCTCGACCTCGTCCTGCTCGTCGTTCGCATCCTCGGCGGAGCCCTCGAGCGTGCGGTTCGTCGTGAAGAGCTTGCCGTGGCCGTCGCTCATGATGTTGCCGCCCTCGATGCGGAGGGAGGTGAGGTCGATCCGCTCCCAGCCGCGGAGGCGAGCGTAGTCGGCGGGGATGCCGTCGTCGTCCTCGCGGCCCGTGAAGTACTTCATGTCGCCGACGACGCGCCGGTGGTCGCGCTTCGTGCGGACGGTCCACGGACCGTAGTCGCGGATCCAGACGCTGCCGAACGCGAAGCGCCGGAACAGGACGTAGCGGCTCATGAGGGCGGGGCCGAGCGCCTCGGCGAGCTCGTACCGGAGCTGCCGCTCGTTCTCCTCCGACGACGCGTAGATGCGGTGCTTGGCGGACTCACCGTTCGCGGCGCAGCCCGCGATCGCGGCCTGGTAGACGGAGCTCACCGCGAAGTCGCGCTCGTTCTGGTAGGCCCAGAGGATCTCCTCCGACTGCTCCCACTCGGCGGGGAACTCGACCTGGGGCGGCTTCAGGCGGCGGAGCTCGGTCGGCGCCGGCACGCCGCCCGGGAGCTCCACGCCCGACGTGCGCTGCAGGCGGTCGAAGTCGTCGTCCGCGGAGTGCTGGTAGACGACGGTGCGCGGCGTCGCCGTCTGCGTCGCGCTGCCGAGCGCGGCGATCCGTCCCGTGACTCCGCCGGTCGGAGTCCACGTGATCGTGAGCCGCGAGCCGTCGAACGTCCCCGACACGCGCGAGGGCCGGAGCGACCCGTCGGCGGCGTTGGCGACCACGCGGATGTCGTAGCGCTCGCGGTGCCGCCGCTCGCGCTCGAAGACGAACGCGCCCGGCGCGGAGTCTCCCTGGTCCTTGGGCGCGTTCGCGGGGCGGTCCGTCTGCTCGCCCGTCCAGGTGCCGCGGAGGTCCACCCCGCGGTCTTGCCGGTTCGCGCTCGAGGTCCCGCTCCGGGGCGCCGTCGCGCGACGCCCCTGCAAGGGCGGCGCGAGCCCCGGGTCCTGGGCGAAGGCCACGGGCGATGCGGCCACGAGGAGCGCGAGCGCTCCGAGGTACGCGTGCGATCTCATCCGTCTCCCTATCCCCTCAGCGAGGCGTGTTCTCTTCGGCGAGGACCTGCGTCCGCGCGGCCACCACGTCGAGCGCCGCGAGCTCCTCCGGACGGAGGAGCGCCTTGAGCTTCGCGTCGTACGAGACCTTGGCGGCGTATGCGGCCGCGTGGAGCTCGTCGTCGCCGATCTCGTGCGCCGCGTGCGCCGCGATCGTCCGCGCGCGCTCCGCCTGCCGGGCGAGGAGCAGCTCGCGCATCTTCGCGGCGCGCTCCTCGTCGCCGCCGGCGCGGCGCGCCTGGGCGACGAGGATC
>CAZYLP010000393.1:0-8125 GCA_964648345.1 uncultured Planctomycetota bacterium
TCGCGCGGACCAGCAGCTCCGCGCCCTTCGTGGGCACGAGGCGGCCGGCGAAGAGGAGCTCGTCGCTCGGCGGGCGCGGCCCCCGCGGCGCCGGCGTGCGCAGCCCGGGCGCCATGAAGGGGACGGACGCGAGAGCCGAGGCCGCGACTCCGTGCCGCTCTTGCTCCGCGGCCATGTGGCGGCTCGTGACGACGACTCGATCGTGCCGCGCGAGGAGACGGCTGCGTCGCCGAGCATCCGCGTAGCGCGAGACCATCGTGAACGGGTTCAGGCCGCCGCAGCGATGCGGGATGTAGTGCGCGAGGCAGCCGGGTCCGAGCGTCCGACCGCACGTCCGGGTGGACGGCCACGCGAAGCGCTTGAGGCCGCTCACGCACGTACGGCTGTAGTCGTGGATCATGAGCGCCGAGGGGCTCGCGACGGCGAGCTCCTCCTCGAGGGCGAGGTCCTCGAGGCCGTGCTGGAAGACGACGTCGGGCGCGAACGCGCGGCACTCGTCGCGGACGCCGCGCGTCGTGCCCCGGGGCGCGGCGATCCGCCTGAGCTCGGCGCCGCCCACGAGCGTGCTCGTCGCGGGCGCCTCGCTCTCGTGGAGGAGCGCGAGCTCGTGCCCGCGGGCGCGGAGCGCCGGCGCGAGGGCGTCGAGGTACGACTCGACGCCGCCCGCGATCGTCGCGTGGCGGCTCGCGATGAGGATCCTCACGGCTCGGTCTCGCGGAGCGTCCGCACGAGGTGCTCGAGCGCGAACCGGTTCGCGTAGAGGGTGCGGCCGGCGGCCCCGAGCCGGGCGCTCTCGTCGGGCGCATCGAGGAGCGCGTGGACCGCCGCGGCGTAGCCCGGGCCCGTCGGCTCGGCGAGGCGGACGCCGCCGCTCTCGCGCCAGAGAGGTTCGCTCAGCCGGCCCTCGTTCGTCACGACGGGGCGGCCGAGCGCGAGGGACGTCATGAGCGAGGTGCGCCGGGCGCTCGCGCCGTCGGCGTAAGGCTGGAGCATGACGTCGCACGCGGCGACGTGGGCCGCGACGGCGTCCTCGCCGAGCTCGCCGGTCGCGACGACTCGCTCCGCCGGGATGCCCGCTCGCGCGGCGAGGTCGAGGCCGGAGCGGCCGATCACCACGAGGCGCGTCGTGTCCCGGAGCTGCTTCGCGGCCGACGCGAGGAGGTCACCGATCGATCCGCCCGCCGTCCCGAAGTGGCCCACGAGCGAGGCCCCGCGCGACAGCTCCTCGCGGACGGACTTCACGGCGTCCGGGGCGGCCGTCCCGGGCGTGTTGCTCGGGACGGGGAGCCAGATCGGGGAGCCCGGCGCGCCGAGCTCGCGGAGGACGTCGCTCCACGCCGGGATCGTCACGAACGTCCGCCGCGCGCCCCGGGCGAGGTTCGTCGCCATGTAGGACGTGACCGCGGAGAGCGCGTCCCCCTTCACGCCGGTCCCCTTCGGGAAGTGGACCTCGTGGAAGACGACCCAGAGGTTCTCCTGCCGCGCGAGCCAGAGGGCGAGCGGGACGTTCATGGCCTTCCAGCCGAAGGCGTGCGGCACCCACTGGACGAGGAGGCGCCGCTCGCGCGGGAAGCCGCTCAGCGCCGTCGAGACGTGCCGGAACGTCCGCGGCCCGAAGCCGCTCGGGAGCGGGTGGAGCGTCACGCCCCGGTCGGACGCGAGCGAGCCGTCCTTGGAGGGAGGCGCGAACACGTGCACGCCGTCGCCCGCCTCGGCGAGGGCGCGCGCGACCTGGCGCGTGTAGTCGGCGACCCCGCCCCGCTGCGGCGGGTACTCGCCGGTCACGATCGCCCAGGTGAGATGCGCGGCGCCCGTCACGGCGACCTCGGCGCGGCCGGCCGCCCGACGAGGAGGCGCACCGTCGCCTCGACGCGAGCGCGGTCGAGGAGGAGCTCGACCGCGGCGAACGCGGCGGCGCCCGCCGCCGTCGCGACCGCGACCGTCGCGAGGGGCGCGAGCCCCGGGATCCCGAGCGCGGCGCGCGCGGCGAGCGCGGCGAGCGCGCCGGCGACGAGCGGCCAGAGCGCCACCCGGAGGAGGAACGAGGGCGGCGCGAACGACCGCGCGAGCGCGACCTCGGCCGCGGCGAACGCGAGCATGGCGAGCGCGTGCGCGCCGAGGAAGCCGGGCACGCCCCAGGTCCTCGTCGCCGGGATGGCGAGCCCCCAGGAGAGCGCGAGCCGCACCAGGTGCGCGTTCCTCACGACCCTCGCGTCGCCGCGCGCGAGGAACGTCACGTCGAGGAGGATCGTCGTCGTGAGGAGGGGCGTGAGCGCGAGGAAGACGTAGAGGTAGGGGACACCCTCCACCCACCGGTTCGTGTAGAGGAGCGGCACGAGGACGGGAGCGACGCCGCCGAGGAGCCCGCCGTAGAGAGCCGTCGCGAGGAGCCCGCCGTGGAGCGTCCGGTCGAGCCCGGCCCGGAGAGTCTCGGGCGTCGCGCCGAGGCGCGCATAGGACGGGAAGGCGACGCGCGCGATCACGTCGAGGAGCGGCTTCGGCCGCTCGGCGTTCCCGACGGCCCAGAGGACGAGCCCGAGCAGCCTCTCGCCGGCGTAGCGTCCCACGGTGACGGGGAGCACGAGGCTCGCGCCGACGAAGACGATGTTCGAGGTCTGCTGCGCGACGCCGAAGGCGATGAGCGGCCGGACGAGCCCGAGCGCGGTCGTGAAGCGGGGGCGCCAGCCGGCGAGGAGCGCCGCGAGAAGCGCCCCGCCGACGTTCCGGGCGAGGATCGCGCCGGCGAGCGCGGCGACGCCCCAGCCCTCGTGCGCGAGCGCGAGCGCGACGCCGCAGTACGCCGCGTGCTCGCCGGTCTCGATCGCGGCGACGCGCGCGAAGCGGAGGTCGCGCTCGAGCGAGACGAGCGCGAGCGACCGGTAGGGGGCGATCATCGTCGCGAGGACGATCGGTCCGAGGAGAGCGCGCGAGAGCTCGGCCTTCCACACGAGGCCCGCCACGGGCGGACCGAGCGCGAGGACGAGGGCGCCGAGGGCCGTCGCGAGCAGGACCTGGACCGTGAAGACGGCGTGCCGCTCTCCGTCCGCGACGGCGCCCTGCTTCTGGATCAGCGCGGCGCCGAGCCCGAGGTCCCCGACGAGGCCGAAGATCCCGATGAGCGCCTGCGCCACGGCGAGGAGGCCGAACGGCTCGGGGCCGAGCCACCGCGCCAGGAAGATCCCCGTCGCGAGTGTCAGCGCCTGGACCGCTCCGAAGCGCCAGAGGAGCATCCAGACGCCGCGCCGAGCCCGCGCCCGGACGTCTTCCGTGCCGGCTCCGCTCACGCGGGCGTGGCTCCGTCCGGGCGACGGGCGAGCACGACCGGCGGCATGTAGGATCGCTCTCGATGCGTCGCTTCCTGGGCAAGCTCCTCGACGCCACGCGTGCGCGGCCCGTCTACGAGCGCCTCCTCGAGCTCCGCGCGGGCGGGCGCGGCGTGCCGCTCGAGATCGACGGCGAGACCTACCGCGTCATCCCGCGCCTCCGCTCCTGGTTCGACCCGGCGCGCGAGCGCGAGCTCAGGGACTTCATCAACGCGCGGGTGCGCCCGGGCCAGAGCGTGCTCGACGTGGGGGCGCACATCGGCCTCTACGCGCTCCTCTTCGCGAAGAAGGTCGGCGGCGGCCGCGTCCACGCCTTCGAGCCGAACCCCGACACGCGCGCCGCGCTCGAGGAGCACGTGCGCCTGAACGCTCTCGGCGCCAGCGTCACGGTCGTGCCGCAGGCCGTCTCCGAGAAGCCGGGCACGGCGGACTTCTTCTGCCTCCCGTTCGAGGGCATGAGCCGCCTCGGGGAGCCGAACCCGCTCCTCGAGGGACGGGCGCGCAAGGTGCAGGTCCCGGTGACGACGCTCGACGCTCACTGCGCCGCGACCGGACTCGAGCCCGACTGGCTCCGCATGGACATCGAGGGCTTCGAGCTCGGCGCGCTCCGCGGAGCGCGCCGGACGATCGACGCGCGCCGCGGCCGCCTCACGATCGTGCTCGAGATGCATCCGAGCTCCTGGCCTTCGATCGGGGAGAGCGTCGAGTCGGCCCGGCGCACCCTCGACGAGCTCGGCCTCCGCGCGGTCTCGCTCTCCGGCCAGAAGGACCCCGTCGCGGACTACGGGATCGCCGAGCTGCTCCCGCGCTGACGGGCTCATTTGACCGCTTCGAGCTCGAAGCTCATGAACCACGCCGGGAACATCCAGGCGAACCGCCGTTCCCAGAGCTCGGGCCACCGGCGCGCGAGCCGCCACACCACCTTGTTGACGATGCTGGGCGTGAAGAAGAGGTCCGCCTTCTTCTTCACGAACCGCACGCGCGAGTAGAACCCCCACTCGTTCGCGCCCGTGAAGTAGTCGAACGAGAAGAGCCCGAGGTGCTGGCGGTGCGTCGGGTCCGTGAAGGAGTTCGACGAGGAGAAGTGAGGCGTCACGATCCTGACGAGCGCTCCGGGCCGCGCCACGCGGTGGATCTCCTCCATCGCCTTCACGACGTCGGAGAGGTGCTCGATGACGTCGGTCGCATCGACCACGTCGAAGCTCGAGTCCTCGAACGGCCACGGGGTCTGGTCCAGGTTCCAGACGACCTCCGGCTTCACATCGGCGCGGAGATCGACACGGACGACCGTGTCGCCCGACGCGTCGAGCCGCTTCTCGCCGGAGCCGAGCTGGAGGATGCGGCGCCCGGTCACGCGGCCCTCTCGTAGATGGCGAGGCAACGGCGGGCGACGGCCTCCCACGAGAATCGCTCGAGGACGCGTGTCCGCCCGGCGGCGCCCATCCGCTCGACCTCGGCGGGCCGGTCGAGGAGCCAGCGGATCTTCTCGCGCAGCGCGCGCGGGTCGTTCGGTGGGACGAGGAAGCCCGTCTCGCCGTCGGCGACGACCTCGGGGAGGCTCGCGACGTCCGTCACGATCGCCGGTGTGCCGCACGCCATGGCCTCGAGCGGCGTCTGACCGAGGAGCTCCGGGACGAGCGTCGTGTCGCCGTAGCGAGTCCGGTAGACGCTCGGGAGGACGAGCACCGAGGCGCGTCGGTAGGCGTGGACGAGCTCGGCGTCGCTCGCTCCCTCGATGAGCTCCACGTCCTTCCCGCGCGCGAGGACCTTCAGGTCCTCGACGAAGCGGCGGTCGTACGGCATGCCGATCACGCGGAGCTTCTCGCCCTCGATCGCCGCGACGAGGTCGTCGACGCCCTTGTGGGCCATGATGCGCCCGACGAAGAGCACGCTCCCGTCGCGCGCGACGGACGGGTCGGGCGAGAACTTCGTCCCATCCACGCCGCCGCCGATCACGTGGGCGTCGGCGCGGCCCTCGTGATGGTTGACGGACACGCTGAAGCGCGAGATGTGGAGGTGACCCGCGAACCAGCGGGAGGTGTCGACGAAGGCCGAGAGGTCCCATCCGCCGCCGCCCAGGTCCGTCACGAAGACGCGCCGCCGCGCGAGCTTCCCGAGGAGCGCGGCCGTCGAGCTCGCGAGGACCGCGCGCTGGTGGCAATGGACGATGCGGGCGCGCAGGACCCACCGCGCGAGCGCGGTGGACCACGGGTTCGTGCGCTGCCCCCGGACGGCGTGCCCCGTCTCGACGACGACCTCGAGGCCCTGCTCGGTCCGGCGCTCCGGCTTGTCGCCGAAGGCGAGGAGCCGCGTCGGGACGAGCCGCGCCATGGCCCGCGCGAGCTCGAAAGCGTAGCGCTCCGCCCCGCCGAGGATCCCGCCCGACGCGCCGAAGGTCGCGGGGACGATGTGGAGGACCTCCGCGCTCACGGAGGGGTGCCGTGCGCGGCGGGGGTGTCGAGCTGCGGCGCCGGCGACGGGTGCGGCGCCGTCCGCGGGCGTGACTGCCAGATGATGCCCATCTGCACGAGCATGAGGGCCGTCTGCGGGATCGACATGAGGGTGCCGGTCCCGATGAACGCCGAGGTCCACATGAGGGCGATGTACGCCTTCATGAGCTGGGTCGCGAGCATCCACTGCGGGGCCACGGCCTTCCCCGTGCGCGCGAGCGTCTTCACGATGAAGTAGAGCCAGATCGCGAGCCCGACGAGGCTCTGCTCGACCGTGATGCGCCCGTACTCGTTCTCCATGCCGACCGGCGGCGAGGTCTGGTACGACTGCAGGAAGTACGGGACGCTCGTCCCGACCGCCGAACCGAGGCCCGCTCCGAACGGATGGGCGAGGATCATGTCGAAGAACGACATGTTCACGCTCCAGGAGACGCGGTCGGCCACGTACTCCGTGTTGCGGAGGGTGAGGAAGCGCTGGAAGCGCTCGCTCTGGGCGACGAAGATGGAGACGATCGTCCCGACGACCGCGAGCGCCATCTTGAACTTGACCGGGACGTTCGTTCGCGACGCGATGAACGCGAGCTCGCCGAAGAGGAGCACGACGGGGAGGCGGGCGGCGGCCATGAAGATGCCGAGGGCGGTCGCGACCATCGACGCGCTCACGAGGAGCTTCTCGGCCCGGCTCGGCGCCGACTGCCACCGGGTCAGCAGGAACGGGAGGGTCGCGACCATCGTCCCCGCGTACGAGTGGGACCCGGAGAACGTCGCGGGGATCCGGTGGGCGAACTTCCCGCCCGCGTCCGTCGAGCGGTAGATGAGCTCGGTCATGGCGTTCTTGGGGAAGAACCGCTCGATGCCGAGGAAATACTCACCGAGAGCCACGACGAAGACGAGGAGGTTGAGGCGGGTCATCCACCACGCCATGTCGTCGAGGTCTTCCCTCTCGATCCTCGCCCCGATCATGACGAACGGGAGGAAGAAGATCGCCGCGCGGAGGCCGACGAGCTGGATCAGGAAGTGCCGCTGCGGGATGAGGAAGACGAGGAGCGGCCACATGACGAGCAGCGTGAACCAGGGCATGATCTCGCGGCTCCGCGCGATCGCGGCCGCGCTCCACCTCTGGCGCAGGCGGGCGGAGTAGAGGCCGAGGACCGCCGAGTCGAAGAGGAAGTGGCAGGCGTTGTCGACGACGTTCGCGCGGGTGATCCCGTACGTGTACCCGACGAGGAGGACGGCTCCGACGCCGTGCCCGATGCTCCTCGACGCGAGCCGGGTCACGAACCAGAACGCGAGGGCGCAGAGGACGAGGCCGGTCACGTTCGTCCCTCGACCCTCCGGCGAGCCCGGAGGAGCACGTTGTCGCTGAACCAGCGGCCGCGGAACGTGGGCGGCCAGTGCCGGGCGGTGAACGGCACGCGGCCGTGGTCCGTGTAGTGGATCCGGATCTCGTCGAGGCCGCACTCGGTCGCGATGCGGACGAGGTCCATCTCGACGAGGGCGGTTATGTGCGCGGGGTAGCAGCCGTCCTGGAACGCGTTGAACTGGTTCTTGACGAGGAGCGTGACCTTGGAGAGGAGGCTGAGCTGGTTCGGGGTCGTGACGACGATGAGCCCGCCCGGGCGCGTGATGCGCTTGAGCTCCCGCACGAAGGCGCGCGGGTTCTCGAGGTGCTCGATCGTCTCGACGGCGCACGTCACGCACGCCCCACCGTCGGGGAGGCCGTACGGAGGCCGGTCGAGGTTCGCTTCGACGAAGCTCGACCGCGCATCCGCCGGGAACCCGTCGTAGCGAAGGATGTCGCACCCGACGTAACGGTCGAACAGTCCGTCGAGCGCTCGGGCGAGGCCGCCTCCGCCGCACCCCATGTCCACGAGAGTCGCCGCGCGCTCGCCAACGGTGGCGCGCTCGACCACCCGCCGGACGAGGCGATGGATCGCGTCGCCGCTCGTGCCGCCCGACAGCTCGGCGCGCCGCCGCGTCGCGGGGTCGTGCCGCACGTCCGGAGATGTCTCCGGGGGGAGCTTCATGCGCTCGTGACCGACAGGATCGCGCGCCGGAGCTGCTCCGCTTGCTGGGGCGGGTCGCAGAGCGCGATCGCGCGCTCGGGGCCGTTCGCGCCGAGCCGGCGGCGCGCCTCGTGATCGCGCCCGAGCCGCTCGAGGGCGTCGGCGACGGCCGCGGGCTCGGGTGCCGTGAGCACGCCGCAGCGTTCGTCCACGATCTCGAGCGCGCCTCCCATGCGCGTCGTGACGATCGGGAGCTGCGCGTGGAGCGCCTCGACGAAAACGATCCCGAACGGCTCGGGTCCGAGGTTCGGCTGGCAGTGTATGTCGGAGGCGGCCATGAGGTCGC
>CAZYLP010000394.1:0-8114 GCA_964648345.1 uncultured Planctomycetota bacterium
CGCCTGCTTCGCCCCTCTCGAGGTCGGACGCTTCTACGGCGCGCGCGCCTTCATCGACCACGCGAAGCAGCGCGGCGGCCCGCTCGCCCGCGGCGCGGACCCGCGATGCGTGATCGCGACTCTGGGCCACGAGACGGTCCCTCCGGTCGAGGCGACGCTCGCGGACGCTTCGGCGCGGCTCCTCCAGCAACTCCTCTGGACCCGGCTATTCCTCGTCGGGGGGATCGAGATCGGAGAGCTCGGCGATCCGGAGCGGACGCTCGTCTTCGCGCTCACCTCGCTCGGCCGTCACTACCTCGGCCTCGATCCGGCGCCGCCACCGCCGGCGGCCGATCGTGCGGACCGGACAGGCGGAGAGTGCCGAGCGATCGTCCAGCCGAACTTCGAGGTCGTCCTCATGGGGGCGCGGCCGGACGCGGTCGCCGACCTCGTCGCCTTCACCGAGAACGCCGGGATCGGCGGCCACGACGACCACGCCCAGGTCTTCAAGATCACGAAGGCGTCGGTCCTCGCCGCGGCTCGCGCGGGCATGACGGCCGATGCGCTCGTCGGCACGCTCGAGCGCCTCTCCTCGACGCCCGTTCCCGACAACGTCACGCGCGGGATCCGCGACTGGGCGGGCTCCGTGCGGCGCGTCTCCGTGTCGGTGAAGCGGCTCGTCCAGTGCCCCGACGAGGACACGCTCGCGCGCGTCCTCTCCGCGCTGGGCACGAAGGCGAAGAAGGTCTCGCTGGCTCTCGTGCTCGACGACGAGCTCGCGGGCACCGCTCTCGCGAAGAAGCTCGCCAAGCTCGGAGTGGTCCTCGACATCGAGGAGGAAGATCTGGGCGACGACGAGGACGACGAGGACGGCTTCTCCCCCTACGGGCCCTGGTAGCCGTCAGCGCCGGGCCGTGTCGGCGAACGGAGCGAGCAACTCGACGACCGCTCGCATGTCGCGCGGCCGCCGCTCGCGGTCGAGCGCGACGAGCGTCGCACACGCGCGGTCCACGGCCTCGGGCAACGAGGGGACGTGCACGCGCGGGACGACGAACGGCTTCTCGCGGGCCTGATAGACCTTGAGCGCCGACTCGCCCTCCCAGGGGAGCTTGCCCGTGAGCATCTCGTACCACGAGACCCCGAGCGCGAAGACGTCGGCGCGGGCATCGACGGGCTTCTCCTCGAGCTGCTCCGGCGCCGAGTAGGCCGGGCTCCCGATCACGACGCCGGGCGCGGTGAGCGGGCCGAGGGCGGAGTGCTTCGCGAGGCCGAAGTCCGCGACCTTCACGTGGCCGTCGCGGGCGACGAGGAGGTTCGAAGGCTTCACGTCCCGGTGGAGGATCCCGAGGGCGTGCGCTGCTCCGAGACCGCGCGCGGCCTCGATCGCCGCGCGCGTGGCCTCGGGCACCGAGAGGCGGATGCGCTTCACGAGGACCTCCGCGAGCGAGGTGCCCTCGACATACTCCATGGCGATGAAGGCGATCCCCTGCTCGACCCCCGCGTCGTAGACCTTCACGACGTGGTCGGAGGTGATCTGGCCCGCGGCGATCGCCTCGCGCTGGAGACGCGCGATCATCTCGGGCTCCGCGGCGAGGTCGCGGCGGATCACCTTCACGATCACCGGGCGGTCGAGGTCGAGCTGCCGCGCGAAGTAGACCGCGCCCATGCCGCCCTGACCGATGAGCCGCTCGATCGCGTAGCGGCCGAACCGCCTGGGCGGCGGCGCGTCGGGCGGGCGCTGGGCCGAGGCCGGGAAGAGCTGCGCGATGCCCGCGATCGCCGGCTCCGCGGGCTTCGGGGCGCCCTCCTCTTCGCGGAGCGCGCGCTCGAGGCGGCGCACGACGACCTCCATGGAGGCGGGCCGCTTCTCGCGGTCCGGCTCGAGCATCTCCATGCAGAGGACGTCCATGTCGGGCGGGATCGCGTTGTAGACGCCGGGCGGCGAGATCTCGAAGGCGAACTTCTCCGCGAAGATCGCCATCGCGTTGTCGCCCTTGAACGGCACGTCGCCCACGAGGAGCTCGTAGAAGGCGACGCCGAGCGCGTAGATGTCCGAGCGCGCGTCGATCGTCTCGGGGCTCTCCGCCTGCTCGGGCGACATGTAGAGCGTCGTCCCGACCGTCGTGCCGGGGAGCGTGAGCTGCTGCGGGGCGCCGGGCGTGCTCGCCTTCGGCGGGCGCGCGAGCTTGGCGAGCCCGAAGTCGGTCACCTTCGCGCGGCCGTCGCGGGTGAGGAGGATGTTCGCGGGCTTCACGTCGCGGTGGAGGATCTCCGCGGCGTGCGCCGCCGCGAGACCCTTCGCCGCGTCGAGGATGATCCGCCCCGCCTCCGCGGGCGAGAGGCGCTTCTGGCTCGTGAGCCAGCGGTCGAGGGCGCAGCCGTCCACGAACTCCATGGCGATGAACGGCGTGCCGTCCACGGAGCCCACGTCGTAGACCTTCACGACCTGGTCCGAGGAGATCGCCGCCGTCGCGCGCGCCTCCCGCTGGAAGCGCTCGACGATGTCCGGGGTGACCGCGCCCTCCTTGAGCGCGATCACCTTGAGGACGCACTGGCGATCGAGCCCTTGCTGGCGGGCGAGGTAGGCGGCGCCCATCGCTCCCTGGCCGAGGAGCCGCTCGATCTTGTAGCGGCCGAAGAGGGTGCCGGGACGCATCACTTCACCGCGGTGCTCCCTCCGGTCGCCCTACTTCTTGAGCGCCTCCCAGGGCGGGACGGCGCCGAACTTGTAGTAGTAGCCCCCGGCGATGCCACCGGCGAGCACGAGGCAGATGACCAGGTTCCGCATCGTGTGACTCTGCTTCTTCTCGGCCATGGCGACCTCTCCAGTCCCCCGACTCTACCTGCCACCGCCTATGCGAGCGAGAGCACCCTCGGCCATGCGAGCCCACTCCGTACCGGGTCGGATCTGCATGCACTTCTTCAGGTCGGCTATGGCGCCGTCCTTGTCTCCGAGCCGGTCGCGAGCGAGGCCCCGGAAGTACCAGGCGCGGTCATCGTCGCCATGCGTGGCGAGCTGGATGTCGAGCTCGTGCACGGCGCGTTTGTCTCTCCCGGTCCGTGAGAAGATCTGCGCCCGGATCGTCCGGGCGTTCGGGTGTTTGAGCTCGGCGGCACGAGCGAAGTCCTCGTGGCCTTCCTCGTCCCCGCTCTCCACGCGGGCGATCCCTCGGTTGAAGAACGCGTTCCCGTCGCCCGGGTCGATCTCGATCGCGCGGGTGAGAGCCGCGATCGCCTCCTTGAACTGCTTCTTACGGACGTGCACGGTGCCTCGGTTCGCGTGGACGGCGACCGAGAGCGGAGCCACGACCTCGGCGCGCGCGAGCTCCGCCAGTGCGGCGTCGAGCTCGTTGCGCAGGCAAAGGGCATGGGCGCGCTCGAGCAGGATCCGAGCACTCTCGTGGCCGAGCGTCCGGGCTTCGCCGCAGACTCTGAGCGCCTCGCCCGGGTCGCCTCGTTCGTTCGCGAGGATCGCCCGCGCGAAAAGGTGTGGCTCGGACTTCGGGTCGCCACCGCCCGTCACTAGACGGTCGAGCGCTGGGCTCGGCTGCCCCGGGGCTCTTCGCTCGCACCGGCTCATGAGGATGAGGTCCTCACCGCCGAGCCCCTTGTAGTCGGCGGCCGAGAGCCGCTTCACGAAGCGGTCGACGACCCGCTCCTCCTGCCTCCTCGAGCTCATGACGAAGATGGCGAGAGACGGTCCGAGGCCGTGAGGATCCAGGTCGACGATCGCGTCGAGCGCGTCACCGATCGGTCCGGCGGGCGCACCGCTGTCAGACAGCAATCGGGCGCGGTGAATCGTGGTGATGATCTTCTCGGCGCGTCGCCGCGCGGCATCCGCTTCCGTGCGCGCTCGCTCCGCGTCGCGACGACGCTCCTCCGCGAGCTGGCTGTCGAACTGACTGGCGGCCGTGCGCGCTCGCTCGTTGACCCGCTGGATCCCGAGCGCCGCCACGGCGGTCGCGAGGAGCGCGCCGATCACCACGGTGACGAGCACGGCCGGATGCCGCGAGACCCACCGGCCCATGCGCGTCACCGGGCCGTACCGGTGCCCCGGCACCATGTCCCCCGCGAGCCACGCGCGGAGCTGGACGACGAACGCATCCGCCGAGCGAGTGCGGTCGTCGCGCACGACCGCGAGCGCGCGCGCGGCGATCCCATCGAGGTCGGCCGGCACGTCGCGCCTCCGGTCGCGTGGGAGCGCGATCTTGCCGGTGACCGTCGCCGTGAGCCGGCTGGCCGTGCTCGGGCCATCGACCGGCGGCGCGCCCGTGAGGATCTCGACGAGGATTGCGCCGAGCGAGAAGACATCGGCGCGCTCGTCCACCTTGTCGCCGTTCGCCTGCTCGGGCGACATGTAGCCGAGCGTGCCGAGGAGGGAGCCCGCCTCGGTCGAACCCGCCGACTGCTGGAGCGCGGACACGGAGGGGCCGCGCACCGTCGGCTCGGCGCTCCCCGCGACGAGGGCGACGCCCCAGTCCATGACGATCACCTCGCCGAACCGGCCGAGCATGACGTTCGCGGGCTTCAGGTCGCGGTGGACGACTCCGCGCGAGTGCGCGTAGGCGACGGCCTGCGCGACCTTGACCAGCGCCTCGAGGAGCTCGCGCTCGCGCACCGCGGCCGCCGCGCCCTTGAGCTTGTGACGGTCGCCGATCGCCTTCGAGAGAGACTCGCCCTCGACGACGCGCATGAGCATGAAGGGCCGGCCCGCCGCGTCGTTGCCGGCCTCGAAGACGGGCGGGATCGACGGGTGGTCGAGGCCCGCGGTCACGCGCGCCTCGCGGTCGAAGCGGAGCATGGCGTCGGGCGTCGGGTGGAGGAGGCGCTTGAGCGCGGCCTGGCGGCCGAGGCGGCGGTCGCGGACCCGCTCGACGAGCCCCATGCCGCCGCGTCCGAGCTCGCCGAGGGACTCGAGGGCGAGGTCGGCCGTCGGGACGAAGGCCGGGTCCGCGTGGGCGGCGCGGCGGCATGCGTCCACGGCCGCCGCGCGCAGAGGGTCGGCGCGATTGTCGAAGCTCATGGCGCGAAGATGGCGCGCCACTCCGCGGTGAGCCACCCGGAGGGGACGCCCGGAGCGCTCACCGCATCGAGGAGCGCGAAGGTGCGGGACTCCCCCTTCACCCACGCCCCGCTCGCGTCGCGGAGCCGCGTCTTCGCGCCCTCGAACGGTCGCCGCCCCGGCGCGAGCCGCCCCTCGGCGTCGAGCTGCGACTCGATGATCCTCGTCGCCTCCGCGACCGCCTCTCCGGGGAGCGGGACGCCGCGCTTCGCGGACCAGCGCCCGAGGAACGTGAGGCCGCGGAGGAGGTCGTAGTGGTAGAAGCGCGGGAAGGTGAGCTTCTGCCACGACTCGTCGATCGGCGCGCCGCCCTTGCTGATCGAGCGCCAGAGCTTTCGCTCGATGAGGTACCGCGCGCCCGCGTCGAGGAACTTCTCCTCCGCCGCCGTGAACGGCCGCTTCGTCCAGAGGAGCACGGCCTCGAGCGCGGGGAGCGTCGAGACGACCGAGCTCCGCGGGACGGCCTTCGTGTACGCCGCCTCGTCGCAGTTGAGGCCGCCGTCCGGGAGCTGCCACCGGAGGAACCACGGCCGGATCCACGGGAGCCGCGCGTCCACGTCCACGCCGCAGGCGGAGAGCACCTGGTAGACGCAGCCAAGCTGACAGTGGCACGGGAAGCTCCGGTACGGGTCGGCGCCGGGCGGGATCTCCTCGGGACGGATCGGGAAGAACGGGTAGACCTTCTTCGAGAGACCTTCGATCAGTGCGTCCACGACGGGGCGCGGGATGTCCGACGCGGACCCCATCTCGTGGAGGAGGAGCATGCGCCACCAGGGCCCGTCCCACTTCGGCCAGTAAGGGTCCTCGGCGAGCGTCGCGAGAGCTCCGGCGGAGTCGAGGTAACGGATCGTCTCGTCGCGCGCAATCATCAAGGTTGATGATCGCTCACCGGGGCCGGCAGTGCGACACTCTCGCACCCGTAAGTGAACGCGACGCCCGACTTCCGCGCGCTCTTCGAGTCCGCGCCCGGCCTCTACCTCGTGCTCCTCCCCGACCTCACGATCGTCGGGGCGAGCGACGCCTACCTTCGCGCCACGAAGACGAAGCGGGAGGATATCGCCGGGCGGAAGCTCTTCGAGGTCTTCACGGACAACCCGGACGACCCCGCCGCGACGGGCGTCGCCAACCTCAAGGCATCCCTCGCGCGCACGATCGGGGACAAGGTCCCCGACGCCATGGCGGTCCAGAAGTACGACATCAAGCTCCCCGACTCGGAGGGCGGCGGCTTCGAGGAGCGTTTCTGGAGCCCCCTCAACTCGCCCGTGCTCTCGCCGGACGGGAGCGTCCGCTACATCATCCACCGCGTGGAGGACGTGACGGAGTTCGTCCGCCTGAAGCAGAAGGGCTCCGAGCAGGAGGCCGAGGTCTTCAGGCGCGGCCAGCAGCTCCAGCGCCTGAACGAGCGCCTCCGCGAGCTCGACGCGCTGCGGACGGAGTTCTTCGCGAACGTGAGCCACGAGCTGAGGACGCCGCTCGCCCTCATCCTCGGCCCCACCGAGAAGTGGCTCGCCTCGGAGTCGCTCGGCGCGGACGTGAAGCGCGACCTCGAGGTCGTCGCGCGCAACGCGCGGCTCCTCCTCAAGCACGTGAACGACCTCCTCGACGTCTCGAAGCTCGCGGCCGGGAAGATGACGCTCCGCTACGCGGAGACCGACCTCGCGCGCCTCGTCCGGTTCGTCGCGAGCCACTTCGACAGCCTCGCCCACGAGCGGGGCATGGCCTTCGAGGTCGTGACGCCGCCCTCGCTCGCGGCGCCCGTGGACCCCGACAAGGTCGAGCGCATCCTCCTCAACCTCGTCTCGAACGCCTTCAAGTTCACCCCGGACGGCGGACGGATCCGGGTCGCCCTGGGCCCCGAGGAACGGGAGGCGCGCATCACCGTCGAGGACAGCGGCCCCGGCGTCCCGCTCGGGATGCGCGAGAAGGTCTTCGAGCGCTTCCGTCAGGGGGAAGGCGGCACGACGCGCCGGTTCGGCGGCACGGGCCTCGGGCTCGCGATCGCGCTCGAGTTCGCGCAGCTCCACCGCGGCACGATCCGCCTCGACGAGGCGGCGGCGGGCGGCGCGCGCTTCACGGTCACGCTCCCCCTCGACGCCCCGTCGGGCGTGACGGTCGAGCCGCCGCCCCGGCTCGAAGGCGGCCCCGCCCACGACGTCGCGCGCCAGGCGGTCGAGGAGCTGAGGACTCACGCCGCGCCCGCGCCCCCGACGGCCGGCGACCCGGACCGCCCGCTCGTCCTCGTCGTGGACGACAACCCGGACATGGCGAGCTTCGTGGCCGACTCGCTCGCGGGTCCTTACCGGATCGCGACGGCGCGCGACGGCGAGGAGGGCCTCGCGAAGGCGCTCGAGCTCGACCCGTCGCTCATCGTCACGGACCTCATGATGCCACGCATGAGCGGCGACCAGCTCGTCCGCGAGGTCCGCAAGCGCCGCGACCTCGACAAGGTCGCGATCCTCCTCCTCACCGCCAAGGCGGACGACACGCTCCGCGTCCGCATGCTCCGGGAGGGGGCGCAGGACTACATCCAGAAGCCGTTCTCGGCGGACGAGCTCCGCGCGCGCGTCGGCAACCTCGTCGCGATCCGCACGGACCGCGACGATGCGACGAGCGAGGCGCGCTCCCGCGTCACGCTCCTCAACCACATGGCGCGCGCGATCGGGGCGCGGCACGACCTCTACTCGATCTTCCACGTCGTCCTCGACTACCTCGAGCGCGACTTCCCGATCGGCGGCGGCGCGGTCTACCTCTGCGACATGAAGACGGGCGACATGACCGTCGCCGCGCGCAGCAAGAAGAGCCTCTTCGTCGAGGGGACCACGGTCCCGATCCGCCGCACCGGCTTCCAGCCCTGCCTCGGCGGCGAGCAGGTCTACCTGCCCGGGAAGCAGTCGGTCGTCGCGACGCCGCTCACCGCCGACAGCAAGACGCGCGGGATCCTCGTCGTCGCGCGCGACGAGTCCACGTTCGGCCGCGGCGTCGAGTTCTCCGAGTCCGAGCGCGCCTTCCTCCGCACGCTCGCCGAGCACGTCGCGCTCGCGATCGAACAGGCCCGCCTCCACGGCGACCTCTC
>CAZYLP010000395.1:0-8107 GCA_964648345.1 uncultured Planctomycetota bacterium
CTTGCTTGAAGCTCTCGGCCACGGGAGAGAGTATACGCCACGAGAGAGGAGGACGACCCACCGAAGACACCGAAAACCCCGAATCGCCGACACGAGCGGTGTCGGCGATTCGGTGCCTTCGGTGTCTTCGGTGGTTCGGTTTTCTCTCTTAGAACCAGCGGCCCGTCTTCGGCGGCTCCTGCGCCTTCGGCGGCTCGAGCGTCGGCTGAGGCACGAGGTCCTTGCCGTAGATCACGGGCGGCGCGATGTCGATCGGTGCCTCGGCCGGCCTCGGAGCCTCCGCGGCCTTCGGCATCTCGACCGCGCGGATCGAGGGACCGGAGTCGATCTTCGCGGGCCTCGCCTGGTGCCGCTTGTGGTGGAGGAACCGCTTGTGGGCCGCTCTCTCGACGCACAGAGCGCCCGTGAGCAGGCCCGCCGTGGCGACGAGCGCGAGGCCGACGCCGACGAGCCCGCCGCGGATGCACTCGCGGCGCGCGCGGCAGCTCGCCGCGAGGATCGGCGGGGCGGACTGCTTCGCGGCCTCGGTGACGGCGTCGAAGTAGAGCCGCTTGAGCGGATTCCCGCGCGGGTCGCAGCCGAGCTCCGTCGCGTGCATCCGGTTCTGCGAGAGGTCGTAGAGGACCGCGCGGCGGCGGCGCCACCAGCCCGTCGAGAAGGAGCGGAGCGTCGAGAGGACGCTCTGCTGCTCCTGGATCTCGCGGGCGAGGAGGCAGAACGTGACCTCCTTCTCCCAGACGCCCTTCTCGCGCTCGAAGGTGTTCTTCGCCGCCTTCACGAAGCGCCGGGCGACCTCGAGGTCCACGTAAGGCACGATCGCCGTGTAGACGCGGTGATGCGGGTCGCCCTCGGTCGTGATCCCGACCGCGAGGTCGAAGCCCTCGCCGGGGACGACGGCCGCGCCCGCGGGGCGCGACGCGAACCGCGACGAGATCGAGGCGACGAACTTCTCGCGCCAGGAGACGAACGCCGGGTCCGACCGCGCGCGCCGCGTCGCCGCGCCGAGGTCCACCTCGGGCGGAGGTGCGATGTCGGTGGCGCGCGCCGGGCTCGGCGGGATCGGCGCGACCGGCGCCGCGGCGGCGATCGCGCGCTGCTGCTCCGGCGTGATGACGCCCTTCTCGACGAGGACCTGGGCCAGGTTGGTCCTCGTCCTCTCGGGCTCCACCGGCACGGCGGGGAGAGCGCCCTTGTGCTGCGTCTCGCCGAGCATCCTCAGCGCGTGGAGCGCGTCCGGGGTCGGATCCACGCTCGGCGGGCTGATCGGCCTCACGAGCTCCTTGCCGTCGTGCGCGCGGAACGGGATCGCGCGGGACGCCTTGGCGTCCTCATCGGCGACCACGTTCTTCGGCCGCGGGCCCGCGGCGACGAGGCGCTCGAGGGCCGCGATCGACGTGTCGAGCGAGCGAGGGCGCCGCTCGCGGCGCTGGAAGCACGCCTCGAAGACCTCGTCGACCTCGCGCGGCGAGCTCTTCGCCAGGTCGCTCGGGACCTCGCGGCCCTCGGGGAGCTTGCCCGTGATCGCCTCGAACAGGAGGATGCTCCACGAGTAGAGGTCGCTCCGCTCGTCGGCGGGCTCGCCGCGCATCACCTCGGGGGCGAGGTAGCGGATCGTGCCCTGGACCTCGGCGCCCGACGTCGCGAGCTCGAGCGAGCGGGAGATCTGCACGTTGCCTCGCGGGCCCTCGAAGACGCGGCCGAGGCCGAAGTCGGTGAGGCGGACCTTGCCCTCCTCGCCCGGCTCGACGAGGACGTTGCCCGGCTTGACGTCGCCGTGGACGACGCCGCGTTCGTGCGCGTGCTTGAGGGCGCGCGCGGCCTCGAGGAGGATCCGCGACGCGCGCTTCCAGTGGAGCGGGCCTTCCTTCTTGATGAGCTCGGCGAGCGACATGCCGTCCACGTGCTCGAGCACGACGTACGGCGGATCGTGCGAGATCGAGATCTCGAGCGTGCGCACGATCGCGGGGTGATCGAGAGTCGCCTGGATCACGCCCTCGAGCCGGAGCGCGGAGAGCGCCTCCAGGTCGCGTGGGACCTTGATCGCGACGATCCGGCCGAGCACCTCGTGCTCCGCGCGGAAGACCTCGCCGAAACCGCCCTCTCCGATCTTCTCGAGGATCCGATAATCCAGCAGGCGATCGCCCGCCGCGAGCTTCCGAATCTCCATGGACGTCCCCTCACCGTTGGTTGTGCCTGGATGTGAGCCACGCCGCAGACTAGCCAGCGTCTATATGGACGACAAGGGCGAGCGACTTCACGGCGTGTCGTAACAATGTTCGTGCCATATGCTTAGAAACGCGCGCCGTGTCCGGGGGCGCTCCAGCCACACCATGGACGAACGGCCAGAACCCACTTAGAATCTTGCGCCTATGGCAACCCAGACGGTCGAAAAAGTCGTGATCGACGGCTACGACCTCGCCGCGGAGAAGACGCGTTACCACTTCCCCGATGTCGTGGGGCGCGGAGTTACGCTCAACCGCGGGACCGCTATCGTCAAGATCCGCGGGGAGATGGAGAACTCGCGGTACCAGGCGGGTCGCGACGCGCACAACGCGCGGATGTTCCTCACGACGCACGACGAGAACTCGCCCGTGATCGAACTCGGGTACCCCGCGACGGGCAGCTACGTCTCGTGCAGCGAGGGCGTCTACTACGACGCCATGCTGGGCTGTGCGCAGAAGCTCTTCGACGACAACCACCCGTTCCTGCGCGACGCGGTGGCCGCGCTCCTCGAGCACGGCGTCCTCCTCCGCCGCGAGATCAACACCGACGACTTCCTCATCGCGGCCGAGGGCGTCGAGGACATCCGTACGCCGCAGGACCTCGCCGAGCTCCTCCACAACGCGACCAAGGACCGGTGGCCCTCGCGCGAGGGCTGGAAGTCGTTCTTCTGCAACTCGGGCACGGAGGCGGTCGAGGCGGCGATCAAGCTCGCCATGATCGTGAAGTGGCGCAAGCTCGAGGAGAAGTTCGGCAAGCGGAACGTCGAGCGGCTCATGGACCAGCTCGGCATCAAGAAGAACGAGAACTTCGAGGCGCGCGACAAGACGCGCGACGAGCCCGTCTACCGCGACTACCCGATGTTCCTCATCGCGACGGTCGGCGCGTTCCACGGCCGCACGCTCGGCGCGCTCAACCTCACGCAGTCGAAGAAGGCGCACCAGATCGGGTACCAGAAGTTCCGCTGGGTGAAGCACGTCGAGTACAACAAGGACCCGCACGCGCTCCGCGCGCTCATCGACCCGCGGCCGCTCGACGCGATCCTCGACAGCGAGGGTGGCGTCGCCCGCGTCCTCGACCGCGGCAAGATCCCGCACGACCTCGCCGCCGGCTTCATCGCCGAGGGCTTCCAGGGCGAGGGCGGCTACCTCCCGGGCGACTCCGCCTGGTTCCACGGCATCGGAAAGGCCGCGAAGGAGTTCGGCGTCGCGCTCATCGCGGACGAGGTCCAGAGCCTCGGCCGGACCGGCAAGCTGTACTCGTGGGAGCACTTCGACATCGCGCCCGACGTGATCGCCATGGCGAAGACGAGCTTCGTGGGCATCATGCTCGCGCGCGGCGAGTACAGCCGGTACCTCCACCACGGCTGGCACTCGAACACGTGGGGCGGCGGCAAGGTCCTCGACATCAACATCGCCTACGCGAACCTCGACGCGCTCCTCAACCACAAGGCGGCGCACCTGAACGACCTCTCGCACTTCGAGAACGAGGACGTGAAGGGGAAGTACCTCCGCCAGCTCATCGACCGGCTCAAGGACAAGCACAAGGACGTGATCGTCGGCATGAACGGTCGCGGCCTCATGAACGCGCTCGAGGTGAAGAAGCGCTCCGACTTCCTCCGCGTCGGCTGGTCGCGCGGCCTCAAGATGCTCGGCGCCGGTCTGCCCTCGGGCGAGACCTCGAAGATCCGCGTGCTCCACCTCGCCGATGCGACGACGAAGGAGATCGAGGACTTCGCGAAGGTCGTCGAGGACGTCTGCTACGGGATCGCGCGCGGCGAGTAACGGCGAGGCCGTTGGACCAAGACGCGCGCGAGCTCGAGCGCCTGGCTGACTCCGGTGACGAAGCGGCGCGCGTCCGGCGCCTCGCCGACCGCGTTCGCAGGGGCGAGCTAGCTCTCGAGCGCCCGTCAGTCCGTTCGTCCTGCACGTCGAGCCTTGCGGACAGGAAGCCGCGGTCCGCAGCGCGCTCGCCGCAGTCGAGAGTCTTCGAGTGTCCGAGTACCGCGACGAGTTGCAGACGCTGCGCGAGTGGCTCGGTTGCCCGTGCGATGAGCATCGGCGGACGGTCTCGCGCTCAGCGCGGCCGATGGAGATCGACGAGGCGACCACCGTCGCGGAACAGCGCCACGCTGCGCTGACCTCCCTGGTCCGGATTGCGCTCGGTGTCGCGCTGCGGATCGACGACTCCGACGATGCGGGCGAGATCAGGACGGTCGAGTACGAAGGAATCGCCGAGTCGGGGCAGAGGCTGCGTCTCGTCCTCCGCAAGACAGCGAGCTATCAAGCGGCGCAAACGTCAGAGTTGGTCGTGACCGCCGCATGTGAGTTCGCGAGGGACTTCGGTCAGCTTCCGGACGACTCGGTCATGTCAATGATCCGCGACCAAGTCGTACCCTGGCTCCTCGACTGATCTCGTCGAGTGACGTGAGAGCGAGAACCTCTTTCAACGCCGAAGGCGCCGAAGTCCCCCGCCGCGAGAGGCCGCCGATCTTCGATCGGCGGCTCTCGGCGCGGCCAGATTCGGCGCCTTCGGCGTTGAAAGATGGAACGCCTACGACGCTCACGCCGCTACTTCGGCCCTGCGTGCTCCGAGAGGAGATCCTCCGCCGAAAGCTTGAGCCGCCGCGTCGGCCGATGAGCGACGAGCTTCCCCGCCTGGCCCGCGAGCGGGATCATGCACCCGTCGTGACCCTGCGCGAGCGCGGTCGCGACGTCGGCGGCGTTCCCCTCGTCGGTGTCGAGGTGCATCTCGAGCCGGAACTCGGGGTGCACGCGCACGAGCACGTCGCCGAAGACGAGGTCGCGCGGCCCGCCGGTGATCGCCACCGCGACGTAGTCGCCGTCCTGGACGCCGAGCGCGGTCGCCTCGTCCGGTGACGTGTGGATGTGCCGGAGCGCGCGGATCAGCCCCTCCGAGAGCTGGACCGAGCCCTTCGGCCCCTCGAGCGTGATCGGCGCCGAGCCCTTCAAGTCGCCCGACCCGCGGCACGGCGCGTCCACGCCGAGGAAGAACTCGTCGGTGCGCGAGATCTCGACCTGGGTCTTCTTGCGCACGGGGCCGAGGATCCTGACGCCCTCGAGGCGGCGCCGCGGACCGACGAGGGTGACGACCTCCTCCGACGCGTACTGGCCCGGCTGCGAGAGCGGCTTCTTCGGCGTGAGCCTGGCGCCCGGGCCGAAGAGCTTCTCGAGCGTCTCCTGGTCGAGGTGCACGTGACGCGCGCTGACCGCGACGGGGATGCCCGCGACCTGGGGCAGCTTCTTCGAGCGCTCGAGCTCGATGACGCGCTTCGTGTCCTCCGCGATCGCGAGCTCTTCGTCGGTCGCGACGACGAGCGCGCGGACGCGCGTGACCTCGCTCGTGATCTCCGCGACCCGCTTCGTCTCGGACACGCGCGCGTCCGCGTTCCGCTCGTCGTCGAGGACGAGCCCGAGGAAGTCGAGGCCCTGGAGGATCCGGCGGCGCATGGCGACGCCGTTCTCACCGATCCCGCCGGTCAGGACGACCGCGTCGAGGCCGCCCATGACGGCGGCGTAAGCGCCGACGTACTTCCTCACGCGATGCGAGAAGACGGAGACGGCGAGGCGCGCTCGCTCGTCGCCCGACGCCGCGCGCTCCTCGATGTCGCGGAGGTCGCTCCCGCAGCCCGAGAGCGCGCCGAGGCCGCTCTTCTTGTTGAGCAGCTCGTCGAGGCGGTCCGCGCTCCACCCCTCCGCGCGGAGGAGCGCGACGAGCGCCCCCGGGTCGATGTCGCCCGAGCGCGTCCCCATGACGAGCCCCTCGAGGGGCGTCAGGCCCATGCTCGTCTCGACCGAGCGGCCGAGCTCGACGGCGCAGGCGCTCGCGCCGTTCCCGAGGTGGAGGCTCACGATCCTCAGGCGCTCGAGCGGCGTCTTCAGGAACGCCGCGGCCTCGTGGCACACGAAGGCGTGCGACGTGCCGTGGAAGCCGTAGCGCCGGACCCGGTGCTTCGCCGCGAGCTCCGGGTCGATCGCGTACGTCGCCGCGCGCCGGGGCAGCGTGTGGTGGAAGGCCGTGTCGAAGACCGCGACCTGCGGCACGCCCGGGAAGACCTCGCGCGCCGCGCGGATGCCGGCGAGGTTCGCCGGGTTGTGGAGCGGCGCGAGCGGGACGCACGCTTCGATCGCGGCGACGACCTCGTCGGTCACGAGGGCCGGCTCGCGGAAGCGGTCGGCTCCGTGGACGACGCGGTGGCCGATCGCATCGGGCTTCACGCCGCCCAGCGACCCGAGCACCTCCGCGAGCGCGCTCGCGTGAGAGCGTCCGCCCTCGCCGAGGCGTTCGACCTTGTCGTTCCGGACGGTCTTCCGCGCGCGCGCGTCGATCAGGCGCCACTTGAGGCTCGAGGAGCCGCAGTTCAAGACGAGGACGTTCATGCGGGCCGCCGTTTTACTCGAAGTGGACGCCTCGTGCACCGCATCGGATGATGCGCCGCATGAGCTGGAGCCCCGCGCAGTACCACAAGTTCCAGGCCGAGCGCGCCGCCCCCTTCGAGGACCTCGTCGCCCTCGGCGCGCTCCGCGGCGGCATGAAGATCGTGGACCTCGGCTGCGGCACCGGCGAGCTGACCGCGCGGCTCGCGGCGCTCGCGCCGGGCTCGGATGTCCTCGGAGTGGACAGCTCGGAGTCGATGCTCGCGAAGGCGCGCCCGCTCGCGCGTCCGGGCCTCCGCTTCGAGCTCCGCCGCATCGAGGACTGGTCGGCCGAGGCCGCCTACGACCTCGTCTTCAGCCACGCGACGCTCCAGTGGGTGGACGACCACGAGGCGCTCCTCGCGAAGCTCGCCCGCGCCCTCGCGCCGGGCGGGCAGCTCCTCGTCCAGATGCCGTCCAACCACGACCACGTCTCGCACCGGACCGTGCGCGCGCTCGCGGCGGAGTCGCCCTGGAAGGAGCGGCTCGGTGGATGGAGCCGGGTCTCTCCGCTGTGGACGATCGACCGGTACGCGGAGCGGCTCCACGCGCTCGGCCTCGAGAGGCCGACCGTGATCGAGAGGGTCTACGGTCACGTCCTCGAGGACGGCCGCGGCGTCCTCGAATGGATCAAGGGCACGCTGCTCGTCCCCTACATCGAGCGGCTCGGCGAGCACGCCCCCGGGTTCCTCTCGGTCCTCGGCGACCGGATCGAGAAGGCCTGCCCCGGCCGGCCGTACTACTTCGCGTTCCGCCGGACGCTCATCGCCGCCGCCCGGGGCTGACTCCTGCCTGACCGCCCGGACCGCGAGTGCCAAAGTTGCACTCACTTCGGGCCTTGAACGCCTGCTCTCCGCATCGGAAGCTCTCCCCCATGAGAGCGATCGAGCCACTCCCGCCCGGTGCAACTTCGGCACCTCCGACCGTGGACGACATCCTCGAGGCCACGGCCGAGGCGGCGATCCGCTTCACGCGCGCGGACCGAGGGCACGTCTACCTGGTCGCGCGCGATCCGGACGGGACCGACGTGGTCACGCACCAGTGCCTCGTCTGGTCCACGGGCCGCCTCGTCCGCCAGTACGAGCGGCGGCGGCGGCTCCTCCACGGACCTTGCCAGGAGGCTCTCCGCGAGGGACGGAGCTACTACGTCCACGACGCGAGCACGAACCGGCTCCACAAGGAGCTCCTCGCCGAGCTCCGCGGCCGGGAGAAGGCGCTCAGAACCGACCCCGCACGCCTCGAGTACGTGAAGCAGTACCGGAGCTTCCTCGAGCCCGCGAAGAGCTACATCGCCTGCCCGATCAAGCGGCCCGGCGGCGCGAGCGTGGGCTGCGTCGCGCTCTACTCGACGGAGCGCGAGGACTTCTTCGGCGTCCTCAAGAAGCGGATCATCGAGGAGTACATCGACGACTTCGCGGGCGCGCTCATCGTCGCGCTCGTGGTCAAGGCGC
>CAZYLP010000396.1:0-8088 GCA_964648345.1 uncultured Planctomycetota bacterium
GCATCGTCCGGACCGCTGATAATCGGGTCGGGGCCGGTGAAGAGGTTCTCGAGGTTCGGCGTCTCGTAGTTGTGGACGCGCGGCCGGCCGGCAGGGATGCGATGGATCTTCACGGAGGGCGCGAAGTCGCACGGCGGGAGGCCGCGCATGAGGCGCGTCGCGACCTCGCAGCGGACGCCCAGCTCGGCGAGGCGCTCGGTGAGGAGGACGGCCTGGCGCCCGAGACCGCCACGGTCCGGGTGGTAGAGCGGCGCGACGACCAGGACGCGCGGGCGCGACATGGCGCGTCATGTTACGAAAGCCCTCCTCGAAAGCGAGGTCGCACCTTGCGTCTCCTTGCCGCCGGCATCTCGGTGCTTCTTCTCCTCGCACCTCTCGCCTGCGCCGACGACGCGGCGGACGTCGCCGCCTTCCAGGCGAACTTCGCGTCCGGGCTCTCCGCGTTCGACAAGAAGGACTACGAGCAGGCGAAGAAGCGCTTCCTCGCCTGCCGGAAGAAGCTCGAGGAGCCTTCGGTCTCGGCGCGTCTCGAGCGGACCGCCGGGCGCGACGTCGAGATCTTCCTCGCCATGGCCCTCGCGCGAACGGGCGAGCTCGAGCCGGCGCAGGCCGCGCTCGAGCGCTCGGCCGAGCTCGGCTGGCACGAGCCGAAGCCCGTCGAGAACGAGCCCGCCTTCGCGAAGTTGAAGGCGCGGAACGACGCGCGCTGGGCGAAGGTCGTCGAGCGCGTCCGCTTCAACGAGCGCGCCTACGCGGAGTTCTTCTCGCGCCTCGAGCAGCTCGCCGCGGAGGCGAACGCCGCGCTCAAGAAGGGCGACGCCGCCGCCGCGCTCAAGGGGACCGTCGAGGCGCTCCGCCGCATCAAGAACACCAAGTTCGCCGTGAGCGCCGCCTTCGAGTCGGAGGTCGAGTACGACCGCGCCTGCGCGCTCGCGCTCACGGGCCGGAAGGCGCCCGCCTTCGAGGCGTTCGCGCGCGCGCTCGAGCTCGGCTTCTGCCAGTGGGAGCAGGTCGCGCGCGACCCCGGCCTCGCCCCGATCCGGGGCGAGCCGGGCTTCGAGAAGACCGTCGCGGACGCGATCCACAAGGAGACCGAGGCCCTCCACGCGCTCGTCGCCGTCGCGCACGACGCGTCCCGGACCGGCGACAAGGACGCCGAGCTCCGCGCCTGGCGCCGCGTCTTCGGGCAGATCGACCGCCGCCGCTCCTACCGCGGCCTCGAGGCGTCGGACGTGCGCGACTGGTGGTTCGACTACGCGTGCGCGCTCGCCGCGTGCGGCCGGAAGCAGGAGGCGCTCAAGGCCCTCTCGATCGCGATCGAGTCCGGCATGAAGGAGAAGAAGCGGATCGACGAGGCGAAGGCGTTCGACGCCCTCCGCGAGGACCCCGCGTTCAAGAAGATCGTCGAGCCTCTCGCCGCGAAGCCGCCCGAGGAGCCGAAGCCGGAGAAGAAGCCCGAGGACCCGAAGCAGCCCGAGAAGCCCGCGGAGCAGCTGTCGCTCGAGGCGCTCGAGGTCAAGGAGGCGCTCGCGAAGGAGCCGCTCTTCCCGCTCGAGCTCGACGCGAAGGCGATGACGGGCGAGCCGATCAAGCTCGCCGACCTCCGGGGGAAGGTCGTCCTCCTCGTCTACTTCCACTCGGCGCCGCCACCCTCGATCGCGCGGGTCCTCGACGCGTGGAAGGACAAGGGCCTCGCGGTCGTGGGCCTCATCCCGTGCACCGCGGGCTCGACCGCCGAGGCGGAGGAGATCCTCGCCGAGGTGACCGCGGGGCAGCGGATCGACTACCCGGTCATCGCGCTCCTCACCGAGCTCCCGGCGGCGAAGCCCGTCGAGGCGGACCCGACGCGGACGACGCTCGTCTTCACCGACCGGAAGGGACAGCCGCGGCTCAAGAAGGACGCCGAGTCAGGGCAAGAGGGGGTGGAGGCCCTGGTCAAGGCGATGATCGAAGCTACGAAGTAGTCGCGAAGACGGCGTGGAGGAGCCAAGCGAGCGTCTCCATTCGCAGAGACGCAGAGGCGCAGGGACGCAGAGGAGCCGTCGCAAGTGCGAGGGCCTCTCTGCGTCTCTGCGTCTCTGCGTCTCGGCGTTTCGAGACGAGACGAACGCTCATCCACACTCGGAGAACGCGGACTCCGCGTCCTCTCAGTGCGTGAACAACCTCATCGCGACCTTGATGTCGTTCGTCACGTCCTTGAGCCGCCGGATCCCGAGGAGGCGGTTCACCACCACCTTGGGCCGCAGGTAGAACGAGCGATAGGCGTAGCGCTCGAGCTCCTCCAGCTTGTCGTTCGTGAGCTGCGGGTAAGAGATCATGGCCTTGCCCATCGGGTTGACGTTGTCCGTCTCGTCGATGAGGTAGCCCTTCTCCTTGCAGTAGTCGAAGAACTCGGTGCCCTTGAACGGGGTCGCGATCGCGAACATGACGTTCGGGACGTCGAGGTTCTTGAGCTCCTTCACCGTCCAGTAGATGTCCTCGGGCGTCTCCTCGGGCGTCGTGCCGAACATGATGTTGATCTTCGGCCGGATCCCGTGCTTCTTGAGGAGGCGGACGGCCTCGTAGACGTCCTTCACGTCGAGGTCCTTGCGGATCTTGTCGAGGACCTCCTGCTTCAAGCTCTCGACGCCCATGTCGATCGAGACGCAGCCCGCCTTCGCGAGGGCGATGACGACCTCCTCGTCGGTCAGGAAGTCCGAGCGCGAGAGCATGCCCCACTCGAGGCCGATCGGCTCGAGGAGCTTGCAGATCTCGAGCGTGCGCGACTTCTGCCAGAGGAACTGGTCGTCGGCGATGTGGACCGACTTGTAGCCGTGGTCCTTGAGCCACTTGAACTCGGCGGCGATGCGCTGGGGCGACGCGGCCTCGACGCGCGGCTTGTGGCCCGTGTACTTGAAGCCCTCCATCTCGCGCGCGAAGGAGATCGCGTTCGGGACGCAGAAGCTGCACCGGAACGAGCACCCGCGCGACGTGAGCATGAGCGCGTGGGGCGCGCCGCGGTACTTCGGGTTGAAGTACTTGTCGCGGTACCGGTTCACGGCCGGGTGGTCGCGCGCCGGGATCGGGAGCTCGTCGAACGGGATCGTGCCGCGCGGGTCCGGCGCGTAGTCCACGACGCGCTTCTTGTCCGGCTCGTAGCGCGAGAGGCCGTAGGGCTTGTCCTTCGGCATCTCTCCCATGACGAGCTCGATGAGCGAGCGCTCGATCTCGCCGCGGAGGACGATGACCCTCTCGTCCGTCCCGATGTACTCCGCGGGCACGCGCGTCGCCTCGGGGCCGTGGAGGACGATGACGGCGTCCGGCTGGAGCGCCCGGATCTTCTGGATCCAGACGAGGTCCGTCGGCTTCGCGAGGACGACCGCGTGGAGGACGTAGTAGTCGGACGGCGCCTGCCGCAGGCGCTCGAGGAACGTCTCCTGCGTGTCGCAGAGGAGCCCCGCGTCCAGGAAGTCCACCTCGACCCCTCGCTGGTGGAGGATCGTGAAGGGGTAGAGGTTCGCGAGGTCCGGGAAGTGGTAGAGCTCGAACGTGCAGCCGGCGAAGCGCTCGGCGCTCCGCTCGGTGACGGCGGGCGGCTCGAGGAAGGAGACCTTGAGCTTCTTCGCCGTGCTCGTGGAGGCGACCATTCACGACACCTCTTTCATGGAACGGATTATGGGGAGCGGTCGAGGCCCCACGTCGAACGGCGCGGCCGGCGCGTATCCGTGGAGGAACGCGTCGCAGCCCGCGCACGCCGGGTGGACCTCGGGGCCGTAGAACTTCTTGAAGCGCTCGCTCTGCCACACCTCTTCGAGCGGCTGCTCGACGAGGTTCCCCATGCGGTGACCGCGGAGGAGGCAGCACGGAGCGACGTTGCCGCTCACGTCGACGTAGATGAAGTTGTCGAGCCGCATGCAGAACGAGTCGCGGTGCGATGCGAGCCCGAGGATGATCCCGTGGTCGTTCACGCTGCCGAGCGGGATTCCGTGCCGCGCGGCGCGCTCGCGCGCCTTGACGATCATCGAGCGCTCCTCGTCCCACGAGGGGCGCTTGAGATCCGGACGCCCGCGCACGTCGAGGCGCACGACGTTGATCGCGTGGAACCCGGCCTCGGCCGCGAAGTCGATGAGGCGGAGCATCACGTCCGACCCGTTCGGGAACAGGACGAGCTGGAGCCTCACCTCGACCGGGTGCTTGCCGTCGCGGCGATCTTGATTGACGGCGTCGAGGAAGCGGCGGAGGCGGTCGATGACCTTGGGCGGCGTCGGGTGACCGCCGACGGCGACCTCGTTGCCGAGGCCGCGCATGTGAAGGTCCTTCGGGTCGGTGATCGTCGTCACGCGAGCTTCCGCGTTCTCCCACGGGAGCTCTTCGAGCGACACGTTCACGCGCGAGACCTTCGCGGCGAGGATCCGCTCGATCATCGAGTTCGTGAGGAGGTGCGCGTTCGTCGTGAAGCCCACGTCGCACGACGGGAACCGGCGGTGGATCTCGGCGATGAAGTCGAAGATCCGGGGGTGCATGAGCGGCTCGCCCCACCCGGTGAGCGTGATCGACTCGGGCGGCTCCGAGAGGCGGTCGAGGACCCGCGTGAAGGTCTCCCAGGACATGTCGACCTCGGGGACCTTGAGGAGCGTGAGGCGCGGGCACATGTGGCAGTCGAGGTTGCAGCGGTTCGTCACCTCGAGCTGGAGCTCGTGCGGGAGCGCGGAGCGCTTCCTGAGCGCGAGCCGCGCGAGCTTCTTCGCCTGCCTGTAGAGCCGCACCGCGTTCACTCGGTCACGCGCCTCCGACCGGGACGGATGTCGGACCGCCGAACTTGGCGAGCGCCTTGTCCATGAGGCGCGCGACGCGCGGCGCGAGGACGCGCGCGCCGACGCGCGCCTTGACCGCGAACTCGCGGAAGGTCCGGATCCGGCGCAGCTCCTGGACTATGTAGTCGCGCCGGCCGTAGAAGCGGCGCATGCACTCGTCCTGGAGCTCGCGGAGCTGCTGCTCGGTGAAGTCCTTGTTCCAGAAGCGGACCTTGAAGCCCTCCTGCGGGTTCTCGGCGAACTCCTGCCAGTAGTCGTGCGTGACGATGCCGTCGCGCAGCATGCGGTCGTAGAGGGCGGTCTTCGGGTACGGGGTCAGGATCGAGAACTGGGCGTAGTCGGCCTTGAGGTGCTTCGTCACGTAGTCGACCGACTGGAACATCTCCTCGCGCGTCTCGGTCGGGATCCCGATCATCATGTAGGCGTAGGTCTGGATGCCGGCCTCGCGCGTGAGCTTGAAGGCGCGGCGGACGCGCTCGGGAGTCGAGCCCTTCTCGAGGTAGTCGAGGAGGCGCGGCGTCGCGCTCTCGACGCCGTAGTGGATCCGGTAGCAGCCCGCCTTCTTGAGCGCGGAGAGGATCTCCGGCGTCACCATGTCGGTCCGCGAGCTGACCTTGAACTCGATGTCGAGCTTCTCCTTCTGGATCAGCTCGCAGATCTTGAGGACGCGCTTCTTCTCGACGGTGATCGTGTCGTCCACGAAGAAGAAGTCGCGCGTCCCGAGCTCGACGAGGTGCTTGAGCTCGGCGACCACGCGCTCGGGCGAGCGCGAGCGGAACTTCGTCTTGCGGATGTCGCAGAACGTGCACGCCGCCGGGCAGCCGCGCGAGCTCTGGACGCTCGCCGTGTGCGCCTGTCGCGCGAGGACGTTGTTGTACTTCGAGAGGTCGATCAGGTGGTGCGCCGGAGACGGGATCGTGTCGAAGTCGACGCCCTCGTCCTTGAACGGGTTGAAGCGGACCTGCCCGTCGGCGCCCTTGTAGCCGAGCCCGCCGATCGCATCGAGGACCTCGGCGCGGGGCTTCCGAGCGGTGTCGCGGAGCTCGGTCACGAGGCGTGCGAGGACGCGCTCGCCCTCTCCGCAGACGACGTAGTCGAACTCGGGGAGGTTGACGGTCTCGCGCGGGTAGAGAGTCGCGTGATGGCCGCCCGCGACGATCTTCGCCCGCGGGAAGCGCTCGCGGACGATCTTCGCCGTCATCCGTGCATCGAGCATGTTGAACGTGAGCACCGAGAGGCCGACGACATCCGGCGGCGAGGGGGCGAGCTGCGAGAGCTCCTGCTCGAGGATCTTGTAGGTGTTCCCGAGCACCGAGACGTCGAGGAACTCGGGCCGGATCCCCGTCGCGTGCTCGAGCGATGCCGCGACCGACAGGAGCCCCAGCCGCTGCCGGAACTCCTTCCGCTTCTCGAGCTGGTCGGGGACCGAGGACTCGATGGAGAGCGTGTCGGGCGGGACGAGGAAGAGAACCCTCACAGGCGAATCAGCCCCATCTTTGTGCGCATCCCCCGTCCAGCCTTGAGACACGATACTTTACGGAGTTGAGCCACGGCGTGTCAAGCGCTCCTCCGGGCACCCGAAAGCAGGCGCAAGTGCCGGAGATCCGGCACCCTGGCCTGGCTTCATCGGAGCTTGAGCGCGCCTCACCGGCCCCCCGCATTCGACGTGCCCCGGAGGAGAACACACCGACCCCGGTGGCGTTGACAGGGCCATCGGCTTGTGCTATAGAAATGGGCTCGCAGGTCGTGTAACACTCCGCTTCGCAAGCGGTTAGCATCGAGTCGGAGAGTCGGGTCGAGCAGTCGGGTCGGGTCTAGTCGGTCAGGTCGGGGAGGGACTCGGAGTGGCGCGACTCCAGATCCTGAGCGGAAAGCGCGAGGGCGAGCTCCTCGATCTCGATCCCGGCGTCCACCGGATCGGGACGGGCCGCGCCGAGATCCAGCTCAAGGACAAGGAGATCGCGTACAAGCACGCCAACGTGATCGTCGAGTCGAGCGCCCTCGCCATCGAGGACCTCGGGTCGATGAAGGGCGTCTTCGTGAACGGCGCGCGGATCCCGGACAAGGGGAAGGCGCCGCTCAAGGCCTCCGACAAGATCCTCGTCGGCGCGACCGAGCTCCTCGTCGTCCAGGTCGCGAACGAGAAGCCCGCGATCCCGGACGCCGGGAAGACGGCCCCGGAGATGGTCGTCCTCTTCGAAGAGGACGAGGACGGCGAGGTCGTCGAGAATCCCGAGAAGGCCGAGAAGCCGGCTCCGCCGCCCGCGGTCCAGGTCGCTCAGCCCGCGGGGACGGGCACGACCAGCGAGGCCCAGCTCATCGCCGAGCTCAAGGACCTCCGCGCCCGTCTCACGCGGAGCGACCAGGAGAACGCCGCGCTCAAGAAGGCGCTCGATGGCCTCCACGCCGAGGACGACGCCGACGCGCGCGGCGGCTACACGCCCGCCGACCTCGAGAGCGACCTCGAGGGCCGGACGGTCGAGCTCCAGCAGCAAGCGGACCGCCTCCAGGTCGAGAACATCGAGCTCCAGAAGGCGCACAAGGACCGCGAGGCCGCCCTCGAGCGCGAGAAGAAGAAGCTCGAGTCCGACCTCGCCGCCGAGAAGAAGAAGCGCGCCGCCGTCGAGAAGGAGGTCCAGCGGCTCCTCGAGGCCCGCGAGGGCGCGACGACCGACGACAAGAAGCGCGCGGACGAGCTCAAGACCTACGAGGACTCGAACGCCCAGCTCGTCCTCGAGAACGACGAGCTGAAGGAGCGCGTCGAGGCGCTCAAGTACCAGATCGAGCAGGAGGCCGCGCGCCGGGGAGAGCTCATCCGCGAGCGCGTCCGCGAGCTCCACGCCGAGAACCAGCGCCTCGAGCACTCGAACGCCGAGCTCCGCAGCCTGGTCGAGGCCTACGAGGAGAAGATCGACGAGCTCGATGAGCGCCTCGAAGAGCTCGAGGGCGAGAACGAGCAGGCGCAGAAGCTCCTCGCCGAGACGCGCGCCGAGCTGGCCAAGGCGAAGAAGGAGCGCGAGACGATGCAGATCACGCTCCGCCAGCGCGCCCAGCGCCTCGAGGAGCGCGTCGACGAGCTCGAGGCCGAGAAGATCCGCCTCAAGTCGCAGCTCGAGACGAAGGGGAAGGTCGCGGCCATGGCTTCGGGGGAGGCCACGCCCGCGAACGCGAACGAGGAGCTCGACATGCTCCGCGCCAAGGTCGCGCGAGTCGAGGCTCTCCTCGACGACGTCGAGGCGATCGAGCAGGCGCGCACCGTCGAGGCTCGCGCGCGCGAGCTCGAGGCCGAGCTCGC
>CAZYLP010000397.1:0-8085 GCA_964648345.1 uncultured Planctomycetota bacterium
CGGGCGGCAAGTTCGACCGGGGGAACTACCTCCACTCGGGCGGCCTCCACGGCGTCGGCGCGTCGGTCGTGAACGCGCTCGCGGAGGAGCTCAAGGTCACCGTCCAGCGCGATGGCGGCATCCACGAGCAGACGTTCTCGCGCGGCAAGCCGACCTCCAAGCTCAAGACCGTCGGCAAGGACGGCAACAAGACCGGCACGACGATCGAGTTCCGCGCCGACCCCGAGATCTTCGGCAAGACCGAGCTGGACCCGGAGCTCATCCGGAAGTCGCTCGAGGACCGCGCGTTCGTCCACAAGGGCATCAAGTTCACGTTCCTCGACGAGAAGAAGGGCGAGCCCGAGACGTTCCAGTTCAAGCGCGGCATCACCCAGCTCCTCGAGCGCGCCATCGAGAAGCAGCAGCTGAAGACGCAGTGTCCGATCTTCAGCTTCGAGCGCGAGTCGGAGCCGCGCCTCGAGGTCGCTCTCGCGTGGACGAACGCGAACGACGAGCGCATGCGGTCGTTCGTGAACGGCATCCACACGAACGCGGGCGGCACGCACGAGGCGGGGATCCGCTCCGGCATCGCCAAGGCGGTGAAGGAGTACATCGACACCCACGACGTGAAGACGTCCGGCCTCAAGATCGCGAGCGAGGACATCCGCGAGGGCGTCATCGCGATCGTCTCGATCTTCCTCTACGAGCCCCAGTTCCAGGGCCAGACGAAGTCGAAGCTCAACAACCCCGAGGTCCAGGGCGAGGTCGAGGGCGCGATCAAGCCCGCGATCGAGCGGTGGCTCACCGAGAACAAGTCGATCGCGGACCAGATCGTCGCGCGCATCCTGCTCGCCGCGCGCGCCCGCGCCGCGAGCCGCGAGGCCGCGGCTCAGGTCAAGCGGAAGCTCGGCGTGACGCACCGGCTGAACCTGCCCGAGAAGATCGCCGACTGCTCATCGACCGACCCGGCCAAGAGCGAGATCTTCATCGTCGAGGGTCAGTCGGCCGGTGGCACGGCGAAGGCCGGTCGCGATCGTCGCTACCAGGCGATCCTCCCGGTGCGTGGGAAGGTGCTCAACGCCGAGCAGGCGACGATCACGAAGGTCCTCGAGAACAAGGAGCTGAACGACATCGTCCGCGCCCTCGGCTGCGGGATCGGCGAGGCGTTCAACATCGAGAACCTCCGCTACCACAAGATCATCCTGCTCATGGACGCCGACTCGGACGGCGACCACATCACGACGCTCATGCTCACGTTCTTCTTCCGCTACCTCCCGAACCTCATCCGGGCGGGGCACGTCTTCATCGCCAAGCCCCCGCTCTTCCGCATCACGTGGGGCAAGGAGACGCACTGGGCGGCGAACGACGAGGAGCGCGACAAGATCATCGCGAAGCTCCCGAAGAACGCGAAGCCGGACGTGAGCCGCTTCAAGGGTCTCGGCGAGATGCCGCACCAGGTCCTCAAGGAGACGACCCTCGACATGGAGAAGCGGACGCTCGTCCGCGTCGAGGTCGGCGAGGAGCCGATCGCGAACCAGGTGATGATGGAGCTCATGGGCAAGGACGTTCAGGCCCGCTTCGACTTCATCATGGAGGAGGCGGGCACGCTCGAGGACATCGACGTCTGACCGCATCTCCGAGCGAGGACCCCTCGACTCGTTCCTCGCTCGGGGAGGTCGGAGTCGTCGAGGGGCTACCGTTCCGCCTCCGCCATGCGGAGGCCGCGCTCGAGGGACTCGCGGAGACCCCAGTCGCGGCCCGCGAGGATCTGCATGCGCCTGAGCTCGTTGAGCCTCGCCTCGTACGTGTCGATCTCGCGCTCGATCTTCACGAGGCGGATCTCGTACTCGCGCTTCGTCGCCGTGATCTTCTTGTCGAGCGCGTCCTTCTCGTCCATCGCGTCCCGGCGCACGCTCTCGTAGAGCCGACCGGCCTTGATCGCTTCGTCCTCGGCCTCCCTGGTCTTGAGGCGCTTGGCCTTCGCGACGGCCGCCTTGGCCTCGCGGTCGAGGGTCCACTGCTGCTCCCCGAGCTCGACCTCGCGGACGGCCCGGCTCGACTCGAGCGCCGCGACCGTCTGCTCGTACTCGATGCGGGTGCGGCGCTTCTTCTCGCGCACGTCGTCGTAGGGCCCCGCGAGCCTCTCCAGCTGGCGCGTCGCGAGGTCGTGTGTCTCGGGAGCGTGGATCACGGCGTCGGCGCGACCGATGAGCGACAGGATCGTCGAGGCGTCGAGCTCGACGGCGCGCTCGCGAGCGTAGAGCTCGGCGACCGGGATGCCCGCGTCACGGCGCGCCGCCTCGCGGGCGAGGAGGTCCTGCGCGAGACGCGCGCGGAGCTCGTTCACCTCCGCGACGACCCCCGTGAACGGGGGCAGCTCCGCGGTCAGGGCGTGATGGGCGCCGGCGACGCGGCCATCGAGGATCACGACCTCGCGCTGGGAGTCGAGCGTCACGATCCGCGGCCGGAGGGCCGTCGCCGACGCGACGACCGCGAGCGCGTCGGGCAGCGGCGTCTCCGCCGCGATCGCCAGGGAGAACGTGCCCGAGGAGGCCCACGTGGAGCGCATCGTGTAGGTGTCCACACCCTGGGACTGGAGCGAGCGGACGAGGTCGGCGACGGTCAGCCCGCGGCCCTCGAGGCGCACGCGTCGCGTGACGAGCGCGGGGACCGTGGGCCGCGAGACCGCCGGCCGGATGAAGACGACGCCGTTCCTGATCTCGGACTCGAGGCCGTGCGGGACGAGGATGCGCGTCAGGGCATCGCGGACGACGACATCCCGGACCTTGAGCGCGACCACGGCCGCCGTGGCGTCGATCTTCTCGACGGCCTCGCGGGTGACGACGAAGTCGATGGACGTGAGCTCGTGGAGCGTGTCGAGCGCGTCGCGGACCGGCGTCGCGTCGAAGTTGAGGTTGATGCGCTGCGCGTGGAGCCTCCGGAAGACCGTCGCGTTGTCGTCCTCGGCCTCTCCGAGCACCGCGAGCGCATCCGTGTGGCGGTCGTGCTCGCGGAACGAGGCGATCCGGTCTCTCGGGACGAAGCGGATGCCGCCCTTCTCCGGGACCCAGACGAGCCGCGCCACGTTCGCGATGATGTCGAGCGCGTTCAACGCGGTGACGTCGCGGAGGCGCAGGTTCACCTCGAGCTTCTCGAGGTCGATCCCGTCGGGCCGCATCTCCAGGTTCGTGAAGTCGTGGAGGAACTGGAGGACGTCGTCGAACGGCGTGTCCGCGAAGTTGAACGTGAGTCTCTGGGTCGCGAGCCGCTTCGTGACCTCCTCGTCGCCCGCAGGCGGGCTCGGAGCCGACCAGGGCCAGCGGCCGGGGCCGTGCTCGGGTTCGCCGACCGCGGCGAGCGCGGCCTCGAGGTCGGGGGGAGACGCCGCCGTCTTGCCGCGGGCCGAGTAGGCCGCGACCGCGGCGAGCGGTGCCCCGACGAGGAGCGCGAGGAGCGGCGCGAGCCGCCGCGAGCGGCGCGAGCGCGCCTCGCGCGGTGCGACGAGCCGCGTCTCGCCGCAGCCCATCGCGGCGCAGCGGCCGTGGGTGTCGAGGCAGTCCTGGTGGTAGGGCGCGAGGCAGGCCGCGCAGTAGAGCGCTTCCTTCCGATCGAGGCCGCCCTTGCAGAACGTGCACGAGAGGAGGATCCGGAGCGCCGTCTGCGGCCCGTGGCCCAGGCGCTCCTCGCGCACGCCGCGCTCGATGCGGTCCCAGAGCTCGGCGCGCGGCTCGACGGGCTGGAAGGCGGCGGCCCCGGAGGCCAGCGCCGCCGTGGCGATGGCGATGAGCTCGTCCTCGGACTCGGTCACGAGCAACCTCCCTCCTCTTGGGGGCTTCGCCCCCAAACCCCGAGGCCGGTCCTCGCGGCACCGCCAACGGCGCGGTGCCGCTGCGGCGGGGGCTGCGCCCCCCACGCCCCCCTCCGCGACAAGAGCTCCTTCGCGAGGAGCAGGACCGCTCCGCGCAGGCGGTTCGCGACGGTGCGCTCGGTGACGCTCCACGACTCGGCGAGCTCGGGCACGGTCATGCCCATGCCGTGCCTCTGGAGGAGCATGGCCTTCGCGTCCGGCGGCAAAGCGTCGAGGGCGTCGCGGGTCCGCTCCTCCTCCTCGCGGCGGGAGACCTCGGGGAGGACGGGCTCGCTCGACGACGGAGCGCCGCGTGCGGTCGCTCCGCGCAGCTTCTCCTCCTTGCGAGCGAGACGCAGCGCATCGACGGCGGCGTTCCGCGCGATCTGGAAGAGCCAGGCGCGGAAGCTGCGCTCGGGGTCGTACTGCTCGAGCGCGCGGTAGACGCGGAGGAACGTCTCCTGGAGCACGTCCTCCGCGAGCGGCTCGTCGCGGAGGAGGCGGATGAGGAAGCCGAAGACCTCCGCCTTGTGCTCCGTGTAGAGCGCCCTGAAACGTTCGTCCGTCGAGAGCGACAGCTCCAAGGTTCGGACCAACGGTCTTCTCCGGGACAACGCGCTCGAGGGATACGGAGGAGAGCGCTCATCCCTGAAACGTCCGCGGAAGTCGTCCGGTTCCTACGACTTCGAGGTCCAGACCTCGAGGCGGCGCTCGCCCTTCTCGCTCGAGACCGCGATGAGCGAGTGGCCGTCCGGGCTCCAGGCCCGCGGCCACGTGCCGGGCGGGAGGACGAGGAGGCGCTCCTCGGGTGTGACCAGCTCCACGAGGCGGTCCTTGCGGTAGCGGAAGACGGCGTCCGCGTGCGGGTGCCAGCGTCCCGTCTCGGCGTTCAACCGGGAGAGCCGCTCCTTGTCCTCGGGGGCGCGGACGACGGCCCCGCGCTCGAAGTCCACCTCGAAGCGGCGCGGTCTCCCTCCGAGCATGATCCTCAGGACGCGGCGGTCCGATGCGAGCGAGGGGGCGGGCACCGGGTCATTCGCCGGCTCGAGGATCCGGATCGGCTCGAGGCCGGGCCACGCGTGGAGGATGAGCGCCGAGCCCGTCTCCGCGTAGACGCCGCGGCCGAGGCGCTGGCGGAAGAGGAAGTCGAGCTCGCGCGGCTCGCCGCCGAAGCGGACGGCGAGGTGGCGTCCGGCCTTCCTCATGAACGCGACGCCGACCTCCCAGTCCACGAGCGGCTCGTGGCCCTCCGCCGCGTGGAGCAGCTGCTGGTCGGGCCACGCGCGGACCGCGAGCGTGCCCTCGGTGTTCCACTCCGCGAACCGGTCTCCCCCGGGCGCCACGTCCACGAGGCGGATCCGGTTCGCGGCCGGCGCGCGCTCCGTGCCGGCGCGCGAGAAGGCGAGCGTCGCGCGGCCCTCGGGCGAGATCTCGTCCACGAAGACGTGCCGCGCGCTCGCGAAGATCGCCATCGCGACGTGGAACTCCTCGCTCTCGTGGAGCACGGCGCCGCGCTCGAGGTCCACGACCGCGAAGCGGCCGCCGCGGTTCAGGTCCGCGCGCCATCCCGCGAGGCCGTCCTCGGTGACGACGAGCGCGGAGTCGGACTGGTCCGGCCCGGCGCCCGCGCCGACGGGGATCACCGTCCTCCGCTCGAGGCGCGCGAGCTCGTCGCGCCAGAGCGCGTCCGCGAGCGCGCGCGCGTCGTCGAAGAACGCGGGCTCGATCGTCGGGAGGTCGAGCCGCGCGAGCGCATCGCGCGCGCGGCCCGCGCGGACGAGCGCCCGCGCGAGCTGCACGCGGAGCCCCGCGTTCGCGGGGCTCCCGGCGAGCGACCGTTCCAGCGCTCTCAGGCTCTCGTCGGCCACGCCGTCAGAATAACGGGGCCGGAGGCGAGCTCAGGAGTTGAGTTGCTTCGCGAGCTTCGCCGTCTGCGCGCCGGCCGCGAGGACGATGACGCCCGTCCCCTTGCCGGTGCCCGTGGCGTAGCAGTACTCGAGGTTGATCCCGTGCGTGCGCGCCGTCCTCGTGATCTCGGCGCCGGCGCCCTTCTTGTCCTTCGTGGTGCCGACGACGACCTTGCTCGCCTCGATCTCCTTGTAGCCCGCCTTCTTCAGCGCGGCCTTCGCCTTCTTGGCATCGTCGGCCACGATCATGACGTTGCCCGCGCCGGCCATCGAGTAGCCGCAGAACGCGCGCACCGCGCAGCCGGCCTTCGCGACGACCTCGAGCACCGCCGCAAGCGAGCCCGGCTCGTCCTTGATCCCGATCGACAGCTCCTCGGCCACTTCGAACATGGGTGTGATCCGCTCCTCCTTGGGGGTGGGAGTGTAAGCGGCCACGGGGGAATCTCAACGGCTTGCCTCCTCGGCTTTCTTGGCAAGCCCTCGTTGAGCGTCTTTGGCCTCGGGCGGGGCAGCGCTACACTGGGACCGATGCGCGTCGGTCCGCCGCTCTCGCTCCTCATGCTCGTCGCCGGCTGCGCTGTCGCTCCGGTGGCGGCGCCGGCTTCATCGCCGTCATCGCCGGTCTCACCTCCGTCGTCGGTGGTTCCAACACCGTCGTCGCCGACGTCCGAGGCCGCCGCTAGGACCCGCACGCCGCGGCCCGGGGTCGCCGACTTCTGCTACGAGGAGGCGGACCTCGCCGCCGTGGCGTCGGACCTATCGCGGATCTCGGGGCGGCCGGTCCGCGTGGATCCCGAGCACCACGAACGCGTCACGATCACGCTCCGCGGCTGCGAGTGGCGGCTGGCTGCCGAAGTCATCGCCAAGATGGCAAAGGGCGAGCTCGTCGAGCAGCCCGATGGCGTCCTCCTCTTCGAGCCATACGCCCGTTTCACATGCCAGTTCGACAACGCCGATGTCGACGACATCCTGATCTTGGTCGCTGCCTACGCGAACCAGCCGCTCGTGCTCGCTCCGGACGTGAAGGGGAAGGCGTCGGTCGACTACCAGGAGTGCGGGACGAGCGACGACCGCCGGCGCCTCCTCATGCGCTTGATCGGCGAGAACGGGCTGAGCGCCTGGCATGCGGGGGAGGTCCTCGTCGTCGCACGCGCGAAGCTCGACGGCCCATGCGAGCCTCCCTCGGTCCGCGAGTCGTTCCGCGAGACGCCGCGAGGAGTCTTCCTCTCGTGGAGCGCGCCCGCGAAGGAGTGGTTCGCGCTCGTCGAGCGAGCGACCGGCGTCCGCGCTCCCGAGTACGGGAGAGCGCCCATAGACTTCTGCCTCGTGGACGTCCCCGTCGCGACCGCTCTCGGCGTCGGCCGCCTCCTCAGTCGCGCGGAGGCGCCCGAGAAGGCGCTCGCCGACCTCGCGCCGATGACCACGCTCGAGTCGGGCCGAGTCGTCGCGCTCGACGTCCAGGCCACCGTCACGGGCATCGAGCGGCCGCTCGCCCTCGTGGACGGGCGGATCGTGGCGCCGGGCGACCTGCTCGAGAAGGGCGTGCGCCTCGTCGCGATCCAGCCCTCGGCGATCGTCGTCGAGGAGAACGGCGGCGTCCGCTCCGTGATCGCGCGCACTGGGCCCTGAAGCGCGCCGGGCCTTGAACGACGCCGCGCCCTGAAGCCTCGAGGGGCGCCCCGACTCGTCGGAGCGCCCCTCGCGCGGACACCTGCTTACCGTCCGGGACCAGCCCTTCACCCCTAGGGCTTGGCCCCACCCCGTATCCAGTCCTCGATCACGGTGCGCTCGGCCGCGGTCGCGTACTGCGCCATGGTCGCGGAGGCACCGCCGATCGCGTTGTCGATCTTCACGCAGATGTAGCTCTCGCCGTCCGCGTTACCCGGAGAGACGAGACCCACGCCGCCCACGCGACCCGTGAGGATCGTGTTGTAGGGGCTGAGCGGGACCCGGCCGCCGCCTGCGTGGCAGGAGTTGCACTTGTTGTTAATGATCGGCAGGACGTTCGTCTGGTAGCTCGGCGCGGTCGCGATCGTGTTGTTGTAGGTGATCGCGGCGGGCACGGTGAGCGTGCCGCGCGTCGAGGAGACGATGACGACCTGCGCCGACCCCGCGGTGCCCGGTGGCATGCGGCCGCGGATCTGCGTCGCGGCGTACTGCATGTTGATCAGCTGGGCGCCGCCGACGGTGACGCTCGTCAGGTTCTCGAAGTTGTTGCCGACGATCTCGACGTCCCAGTAGCCCGTCGTGAAGCCGTTCGTCGGGGTCACGCCGCGGTAGGCCATGCCCTGGGGCGTCGGCGGCGGCGGCGGGGGCGGCGGCGGCGGAGGCGGCGGCGCCCCACCCGGCGGC
>CAZYLP010000398.1:0-8063 GCA_964648345.1 uncultured Planctomycetota bacterium
GCCGCCGCGGCCGATCTCCTCGAGGCGCTCGTACTGGCCGAGCTTCACCGCGGACGCGCGGTCAGTCCTTGATGCCGAGGAGCTTCTTCAGGTGCTTCCAGGCCTTCTTGCGCGACTCCTGGTAGGCCTTGCCCTTCTCCTCGGACTTGTCGTCCGCGTAGTCCTCGAGCTTCTGCGCGAAGTCCACGACCTCGCCGAAGATCTTCTCGAGGTCGTCCACGGCCTTCGCGTCGGGCTCGCTGAGGCCGCCGCTCTTCTCGAGCGCGTCGAGCTGGTTGCCGGTCCGCTTCAGGAACCCCTTCACCTCCTCGGCGACCATCTTCGTCTTCTTCGCGTCGTAGGTGCCCTTGTCGAACGCGTCGGCCGTCACGCCGATGAGGCAGAAGCCGAAATAGGCCGTGGACGCGGAGAGGCCGCCGACGCAGTGGAGGGTGGCCTTCGTGAAGTCGGGCTTCTCCTTCGCGGGCTTCTCCTCCTTGTCGTCCTGGGCGTGGAGCGGCATGCGGAACGCGAGACCGACGGCGAGGAGCACGGCGAGGACGGCGAGCAGCTTCTTCACGGGGACCTCCAGGGGCGGGGGAGCTCCCCGCCGGCGGGAGGGATTGCACAGGATGGACGGTGCCGGGCGCAAGGCCAACGAGCCGTGGATCGGTCCAAGAGATCCAATGAGTCGCCAAGACGGCGTCGTAATGGTCGGTCTTGGCCCAAGAAATCGGGGTCCATTGGACTCAATGGATCTTTCATTGGCCCGCTCGGACCGGCTATCCTCTGCGCACGAAGCACGGAGGGGGCGCATGCGAATCCCGATCGACCGCGAGTCCGGCGAGCCGCTCTACGCACAGGTGCGCGATGCGCTGAAGCGCCTCGTCTCCGAGGGCACGCTCGCGCCGGGCGCCGAGCTCCCCGCGAGCCGCGTCCTCGCGCGCACCCTCGACGTGAACCGCGGCACGGTCACGCTCGCCTACGACGCGCTCGTCTCCGAGGGGATCCTCTACCGCCACGTCGGGCGGGGCACGTTCGTCTCCTCGCGGCTCCCGATCGCCGTCGCCTCGCAGGCCGCGTCGCCCGTCGCCCGTCCGTCGCGCCTCCGCTGGGAGGAGCGGCTCGTCCTCGACCCGCTCCGCCTCCGCGACCCGCTCTCCGCGGAGCTCGCGCGGTTCGCGGCGCAGCCGGGCACGATCAGCTTCGCGGGCGGACACCCGGACGCCACGTTCTTCCCGCTCGACGAGTTCCGGCGCTCCCTCAACGCCGCGCTCAAGGAGGACGGACGGAAGCTCCTCAACTACGGGACCCCGGGCGGCTCGGCCGGCTTCGTCGAGCTCCTCCGCCGGATCCTCCTCGACCGCGGGATCGCCGCGGTGCCGGACGAGATCCTCGTCGTGAACGGCTCGCAGCAGGGGATCGACCTCGTCGCGCGGCTCCTCGTCGCGCCGGGTGACACGGTGGTCGTCGAGGACCCGACGTACCACGGCGCGCTCAACGTCTTCCGCTCGCTCGGCGCGCGGATCGTGGGCGTGCCCGTCGATCAGGACGGCCTCGACGTGAACGCGCTCGAGCGGCTCCTCGAGCGCGAACGACCGAAGCTCCTCTACACCATGCCAACCTTCCAGAACCCGACGGGCGTGCGTCTCTCGCTCGCGCGGCGGCGCCGCCTCGTCGAGGTCGCGGCGCGGCACGATCTCCCTGTCTTCGAGGACGACTTCAAGGGCGACCTCGGCTACGAGGGGGAAGAGCTGCCGCCGCTCCGCGCGCTCCCCGAGGGGCGGGACGTGATCTACGCGGGCACGTTCTCGAAGATGCTCTTCCCGGGCGTCCGGCTCGGCTGGCTCGTCGCGCCGCCGGTCCTCGTCGGGCGGCTCTCCGCCGCGAAGTCCACGGTGGACCTCTCGAGCTCGCTCATCTTCCAGGCGGCCATGCTCCGCTTCGCGAAGGGGACGCGCCTCGAGCGGCACGCACAGCGAGTGCGCAACGAATACAAGAAGCGCCGGGACGCACTCCTCGAAGCGCTCGAGGAGGAGATGCCGAAGGGCACGACGTGGACGCGGCCGGTCGGGGGCTTCTCGCTCTCGGCGCGCATGCCCGTCGATACCGCGGAGCTGTTGCCGAGAGCGGCCGAGCGGGGAGTGGTCTATACGCCGGGGAGGATCTTCTCGGTGAGCGGAGACTCGCACGGGATGCGGCTGTCGTTCGGCGGAGTGCGGGTGGAGCAGATCCGTGAAGGTGTGAAGAGACTCGCGGCGGCGTTGAAGGATGTGCGGTCGGCTTCGCCGCGGACGGCAGCCGCGCAGGTCTGAAGGCGAAAACGAGAACGAGAACGAGAACGAGAACGAGAACGAGTTCCCGTTCGACAGGAGGACTCCATGTACACGCTGAGATTGAAGACAGGCCTCGCCGAGATGCTGAAGGGCGGAGTCATCATGGACGTGACGACGGCCGAGCAGGCTCGGATCGCCGAGGAGGCAGGGGCCTGCGCGGTCATGGCGCTCGAGCGAGTGCCGGCCGACATCCGCAAGGAGGGCGGCGTCGCGCGCATGGCGAGCGTCGCGAAGGTGAAGGAGATCCTCGACGTCTGTTCGATCCCCGTCATGGCGAAGGCGCGGATCGGGCACTTCGTCGAGGCCCAGATCCTCCAGGCGCTCGGAGTGGACTTCATCGACGAGAGCGAGGTCCTGACGCCCGCCGACGACCGCTTCCACATCGACAAGCTCGCGTTCGAGACTCCGTTCGTCTGCGGCGCGCGCGACCTGGGCGAGGCGCTCCGCCGGATCGGCGAGGGTGCGGCCATGATCCGCACGAAGGGCGAGGCCGGCTCGGGCAACATCGTCGAGGCGGTCCGTCACCTCCGCGCGATCACGGGCCACATCGAGAAGCTCCGCCACATGCGCACGGAGGAGCTCATGACCGAGGCCAAGGAGCTCGGCGCGCCCTACGAGCTCGTTCGCCGCGTGGCCGAGGAGGGGAAGCTCCCGGTCCCGAACTTCGCGGCGGGCGGGATCGCGACGCCGGCCGACGCCGCGCTCTGCATGCAGCTCGGAGCGGAGAGCGTCTTCGTCGGCTCCGGGATCTTCAAGTCGAGCGACCCGCCGGCGCGCGCGCGGGCGATCGTGCCGGCGACGACTCACTTCCGCGACGCGAAGAAGCTCGCCGCGATCTCGGAGGAGCTCGGCGAGCCCATGAAGGGCCTCGACGTGGCGAAGCTCCCGCCGGCCGAGCTCCTCTCGACGCGAGGCTGGTGATGCGCGTCGGCGTCCTCGCCCTCCAGGGCGCGTTCGAGCCCCACGTCCGCCTCCTCGCCTGCCTCGGCGCCGAGCCCGTCGAGGTCCGCACGCCCGCGGACCTCGAGGGCTGCTCGGGCCTCGTCCTCCCTGGCGGCGAGAGCTCGGTCCACCTCCGCCTCCTCGCGGAGAGCGGCCTGGACGAGGCGATCGCGTCCTTCGAGGGCGCGATCCTCGGCACGTGCGCGGGGCTGATCCTCCTCGCGCGGAACGTGACCAACCCCGCTCAGCGCTCGTTCGGCTTGCTCGACGTCGATGTCGAAAGGAACGGCTATGGACGACAGCGAGAGTCGTTCGTGGACGAGGAAGGACGCGTATTCATCCGGGCGCCGCGGATCACGCGCGTCGGAGAGGGCGTCGAGGTTCTGGCGTCACGCGGTAACGAACCGATCGCCGTTCAGTGCGGACGGACGATCGGGGCGACCCATCATCCGGAGCTCGCCGAGGACTCGTCTCTTCACCAACGCCTCCTCGAGCGCGCTGAGGCCTCGGAGTCACGGCGGCTCCTCTGCGCCTCAGCGTCTCTGCGTCTCGGCGTTGAAAGACGAGAGGATTGCTCCTCCACGCTCGCTGACCAGCTACTCATGCGCGACGAGTGAGTCAGCGACGAGGTCGTGAAACCCTCTGTGCTCTGGATGAACGATCATGCCCAGGAACCCTAGCCCGAGCGGCGTCGCGGAGACGACATAGCCGAGCGTCCGCGCCGCCGAGCGGCCGAGGCCGATCGGCTCTCCCTGCGGGTCGATGACGCGGAGGCCGAACAACCACTTCCCGAAGGTCCGGCCGACGAGGCCCGTGAGGACCGAGAAGTAGAGGAACGCGAGCACCGAGACCGACGCCGCGTCGAGGACGCCCGGCGTGAGGCAGAGCTGCGAGCCGCCGACGACCCACGTCATGAGGAGCGCCGGCCCCGAGAAGACCTCGGTGCCGACGACGACCGCGAGCGCGGCGACGGCGAGCGCGTCCACGCCGACCGCGAAGGAGCGGACGAGGGCGCCGGCCGGACGGATCTTGTTGCTCGCGGCGAGCCAGGGCATCGAAGCCGTGTTCGTCAGGGTCTCGACGAGGGCGGGCGCCTCGGGCTTCCGCGGAGCGGGCGGCTTGGGGAGGACGTAGTAGTCGAGCCCCTCGGGGGTCAGGATCCGGCGGAGCCTGTTCTTGAGATCGACCACGTCCGAGCGGCGGAAGAGGAGCCGCCCCTGGTGCGAGACGCGAGCGATCGCGCCGCGGTCCACGAAGCGGTGGAGGTCGAAGTCGTGCACGCGCATGACCGCGCGCGCCTCCTCCCAGTCGATGAGGTTGGGGTCGCCGACCGGGCTCTTCTCGGGCGCGGCCCGGAGGAGCCGCGGGTCGCGTGCGCCCGCGACGAAGCCGGCGACGGTCGGAGCGAGCGCCGCGCGCTTCACGATCTCGGCCGCGAGCTTCGGCGCGTCGAGCCGCTCGGTGAGCCTGTCGAGCGCGGCGAGGACCTCGCGCGCCGACTTGAAGCGGCGCTCGAGCCGCGCGTAGCACTTCTGGAAGATCGCGTCGAAGCCCTTGTCGAGGTTCGGCACGAGGTCCGACGGGAGCTCGCCGCCCTCGGGGAGCGCGCCCGTGAGCATCTCGAAGAAGACGAGACCGGCCGAGTAGAGGTCGCTCCGCTCGTCGATCGAGCGGCGCGAGTCGCGCTGCTCGGGCGAGAGGTAGCGGAGCGTGCCGACGATCGAGGGCGCGCGCTGGCTGCCGAGCGAGCCCAGGTCCTGCGTCCCGTCGCCCGCGTCGAGCGCGGCGGCGAGCCCGAAGTCGCCGAGGAACGCGTTGCCGGCCTGGTCGATGAGGATGTTCTCCGGCTTCACGTCGCGGTGGATCACCTTCGCATCGTGCGCGGCCGCGAGCGCGCCGAAGACGCGCCGGGCCACGTCGAGCGCGCGGCGCGGCGGGAGCGCGCCGCGCTCGAGCGTCGCGCGGAGACTCTCGCCGTCGATGTACTGCATGGCGAGGTACGGCGGGTCGTGGTCGAGGTCGAGTCCGATCGCCTTGACGGCCGCGTCGCTCTCGACGCGGCGTGCGAGGACGCCCTCGTCGAGGAGCCGCGCGAGCGCCCGCGGGTCGCGCGGAAGCTTGATGGCGACCAGGACGCCCTCGAGGGCGCGGTGTCGCGCCCTGTAGACCTCGCCGAAAGAGCCTGAGCCGAGCTTCGCTTCGAGGACGTACTCCCCGACTCGGTCTCCAACGTCGATGCGCCTCGTCATGAGTGCTCGCTCCGACTCCAGCGACGGACCGTCGCGAAAGAAGGTCCGTGCGAGCCGTGTGCCCGTGCTTCAAAGGGGCGTGGCGCGAGGGTTGGGGCGGGGGCGGAGTCTTTTTTTCCCGTGCGAGCGGCAAAGCGTTCCAGTGCGGCAAGAATGGACACACGGTCGGAAGGGGGTGATCCCCTACCGGTACTCGACGCTCGTGCCCGCGAGCTGGTCGTGGAGCCCTTGTTTTTCGCGGCCCAGGGCCAGGAACGGCCCGACCAGGGTGACGACGGAGAGCGCGCGGAGGAGCGTCCGCGTCAGCGCCGTGACGAGATCCGGCGGTCCGCCTTCGCGATCGACGATGCGGACTCCGAGGAGCCATTTGCCCAGGCTCCCGCCCGTGCCGGCGGTGAGGAGCACGTCGTAAAGCAGGAACAGGGGGATCACGACGCGGTAACTTCGTGTCTCGAGCGCCACGATCGCGAAGGGGAGGAGGTCCACCCCGAGAGCGACCGCGCGCGTGAAGATGCCCGCGCGCATCGCGCGGCGCACGGGCGGGATCGGCGCCGTCGAGGCGGGCGCTCGGAGCGCGTCGAGGTCGGCGAGGACGTCCTTCGCGCTCGAGTACCGCGAGTCGCGCCGCGCGTAGCAGCGGCGAAAGATTTGATCCAGCCTCGGATCGAGACCAGGGACGACCTGGCTCGGCATCTCGGCGCCGCACGGGATCTCGCCCGTGAGGAGCTCGTAGAGGACGATCCCCCAGGCGTAGAGGTCGGCGCGCGCATCGATGGGCACCGCGGTGCTCCCTCCGGTCGCCCTGGTCTGTCCGGGCTCGCGCTGCTCGGGCGCCATGTACCGGATCGTGCCGACGATGTCCTCGCCCTCGCTCGTCCTGAGCGATCCGGACGCGAGGAGCGCGCGCGCGCTCGCGTCGGTGAGCGCGCCGAGACCGAAGTCGGCCACCTTCACGGAGCCGTCCGTGCCCAGGAGCACGTTCTCGGGCTTCAGGTCGCGATGGACGATCCCCGCTCCATGCGCGGCGTGGAGTGCGAGCAGGATCTCCCGCGCGATGCGGAGCGCTTCTTGCGGGTCGAGCCGCCCCTTCTTGATCCGATCGCGGAGGCTCTCGCCCTCGACGAGCTCGACCACGAGGTAGGGCGGGTCGTGATCGGGGTCGAGGCCGATCGTGCGGACGATCCGCGCGTCCTCGATCACGTGCTGCATGACGCCCTCGGACTTGAGGCGCGCCGCGTAGTCACGGTCGAACGGGATCTTGACCGCGGCTCGCTTGTCCGAGAGCGAGTTGTGCCGCGCGCGCCAGACCTCGGCGAAGCCGCCGCGGCCGAGGGGAGCCTCGAGGATCCACTCGCCCAGACGGCGGCCCTGGGCCCCCCCCGGCCCCCCCGCTTCGCGGGGGGGAGACACCTCGGTACTCACGTGAGGCGGCGCTCGATGTAGTCGCAGGCGTCGTAGTTGTAGTAGCCCATGCCCGCGAGGAGGATCACGAGGAAGATCACCGTGCCGATGCCGAAGCTGAGCGCCGAGATGAGGATCCACGCGAGGATCACGTCGAGGAGCGTGAAGCCGCCGATCATGGCGAGGTTGAGCTCGTTCTTCCGCTTCGTGACGACGGCGCGCACGACCTGGATGAGCGCGAAGGGGAGCGTCGCCGCGACGAGGAACCAGCCGAAGAAGCGCAGGAAGATGCTCTGCGACTCGATCCGGTGGTGGAGGTAGGTGTAGTTGAGCACCGAGTCCACGCTCCGCGTGACCGCCGGGACGTTCTCGATGGTCTTCGCGGCCGCGACGCCGTAGATCTCGGCGTCCACGGTCACGCGCGCGCCGAGGCCGTTCTGGCCTTCCTGGAACTCCTTGACGTTCACGACGAGGACGCCGTCGAACGTCTGGTTCGCCTTGGCGATCCACTTGAGGAGGTCGACCGCGTGCTGGACGTTCTTCGGCTCCTCGCCCGGGGCGAGGCCGATCCCGACGAGCGCCTTCCCGAGGAAGGTGTCGTCGAGCTTCTTCTTCACGTCGTCCCAGTCGCGGACGTTGTACTTCTTGGCCTTCATGATCTCGGACTTGAGGAGGTCCCGGAAGCCGAGCTCTTCGTCGCGGATGTTGCCCGTCCGGGGCAGGATCAGGAGCAGGTCGTTCACCTGGCGGTTCCGCGGCAGCTTCTCCGCGAACTCGACCGCGACCTCGGTCGAGAGCGAGTTGAGGACGGGCGGCAGCTCGCGCTTGCCGTCGCGCGTGAGCCAGATGATGAGCGCGACGACGAGGCCGAGCACCACGAAGCCGCCGACGATCTTGAAGATCTTGTCCACGATCTTGACTCAGCCCTTCGCCTTGGGACGTTCCTTCACGATGAAGATGTCCTGAACCTTGTCGCTCACGCGGATCGTGAGCACGGGCTCGCTCTGCTTCTTTACATCCCAGCAGAACACCTTGTAGCCCGCGCGCGAAATGCCCGTCACGAAGTCGGCCGCCGCGTCCACCCAGCGGACCTCTTCCCGCGCGTGATACTCGCGGTAGAGGTCCTTGTCGGGCGCCGCCGCGGTGACGGTGTAGT
>CAZYLP010000399.1:0-8060 GCA_964648345.1 uncultured Planctomycetota bacterium
GCTTCCCGAGGCCGAGGTCGGAGAGGAACGGCGCGCCGTCCTCGTCGTAGAGGACGTTCGACGGCTTCACGTCGCGGTGGACGATCCCCGCCGCGTGGAGGGCACCGAGCGCGGAGGCGATCCGCTCTCCGAGCGCGACCGTCTCCGCGACCCCGAGCGGGCCCACGCGGAGCCGCGTCGCGAGCGTCCCGCCGCGGAGGAGCGGCATGACGATGTAAGGACCGCGCGGCGTCGTGCCCGAGTCGAGGATCGGCACGAGCCCGGGGACGCGGCCGATCGTCTCGAGGAGGCGCCGCTCCCGCTCGAAGCGCGCGAGGGCGGTCCCGCTCGGTGATCGGAGGAGGACCTTGAGCGCGACGCGGTCTCCGTTCGCCGCCTCGGCCTCGTAGACGACCGCCATTCCTCCGCGCCCGAGCGTCGAGAGGACCTTGTAGTCCCCCACCTTCACGAGCGTCGAGCCGGTCGTGAGCCCGATCGCGGCCAGGGCCATGCGGCCGAGCTCGCCCACGGGGTGCGGCCTCTCGCGCGGGTCGAGCGCGAGGCCGCGGTCGATCACCCGCGCGAGCGCGGGCGGGACGCGCGGGTCCACCTGCTCGGCGGGGGCGACCCCGCCCTTCACGAGGGCGTGGAGGTCGCGGAGCGTCCGCGCGTTCGCGAAGGCCGAGCGGCCCGTGACGAGGCGGTAGAGGAGCGCGGCGAGCGCGTAGGTGTCCACCTCGGGTCCGAGCGCGGTCCGTCCGCCCTCGAGCTGCTCGGGCGCGAAGGCTCGGAAGGTCCCCACGAGCTCGCCCGTCTCGGTGAGGCGCGTCGCGCGGTCGAGCTCGAGCGAGAGCCCGAAGTCCACGAGGCGCGGCTCGCCCGAAGCGTCGAGGAGCACGTTCTTGGCGGTGACATCCCTGTGCACCACGCCGAGGCCGTGGACGTGCTCGAGCGCGGCGGCGAGCTTCGCGACGAGCTGGACCGACTCGACGATGGACGGCGCGGGGCCGCGCTCGAGGGCCGCGGCGAGCGAGCCGCGCTGGGCGAGCTCCATGACGACGAACGGCAGGCTCCCGTGCTCGCCCGCGTCGAGCACCCGCACGACGTTCGGGTGAGCGGCCATGCGCCGGAGGATCTCGGTCTCGCGACGGAACCGCTCGGCGGCGGCCCCCTCGTCGAAGCGCGAGAGGAGCTTCAACGCGACGAGGTCGCCCCCCTCGACGGGGCGCGCCGCGTAGACGGTGCCGAACGTCCCGCGTCCGAGCTCCCGCTCGAGCCGGTACCGGCCGCCGACAAGTCCCAGCGCGTGGAGCATTTCGGGGCCGAGACTACCAAGGAGCTGCCCGTGCCCGGGCACCCATCGCGCGCGCATCTCCAGGGGCTTCGAGCGGGCACGCTGCCTGCGCTCACCGTCCTTTCGTGGAGGAAGGTGAAACGTGAAGACGAACGCGGTCGTGATCGCTCTGCTCCTCGGCTCGCTCACGCCCGCGTGGGCGGACGACGCGAAGGCGCGGCCTGACTGGAGGAAGCTCGTGCTCGCGACGCAGGGTCACGAGCTCGCGCTCTCCCATGATGGCGGCTACGTCGTCACGAAGGACGGCCACGTCGTGAAGACGGGCCGGGCGAGCCCGGCGACGCTCGCGACCGTGGACGGCGCCGTCGTCCGCGAGCGCGAGTTCGCGACGCGGCCCAGGGAGAACCGCGGGAGCTTGTTCAACGTCGCGCCGTACGCCGACTGGATCCTCGCCGGCGCCGCCGGCCCGCCCGAGCGCCCCCCGATCAGCAAGGAGAAGTTCCGCCTCTCCGTCGAGGCTCCGACCGGCACGGGGCTCTCCCCGAATCTCGCGAAGCGCACCGACTACGAGGGGCGCGGGTACGGGATCGACCTCGCGAACAGCGGCGAGGCCGCGCCGGTGCGGCTCCCCGTCGCGGCGCTCGTGGACGCGCTCGAGGGCGTCCTCGACGAGGCGACGGACGGCGCGATCCACGCGAAGGCGCGCGAGGTCACGGGGAGGATCGGCTACCAGAGCTCGACGAAGTTCGGCCTCGGCGGCCCCGGCGTCGTCACGGTGACGGACGACGCCGGGCAGGTCCACGAGGTGGACCCCGAAACGCCGTTCGGCCACGAGCTCTCGACACGGCTCGACTGGACGACGGCCATGGCCGGCCCGAAGGAGGACTTCGAGAAGAACATCCTCGCCAAGGTGAAGCAGTTCGTCGGCGGCGACCGCGTGACCGTCCGCGCCTTCGTGGACGAGACGACGGAGACTCGCGACGAGACCTCGGCGCGCGCCTGGAGCGAGGCCAAAGCGAAGGCCGAGGAGGACGGGATCCCGGGCCCCGTGCTCGTGAAGATGAAGCTCCCCGAGCCGAGGCCGCTCGTCTTCAAGCGGCTCCAGCCCGTCCGTCCCGTGGCGCTGGCCCCGACTCCACAGGAGAGGCGCCAGCCCGCGCAGCGGCGGGCGCTCCTCCCGGGGGAGAACGGCGTGGCTCCCGAGGAGCCCGCGCAGACCCGGGGCGTGGCCCCGTCCGTCACCGGGCGCTAGGCGTCGCCTTGAAGTCGTCGATCGTCTGCACCTTGAAGCGGCCGGCGTGCTTCGCGGCGCCGCGCATCTTCTGGAAGACGAACTGGCAGATCGAGATCATCGGGTAGAGCCGCAGGAAGCGCGGGCCCATGTTCGAGACCTCGAGCACCTGGTTGTTGTGGGTGCCCGGCTGCATGAAGCCCGCGGAGATGTGGACGAGGAGACCGAGCCGGGCGAAGCGGGAGCGCCCCTCGAACCAGCCGCAGATGTCGTCCGCGAGGCCGATCCGCTCGTAGGTGATCCCGAGCACGGTCTCGCGCGGGGCGACCTCGAGGAAGCCGCCCTCGGGGACCTCGACGAGCTCGGTGATCGCCGGGCTCCGGTAGTCCACGTCGGGCCGCACCTCGATCGGGTCGGACTTCCGGACGAGGCGCCGGAAGTAACGCGAGATCCTGAGGTCCACGGAGGCGGCGCCGACGGCGGACTCGTCGTACGGCTCGATCTTGATCTCGCCGTTCGCCACGCAGGCCTTGATCTCGTCGCGCGAGAGGATGCTCACTAGTTCCTCGCTGGGGGCGAGGAGGATACATCAGCCGGCCCGTCCTCGGCGGGAGGCTCCGGGAGGAGACGCGCCTCGAGGCGGTCGCCCCACCGGGCGAGGAGCGGGATGCTGGCCCCCTCGAGCCAGAAGACGACCCACGACGCGAGCTCGAGCTGGTCGCCGTAGGTCGTCCAGTAGACGAACGTCGTCCCGAACCAGAACGCCATGAAGACGAGCGAGATCGCGAGCTGCTCGCCGAGCGGGAGCTTCCGCGCTCGCGCGAAGCCGGCGAGCGCGAACGGGAGCGCGAGTCCGAGGAGGTGGTCCGGCTTCGGCCGCGTGAGCCGGTAGGCGTAGAACGAGGAGGTCCACGAGTCCCACCAGTCGCCCTTCGCGATCCGGTCGAGGCCTCCCTTGACGCTCCCCTTCTCGATCATCCCGAGGGCGTAGTAGCTCTCGGCGAGGAACGCGACCGTGAGGACGAAGACGCCGAGTCCCACCGCGAGCCCGGCGAGGAGCTTCCGCGGGTAGCTCTGGCCGGGCCGGATCCGTTGGGCGAGCGGCTCCACGAGCCGCATCGACGCGAAGCCGACGGCGAGGAGGCCGGCCACGATGAGCGTCGGGACGATGTGGTAGTTCCAGTACCACCTCGGGCGTCCCCAGAGATCGACCCAGAGCTCCACGACGGTCGCGGTCACCGCGAGCATGGCCGACACGAAGATCGCACCACCGAGGAGCGCTCGGAGCCCGGCCGCGCAGAGGACCCGGACGATCGCGCCGATCGTCATGCGCCCCCGCGCGCGCGGAGCCGGTCCGGCATCCACCGCTCCTCGAGCGCGTCGCCCCCGCGCGCGAGGCGCGGCGCGCTCGTCGCCGACAGCCAGAAGACGATCCAGCTCGCGAGGAAGAGCGAGTCGCCGTAGGCGACCGAGAAGACGAGCCTCGTCCCGAACCAGAGGAGCATGAAGACGCCGACGAGGGCCACCTGCTCGCGGAGGGGGAGCTTCCTCGCGCGCGCGAAGCCGGCGAGCGCGAAGGGCGCCGCGAACCCGACGAGGGTCTCGGGGCTCATGTCGGTCGGACGGTAAGACCCCGAGTAGCGGCTCGAGAACCAGTCCCCGGCGCCGATGCGCGAGAGGCCGCCCTCGATCGAGGTCCGCTCGAGCATGCCGAGGACGTAGTAGATCTCGACGAGGAACCCGGACGTGAGGACCAGGACGCCGAGCCCGACCGCGATGCCCGCGGCGAGCTTGCGCGGGTAGCTCGCGTCGGGGCGGAGCCGCGCGGCGAGCGGCTCGACGACCCGCATCGAGGCGAAGCCGACCGCGAGGACGCCCTGGGCGAGGAGCGTGGGGACGACGGAGCGCTTCCAGTAGCGTCCCGTGAAGCGATACGAGTAAGGGTCGTTCTTGGCGAGGAGGACGACGACCGTCACGGCGAGCATCGCGAGCTCGAGGACGAGGACGGCGAAGAGCGCACGGAGCGCCGCGGCGAACGCGATGCGGCCGATCGCCCGGAGCGTGTCGGGCTCGTCCGCGTCGGTCCCGCCCGCGTTCGCCGCCGGCTGCGCCGTCACGACCCGTCGAGCCCTGCGCGCCGGAGCCCGAGCGCGTCGAGGACCTGGAGCACGGCGACGCGGTCACGCTCGTCGAGCGTCGGCAGGTAGTGCGTCCGCGAGCCGGTCGTCGAGCGCGTCCGGCGCGCGACGACCTCGATGTAGCTCGCGTGGTCGTCGCGGTAGGCCATCACGTCGTGCCACGGGACGTGGACGGGCATGAAGTCGTTTCGCCACGTGAGGCCCGCCAGCGTGAGCGTCGTGGAGCCGGTCGTGCGGAGGAGGCGGATCGTCCCGAGCATGCCCGGCACCGCGATGAGGACCGCGCTCGCGAGGAACGCGACGGCCGGACCCGCGGAGGGGTAGACCGAGTAGAGGCCCGCGTTCGAGGCGGCCGTGACCGCGAGGTAGAGTCCGAGCGCGTAGAGCGGCGTGCCGGCGATCGCGACGAGAGGGAGCGCGAGCCAGGCGCGGCTCCGGCCGCGCACGACGAACAGGACGCCCGGAGCGCTCGGGGCCACGGCTACCGCCTGAGCTTCGAGAGACGCTCGACCGCCGCGGCGAGCGTCTCCTTCTTCTTCGGGAAGCAGAAGCGGATGAGCTTCTCGCCGTCCTTCTTGTTCATGAAGAAGCTGGAGCCGGGGACGCCGGCGACCCCGATCTCGGAGATCAGGTGCCGCGCGAACTTCTCGTCGTCGCCGTCGAAGCCGAACGCGGAGAAGTCGCACATGACGTAGTAGGCGCCCTTCGGCCGGACGAGGCCGAAGCCCGCCTTCTCGAGCCCGTCGCAGAGGAAGTCGCGCCGCTCCTGGTACTCGACGGCCAGGTGCTCGTAGTAGGAGTCGGGCAGCTCCATGGCGGCGACGGCCGCGCGCTGGAGAGGCGCCGGGGCCCCGACGGTCAGGAAGTCGTGCACCTTCCTCAACGCGTTCGTGATCTCGGGCGGCGCGATCGCGTAGCCGATCCGCCAGCCCGTGACCGAGTAGGTCTTCGAGAGCGCGTTGATCGTGATCGTCCGCTCGCGCATGCCCGGGAGCGTCGCGAGGCGGACGTGCTCGGCACCGTCGAAGATGATGTGCTCGTAGATTTCATCCGTGATGGCGATGCAGTCGTGCTCGATGCAGAGCCTGGCGATCCCTTCGAGCTCGGCGCGCGAGAAGACCTTTCCGGTCGGGTTGTTCGGCGTGTTGATGACCACGGCTTTCGTCTTGGATGTGAACGCGGCTCGGAGCGTGGCCCAGTCGATCTCGAAGCCGGGCGGCGAGAGCCGCACGAAGCGCGGCACCGCGCCCGAGAGGATCGCGTCGGGGCCGTAGTTCTCGTAGAAGGGCTCGAAGACGACGACCTCGTCGCCCGGGTCCACGCAGGCGAGGAACGCGGAGATCATGGTCTCCGTGGCGCCGCAGCAGACGGTGATCTCGCGCTCCGGGTCCACCTCGAAGCCGTCCCAGTGGGCGAACTTCTTCGCGATCGCGTGGCGGAGGTCCTTCGCGCCCCACGTGATCGCGTACTGGTTCACGTCCGCCTTCACGGCGGCGCAGGCCGCGTCCTTGAGCTCCTGGGGGCACGGGAAGTCCGGGAAGCCCTGAGCGAGGTTGACGCCGCCCTTTGGGTTCGCGTTCACGAGCCGGGTCATCTCGCGGATCACGGACTCGCGGAAGAGGCTCGCCTTGTGGGAGGTCTTCTTCTTCAAGCGCGCGCCAGTTTATAGGATGGCCCCCATGAAGGGTGCGCTCGTGGCGCTGCTCGTCCTGCTGGGAGGGGCCGCGGCTCTCGCCGCGGACGAGACCGATGTCCGCGGGATCGAGAAGGACACGGCGAGCATCGACACGGCCGTCCGGGCCGCGGCCTTCCAGCGCGCGGAGAACCTGAAGCAGTCCGCGCACAAGGTCCGCCTCCTCTGCAAGGCGGCCGAGGACCCCGACCTCGCGATCCAGAAGCGCGCGCGCGACAAGCTCCTCCATCTCAACGATCGCGACGCGCGGCACCTCCGGCCCGACCGCCTCGCGGGCCCGCTCCTCAAGGCCACGGACGACGAGGATCGGCTCCAGCTCCTCCAGATCATCGAGAACGGCCTCGAGTCCGGCTCGCGCTTCCCGCCGGGCCCGCTCCTCGCGCTCGCGCTCAAGGCGAAGGACCGCGCGCTCCGGGACCGCGTCCTCAAGTGCGCGCTCCTCGCGGTGGACGTGGCTCCGATCGGCACCGCCGAGGTCCCCGCGATCGACAAGCTCCTCCTCGACCAGGAGACGCGCGAGGTCGCGATCGACCTCCTCTGCCGGAGCGACGGGCCCGAGTCCACGCGGATCCTCCTCGAGCTCGAGGCCGCGGCCGGCGGCGTCGAGCCCGAGAACGACAAGGTGAAGGCCGCCCTCGACGGCCGCGCCGCGCTGGACGAGTTCCGGGCCACGCTCGAGCAGCTCGCGAAGAGCTCGCCGAACGAGCGTGTCCGTGAGGCCGCGAAGAAACGGTTGGCGCAGAAGTGAGACGCGCCCAGGGACTGCTTCTCGTCGGTCTGCTCCTCATAGGAGGCGGCGCTGCTCTCGGCGAGGGCGATGAGGTCCTGCGCGAGATCGAGCGCGACATTGGGAGCATCGACACGAAGGTGCGGTCCGATGCGCTGGCACGACTCATCTCGGTGCGGATCGACGTCGAGAGGAGCGTGCCACTCATCCGCAGGGCATCACGCGACCCTGAGCGTGGGATTCGCGAGACCGCGCTCAGGGGCCTCGGCACGCGAGCGTTCCAACGTCACCCGGAGGCGATTGCGGCCTTCGCAGACGCTCTCGATGACTCCGAGCCCACGATCGCTCGCATGGCCCGCGAGCGGATCCTCAACCTCGAGGAGGCGGACGTTCACCACCTCCCCGTGGACCGGATCGTCGGGCACCTCGTCTCGGCGCCGACCGAGGAAGACCGCTTCCACTTCGTCCAGATCGCGGAGACCCTCCTCGACGGCAAGGCGAGCTTCCCTCCGGGGCCTCTCCTCGCGTGCGCGGCCGACGCGGCGAATGCCCGCCTCAAGGCGTGTGCGCTCCAGACGGCCCTCAAGGCCGCGGCCGTCTCCCCGATCGTCTCGAGCGACCTGCCCGCGATACGCCGGCTCCGGGGCTCCAGGGCCGGGGACGTTCGCTTCGATGTGCTGCAGATCGCCGCGAAGAGCCCGGGTGGGACGGCGATCCAGGTGCTGGTCGAGGCCGAAGCAGTCGAGACGGAGAAGGTGATCGTCGAGTTCCTGCTGAGGGCACTCGTCTCCCGAGTCGACTCACCCGACTACCGACCGGCTCTCGAGGAGCTCGCAAAGACCACTACGGACGAGCGCGTCCGAAGAGCCGCCGAGAGTCGTCTCGCAAAGGACCGTTGATCGGCGTTCCGGCGTCAACGCCGAAGGACGCCGAAGATAGGCCGCGGGGAGAGCGGCCGGACGGTGGTTGGGCGCGCTCGCCGCGCCCGGCCGCGGGTG
>CAZYLP010000400.1:0-8045 GCA_964648345.1 uncultured Planctomycetota bacterium
GCTGGCGCTCTTTGCGCACTAGCTGTTAGGCTCTCCGCCCACCCAGCGATCGGAGGCAGCCCAGATGGGGGCGGGGTTCCACGTCCTGCTCAACGACCCGACCGTGCTCGGCTCCCGCACGGGCGAGGTCGCGCGCGTCATCGCGAAGACGTTCGGCCAGCCCGTGGCCGACGTCTCGCAGCGCGTCCGCTACGGCGGCGGGATCATCGCCCGCGACGTCCCCGAGGAGAAGGCCCGCGAGGTCGCGGCCAAGCTCGGCGAGGCTCAGATCGCGGCGATCGTCGTCCCGAGCGCCGCGATCGAGCCGCTCCCCCGCGCGCGCCGCGTGGCCGGGATCATCATCGAGGCGGACGGCCTCAGGACGGTCGTCCGCGGCAGCACGAAGGGCGCCGAGACGATCCCGTGGCGCCGGATCTGCTCCTTCCACGTGAACGCGCTCGCGCGCGCTCTCTCGCCCGCCGAGATCGAGGAGGGCCGGAAGCCGCGGCCCATGGCCGACGTCGAGAACGCCCCCGACGAGGTCCGGAAGCTCTCGGCCGAGATCGATTACTGGGAGGACCGCGAGAAGACCCGCCGCATCGACCTCTGCCTCGACGTGATCGCCGACGACGCCGTCCTCGTCGGGCGCCTCACCGCCGACGAGGCCGACTACGGCGGCCTCGAGGGCAAGAAGCAGGGCGCGCTCGAGAACTTCGTCATCCTCGTCCGCGCGCTCCTCGCGAAGGCGCCGAAGTCCCTCATCGTCCCCCCCTCGACGCGGGCCTTCGCCGAGAAGGCCGACTGGCAGGCCTGCCTCCTCGAGAAGCCCGAGCAGCGCGACGCCTTCAACCTCTGGCTCCTCTCCGCCGTCCGTCACGGCCAGCCGTTCGGCCTCGACACGGCGGAGGAGATCGACGACGAGGAGATGGCCGACGACGAGGACGAGGAGGAGGACGTCGAGTCGAGCGAGACCGGCGACGAGAGCGAGTCCGGCGACGACGAGGAGGAAGACGTCGAGTCGAGCGAGACCGGCGACGAGGAGGACGAGGACTCGTCCCGCGAGGAGAACATCAAGGCCGCCGAGGCCGCGGGCGGCGACGCCCAGCTCGCGAAGGAGCTCGAGCTCTTCGACAAGACGCGCAAGCTCCGCAAGCAGGACGTCCTCGATGCCCTCGAGGCCGCGAAGGGGATCGACCCCGGGATCCTCGAGACCGACGCCGGCGACAAGCCGCCGAGCAACGACCCCGACATGAACATCTTCAAGGAGAAGACGGGGCGCTGGGACGTCTCCGAGCTCATGAAGGAGACGAAGGAGCTCGAGGACAAGGACATCTAGGGCGTACGCATGCCCCGCGTCCGCCTCGTCCGTGGAGACCTCGCCCGCTTCCCGGCGGACGTCCTCGTCGTCCCGACGGAGCTCTCCTTCACGAACCGCGGCGTCTCGGGCAACGTCGCGGCCGCTCTCTCGGCGCGGCACGGGGTGGAGTTCGCGGCCTTCGCGGAGGCTTCGCTCGGTGGCGGGATCCCGCCCGGCGAGGCGCGGCTCCTCCGCCGGCACCCGAAGCTCCCGGCGACGGCGCCCGACGTGGTCTGCGCCGCGTGCATCGGACGGCTCGGCGTCGCGCGCGTGGACCTCGTCCACGAGTCCCTCCGCGCGGCGCTCGCCCTCGTGCCGCGGGGCGCGCGGACGGTCGCCGTGCCGGCGCTCGGCATCGGCATCGGCCGCCTCCCTCCCTGGGACTCGGCGCACGCGATGCGCCTCGCGATCGAGGAGTGGTCGAGGACGAGCGGTCCGGAGGTCGTCGTCGTCCTCTGGGAGCCGGGCACGTACCGGACGTTCCTCCGCGCCTTCAGGGGCGCGCTCGCGAGCGACGCGCGACCGTTCCTCTCCGAGGACACCGAGACGCCCGACCTCGTGCTCGCGGCGCTCCGCGAGACGCTCGTGGACCGGAGGGCCGTCCTCTTCGTGGGCTCGGGCCTTTCGCGGAACGCGGTCCCGCCGCAGCCCGCGTGGAATGGACTCTTCAAGGACGACTGGCTCCCGCTCAAGCGCCAGGCGGACCTCATGGACTACGCGCAGATCGCCGCGGACCGCCACGGGAAGGCGGCGCTCGAGGCGCAGTTCCTCTCGAAGCTCCACGACGGCGCGTTGCCGTCGCTCGCGCACTACCAGCTCCTCTCGCTCCCGTGGGCGGCGGTCTTCACGACGAACTACGACACGCTCGTCGAGTCCACGCTCGAGGCGCTCCGCGTGAAGCCGATCGTCGTCACGCACGACGAGCAGGTCGCGACGCTCGACGAGACCGACGGCGTCCCGGTCGTGAAGGTGCACGGAGGCTTCTGCTCGAGGGACTGCGACATCGTGCCGCGCGATGGACGCAAGCACGCGGACGTCGCGGGGCGCCTCGCGTGGGACCTCGTCGCGACGCGCGACGACTACGACTCGTTCTTCGAGCGGCGCCCGGCGATCGCGGCCTACCTCGAGGCGAAGCTCCTCACGTGCCCGGGAGTGATCGTGGGCTACGGGATCTCGGACCCGCACCTCCGCCAGCTCTTCGCGCGCATCGGCGGCGTCGCCCCCGCGAGCGCGACGCCGCGGCTCCTCTGCATCTCGAACGAGGCCTCGCCGATCGAGGACTACTGGAAGCGCCGCGGCCTGAGGACGCTCGTCGTCCCGCTCGGCGACCGCGAGTCAGGGCGACCCGGGGGAGCACCGCGGAGCCCGGACAACTACCGGGACTTCGTCGACGCGGCGACGACCGACGCCGAGCACGCGCTCGACGCGAGCCTCGTCCCCGAGCACCACCTCGACGAGCGCTGGGACGAGATCACGAAGGGCCTCGAGGGACCCGCGCTCCTCACGCTCATCACGAGCCTCGTGGACGCGGGCTGCCGCCCGCCCTCGCCCGAGATCCTGGCCCGCGCCCTCGGGAGCGTGGAGGCGGACGCGCTCGCCCGGCTCCACCTCTCGCCCGAGCGCGTCTCGTGGCTCATCCGCTCTCGTCGCCGGATCGCCCGGGCTGATTTAGACTCGTCCGGGTCATGAGCGAGACCCCGCCCCCGGTCGAACCGCCGCCGCCCCCGCCCCCGGAGCCGACCCGCCGCGACTTCCTCGCGACCGCGACGACCGCGCTCGGCGCGTGCGCCGGGGCCGCGGCGCTCGCGCCCGCGCTCGTCGCGTTCCTCTCGCCCCTCGAGGGCGGGATCGTCAAGCTCGGCGAGGGCCTCCTCGACCTCGGCGCCCTCGACGCCTTCGAGGAGGGCACGCCCCGCAAGGTCACGATCCGCGCCGCCCGCACCGACGCGTACATGAAGGAAGACGCGGCGCGGGCTCTCGGCTCGGTCCTCGTCGTGCGCCGGGGGCAGACGGCGGACGTCTTCGCGGCCCAGTGCCCGCACGCGGGCTGCGACGTGAGCCCGGCGACCGTCTCCTCCGGCCGCTCGACGGTGGGCGCGCTCGTCTGCCCCTGCCACGAGAGCCAGTTCGGCCTCGACGGGAGCGTGAAGTCCGGCCCTTCGCCCCGGCGGCTCGACGCCCTCGAGACGACCATGAAGGACGGCCACGTCCTCATCCGCTTCGAGCGCTTCCAGGTCGGTGTCGCCGACAAGCGAGCGCTCTGAGTGACTCCCTCCCTCTGGCGGTCGAGCGGCGCCGTCCTCCTCGGGCTGATCGTCCTCCAGGCCCTCTCGGGCTTCGTGCTCGCGCTCCACTACGCGCCCTCGGCCACGACGGCGTGGGCCTCGATCGTCTTCTTCGAGGAGCGGATCCGGGGCGGGATGTTCATCCGCGGCCTCCACGCCTGGGGCGCGAGCGCCGTCGTGCTGGGCGTCCTCCTCCACTTCGCGGTCACGGCGGCGCGGCGAAGGTTCCGCGCGCCCCACGAGAAGACGTGGGCCCTCGGCCTCCTCCTCGGCCTCCTCGTCCTCGCGTTCGCGCACACGGGCTACCTCCTCCCGTGGGACCAGAAGGGCTACTGGTCCACGAAGGTCGCGACGGGGATCGCGGGCGCGACGCCCGTCGTCGGCGGGTCGCTCCAGCGCCTCGCGCTCGGCGGCGAGGACCCGGGGAACCTGACGCTCACGCGCTTCTACGCCGTGCACGTGATCCTGCTCCCGTTTCTCCTCCTCGGCGTGCTCGCCGCTCACCTGAAGCTCGTGCGCGCGAACCTCGCGTCGGAGCCCGGGCCGGCACCCGCTCCGTACTGGCCGCGCCAGGCGTTCCGCGACCTCCTCGCGCTCCTCGCGGCGGCCTCCGTCCTCGCCTGGCTCGCGTGGAGGCCCGGCCCCTCGCTCGAGGCGCCCGCCGATCCGGCGAGTGACTTCCAGCCGCGGCCCGAGTGGTACTTCCTGCCGCTCTACCAGCTCCTCAAGTCCTACCCGGGCGACCTCGAGTTCGTGGGCAGCGAGGTGATCCCCGGGATCATCCTCGCCGCGCTCGTCGCGCTCCCGTGGATCGACCGCCGCTCGCCCCGGCTCGCGCTCGCGGTGGCGTTCGGGCCGCTCCTCGTCGCGGTCCTCCTCGGGGCGCAGGCGGCCATGCTCGACGCCTCTCACGCCGACCTCCAGCGCCACCGCGCCGCGGAGGCGAAGGACGCCGCGCTCGCGCGCGAGCTCTTCAAGAAGAACGGCGGCGCTCCGCCCGAGGGTCCGCTCGTCCTCCTCGACCGTCACCCGCCGCGCCTCGGCGCCCGCGTCTACAAGGAGAGGTGCGCGAGCTGCCACACCGGCCGCGGCCAGAAGGGGCCGGACCTCGAGGGCTACCTCTCCCGCCGCTGGCTCGAGGAGGTGATCCGCGACCCCGCGGCGCTCTTCGGGAAGCTCGACACCATGGGCAAGACCGACGGGAAGCCCGCCGAGATCGCGGCGCTCGCCGTCTACGTCCAGTCGCTCGAGTCCGAGGAGCGAGCGCGCGCGCTCCCCGTGGCGCAGGTCGAGAAGGGGAAGCTCCTCTTCGAGATGATGGACTGCGGCACGTGCCACGAGGTGAAGCCCGGAGCGCCGTCCGACTGCGCGCCCAACCTCGCGGGCTACGGCTCGGAGGACTGGCTCGTCCGCTTCGTGAAGAACCCGAAGCTGTTCTACGGGGAGCACGACAAGATGCCGGCCTTCGAGAAGAAGCTGACGGAGGCGGAGATCCGGGCCGTGGCGGTGTTCCTGAGGAGCCTGCAGGAGCCGTAGAAACACTGTCGTGGAGGAGCGCTCCGTGCCTCCGTGAAGAGAGACGAAAGGAGCGCTCCTCCACGTCAGGATTCGAGAGGACTACCCGACCTCTTTGGAGAGGATCCTGATGACTTCCCCCGGATTCGTCGCCCTGAGCAGCTCCTCCACGAGCTCCGGTCCACGACCGAACGCCGCGGCGAGGTCGCGCTCGGCCTTCGTGTAGAAGCGGTCGACGTACGCGGGCGCGACCATGGCGATGAAGACGCGCACGGGCTCTCCGTCCACCGAGTCGAAGCCGAGACCCGCCTCGGCGCGCACGATCGCGACGGCGATCGCGAAGCCTCGCGCGTGGGGCGTGCGGACGTGCGGGAGCGCGATGCGGCCGCCGAGGCCCGTCGTCGCCTTGCGCTCGCGGTTCAGGAGGTCGGCGAGGAGCTTCTTCGGATGGGAGGCGTTCGGCGACTTCGCGAGGAGACCGACGAGGGCCTCGAGGATCGCCTCCTTCTCGGCCCAGAGCTGCCGTGGGCTTGGAGGCGCGTCGGGGTCCTCGTCCTCCGGACGCGGCGGGAGCGCCGGCGAGAAGGCGAGGTCGACCTGGTCCTCTTTCAGGTAGCGGTTGAGGCGCATGGACCTCGAACCACTCTAGCAATCATCTTTCTTGGGGGCTTCGCCCCCAAACCCCGAGACCGGTCCTCGCGGCACCGCAAACGGCGCGGTGCCGCTGCGGCGGGGGGGCGGGCCCCCCGCGCCCCCCTATTTCCGACAGGAGGCCCGGGCGAGGCGGATCACCTCGCGGACACGGCCCTGGCTCATGCCGGCGCGCGCCTCGAGCTTCGGCTTGTCCTTGCCGAGCTTCTCCCACGAGCGGCAGAGGTCGATGAAGACCGGCACGCGCTCTCCGATCTCGCCGGTCGCGGCGAGGTGGAGGATGGTCGTCCGCGTCTTCTCGACGACGTGGCGGTCCGCCGGGTCCATGGCGAGCGCCCCGTCGAGGAGCGCGCTCGGGTCGCGGCCGAGCTCCATGGCGGCGATCGCGGCCTCGGCGCGGACGGCCGGGCTCGGGTCCACGCGGAGGCGGTCCACGAGCGCGGCGCCGTTCGTCGCGGTGCCGCAGCGGATCGCGTAGCCCACGCCGCGCGCGACGGCCTCGCGGATCTTCTCGTCGCCCTTCCGGGCCCACTCGTTGAGCGCCTTGGCGTCCTCGCCGTGGCTCGACTTCGCGAGCGCGAAGAAGCAGCCCTCCTTCATGTCGAGCGGGAGGTTGTCGCCGAGCTCGAGGAGCTTCCGGGCGGCGGCGCCGCCCTCGTTGCCGTCGAGGAGCGCGAGGCCGGCCGGCACGCCGGCGTCGTTCGGGAGGAAGCGCTTCTTGTCGTAGAGGGTGACCATCACCTGCTTGAGCGCCTCGATCGCGCCCGTGTCCTTGGCGCGGCCGACGATGATCGCCGCCTCGCCGCGGAGGGGGTTGATCGTGGTCCGCGAGCCCTCGACCTCGCCGCGCGCGGCCTCCGTCGCGGGCCCGAGGAACTTGGCGAGCGCGCGGAAGACGAACCGCGTGAAGCGGTCCTTCTCGGAGGCGCTCACGGCGGACAGGGTCTCGAAGAAGCTCTTCGTGAGCGCCTGGTCCTTCTGGAGCGACTCCTTGCTCGAGGTGTAGATGAGGCGGTAGAGGTCGGCGTCCGGCGGCGGCTGCGGGATCTTGGCCGCCTTCGCGTCCACCACGAACTTCTCGAGCATGGCGATCGTCTCGGCGTGGACGCCGTCCGCGTTCGTGTCCGGCATGCCGCGCGTGGCGACGGTCCGCAGCGACTCGGCGGGGAGCTTGTCGTCCTTGTTCGGCTTCTTGTTGAGGAGCGTCTTGAGCGCCGAGTAGACCGCGTTCCGGTGCTCGCGCGAGTCCGACTGACCGACGACGCGCGACGCGGCCATGTAGTAGCCCGCGCAGCCCGTGTCGCCCTTGTCGCGCCCGAAGTCTCCGATCCTCATGAGGACCGAGGCGTCGGACGACGCGCACGCCTTCTCGGCGGTGCGCGAGAGGTTGCCGTAGGCCGTGCGGTCGTAGTCCTTGCCGCCCGTCACGAACGACTTGAGCTCGGAGATGTACCCCTTCGTCGCGACCTCGATGAGGAGGTTGCTCGCGTCGTGGTTCGGGATCTTGTCCTTGCCGACCGCCGACTGCATGAGCCGCTTCTCGGTCTCGTGCGAGCCGAGGCGGGCGAGCGCCTCCTCGACGACCTTGTTGTCGCGGCACGCCCACGCGGACTTCTCGATCGCCTTCGCGTCGCCGCGGAAGGCCGAGGCGGCGATGAGCGCCTTCGGGTCCGAGGCCTCGAGCGCGGTCCTGGGCGGCGAGGACGGCTCGATCAGGTCCGGGAAGTCGGTCGCGTGGTGAAAGCCGACGACGCCCTTGTCCACCGCGCGCGCGGCCGCGGGGGCGACGCGCGCGTCCGCGGCGCGGAGGCAGCCCGTGATGATCCCGGGCGCGCCCGGGTTCGCCGTGTCGTCGCCGAGGCCGTCGATGACCTGGTTGAGGATCCCCGCGCAGTCCTCGCCCTGGGCGAGGCGCGGGATGAGCTCGGCGAGGCACGCGCCCGCGGCGCTCGTCTTGGCGGCCGAGTCGCGCGCGAAGGTCGGGAGCGCGGCGAGCGCCTCCTTCTTGCGCGCGAGGAGGTCGAGGCGCGCGTCGATGATCGCGGCGAGCAGCTCGGGGGAGACGCCCTTGCCCGAGCCGTCCTCGCAGGCGCGCGCGAGCTTGTCGCGGATCGGCCCGTAGGTCGTCGCCGCGGAGCGCCACTCGGCCTTGGCGCCCTCGGGGTCCTTCTCGGGGTCCTTCTCCCCCTTGCGCCCCATGAAGGCAGTGGTAGCCTCACAAGTCGTTGCCATCAACGGATATACGCCAGTACAGCCTG
>CAZYLP010000401.1:0-8041 GCA_964648345.1 uncultured Planctomycetota bacterium
GATCTCGTCGAGGAACAGGGTGCCGCCGTCGGCGACCTCGAACAGGCCCTTCTTGTCCTTGTGGGCGCCCGTGAACGCGCCGCGCACGTAGCCGAAGAACTCGGACTCCATGAGGTTCTGCGGGATCGCGGCGCAGTTCTCGGAGACGAACTCGCCCGTCTTGCGCGGGCCGTTGTAATGGATCGCGCGGGCGATGAACTCCTTACCGATGCCCGACTCGCCCTGGATCAGCACCGGCACGGTGCTCTCGCAGACCTTGTCGAGGATCGTGAAGACCTCGATCATCTTCGGGCTGCGCGTGATGATCTGGCTGTAGTCGTACTTGAGCTGGACGTCCTCGCGCCGCGCGGCGAGCGCTTCGCGCGCGCGGACGAGCTCCCGGTCCTGCTTCTCGACCCGATCGCGGAGGAGCTGGTTCAGGCGCTCGAGCTCTTCCTTCGCGCGGAGGAGCTCCTCCTTCTGGCGCGCGTTCTCCTCGAAGAGGCGCGCGTTCTCGATCGCGATCGACGCCTGGTCGGCCACGAGCTCGAGGAGGTCCTTGACCCGCTCGTCGAACCGGTCCGGCTCGAAGCGGTTGTCGAGGTAGATCGCGCCGAGCACCTGGTCGCGGTGCTTGAGCGGCACCGAGAGGACGGAGCGGAGCTTGAGCTGGTAGATGCTCTCGCGGCCCGACCAGCGCGCGTCGTGCGCGGCGTCGTTCGAGAGGACGGACTGGCCCTTCTCGATCACCTCGCGGGCGATCGAGCCCGAGATCTTGTCGCGCGCGTCCTTGATCGACTCGCGGTCGATGTTGCGCGAGACCTTGACCCTGAGCTCGGACGGCGAGCCCTGAGGGGCGTCGGGGTCCTGCTCCTTGAGGATGAGGAACCCGCGCTCGGCGCCCGAGACCTGGATCACGGTGTCCATGACCTTCTCGAGGAGGCGGCGGACGTTGAGCTCGCCGTTGAAGGTCTTGTTGAGCGCGAGCAGGCGGCGGAGCTCGCCGACGCGGGTCGCGAGCTCGCGCGCGTCGCCGTCCTCGATGGACGCGTTCGTCTCGAGCGCGCGGCCCGACGAGGCCCCGAGCGAGTCCGGAGCGTCCAGCCCCGAGACGAGGCTCGCGGGCCCCGGCACGAGGTCGCCCGGCTGAGCCCGGACCGAGATCGGTCCGGTCTTCTCGTTGGCGTTGTCGATCGACTCGTGGTCGCCCGTCGGCGAAGCCGCACCGGAGCTGGCACGTCTCTCGGGGTCGAGCGTCGCGATCACGTCGCTCTTGCCGAGCCTCGCGGTGACCTCGCTTTCCTTCTGGGCGAAGACGCCCGTCGAGAGGTCGAGGGTCTCCTTCCCCTTCTTCGCGCCGAGCTCTTCGGGGAGCCGCTCGAAGTAGATGACGGTCGTCCCGATCTCGACCTTGTCGCCCGGGGAGAGGGGCTTCCGCGTCACGCGGCGCCCGTTCACGAAGGTGCCGTTCCGCGAGTCCTTGTCGATGAGCTCGAAGCCGTCCTTGCCCTCGTGGATCTCGCAGTGGTGGCGGGACGAGTTCAGGTCGTCGATCTGGAGGGAGTTCTCCGCGGAGCGTCCGATCGTGCAGACGCTCGCCTCGCACTCGAAGACCCTGTCGGGCCTACCGTCTTGCCCGCGGATGATGAGGCGCGACATCGAACCCCCAGCTTGAGCCCACCGAGATGTAAAGGACTCTAGCCAGGGGATGCGCCGCGTTCAACCTTATCGAGGGCCGGACCTTCGGCGCTTGGCGCGTGGAGCGTTGTAAAGCACGCAGGCGCTTCGGAGCGCGCACGGTCCGCAGACAGGATCGTAACGTTCCTCGCGGCACCCCTCCTCCATGCCGAGGTGGCAGAGGTGGAAGTCGAACCGGACCGGGTCGCTCGGATCGAGGACGCGGAGGTGAGCCGTCACTTCGCGCGCCGCCTTGAGGTCGGGGGACGAGCGGGCGGTCAGGCCGAGCGCGCGCGCGAAGCGGAAGACGTGCGCATCGAGCGGGATGAGCAGTCGCGCGGGATCGACGCGCTTCCAGGCGCCGAGGTCCACCGCGTCGCGCCGGATCATCCAGCGCAGGTAGAGCCAGAGCCGCTTCGCGGCGCTCCCCTTCTTCACGTCCGGGAGGTGCCGCTCGAGGCCGAGACGTCCCCGCTCGATGTCCTTCGGGGCGTACTGGAGCAGCGCGTCCCTGAAGCGCGCGAGGGCGACCGACAGATCCTCCTCGCCTTCATCTCCCTCCACGAACAACGCCTCGAGGCCGCCCTTCCGATCGGCGGCGGCGCCGGTCAGGCGCACGAGCTCGGCGAGGTCGCGCGGGCGCGTCATGCGGTACGAGAGTCCGTCGCAGAGGTCGAGCGCATCGCCCGGGTCGGCGTGGGCGAGCTCGATCGAGCGCGCGCGGGGGCTCGGGCCGAGGCGGCGGAGGAGCTCCTCGAGGATCGGGAGGAAGAGCGACACGCGCCCGTACGCCATGGCCGCGCAGTAGAGGCCGACGACCTCCTGCTCGCGCGCGCCCGTGTAACGGTGGACGAGCCCGAGCGGGTCGGCCGCGATCCGCGCGGCGCGATCCTCGTCGGAGGCGGCGACGCGCTCGAGGACCGCGCGGAGGCTAGGGCGCGGGGGCACGGGCTTCCGCCGGTGGCGGCGCGGGCGCCGGCTCGGGCACCTCCGCGGCGAGGGCGCGGATCTCGGGGAGCACGAACTCCTGGAACAGGATCTTCACGACGCACGCGAACGGGACCGCGAGGAGGACGCCGAAGAGCCCGAAGAGGCGCCCGAAGCAGAAGACGGAGAGGATGAGCGCGAGCGGGTGGAGGCCCACGTTCTTCCCCATGAGCCAGGGGTAGAAGACCGCCTCGCCGCCCTCGGTGATCGAGAAGACGATGAGGACCCCGACGCAGCGCATGCCCCAGGACGAGGGCTCGTAGGCGAACGCGACGGCGAGGAGGCCGCCGACGATGAAGCTCAGGAAGGGGATCACCGAGAGGACGCCCGCGACCATGCCGACGAAGAACGAGAAGCGGACGCCGAGGAGCCAGAGCCCGAGCCACGTGAGGAGGCCCCGCGCGAGGGCGATGAGGAGCCGCCCGCGGAAGAAGGCCGCGAGCGAGCGGTCGAGGCGCGTCGCGATCGAGATGATCCGCTCGCGGTAGAGGCCGGGGAGGTGAGACGCCGCGGCGCGCTGGATGTCCGAGAGCGCGAGGAGCAGGAAGAACGTGTACAGCGGGACGAGGAAGACGTAGCCGAAGAGGTTCCAGAGCTGCGAGATGAACGCCTGGAGCCCCTTGGACGCCTGGACGCCCACCGCGAGCGCCTCGGCGGTCTGGGCCTCGAGGGCCTTGCCGACCGAGCCGATCCAGCCCTGGGGGATCGACCGCAGGCGCGGGGTCAGGTTCACCGTGATCGCCTCGATGATGCCGACGTCGCGCTTGCCGTCGAAGTCCTCGTCGAGGTACCAGCGGCCCTGCTCGTCCTTCTTGAGGCGCGGGTCCTGCTTCGTCCGGAGGTCGTTCAGGCGTTCCTGGTCGCCCGGGCTCTTCTCGTCGAAGGCGCGCTCGCCGGCGAGCTCGAGGCGGACGTCCTCGAGGTGGTCCGCCGCGGTGACGCCGCCGAGGACGAGCGCGGAGCCGAGGCCGAGGAGGAGCGCGCCGAAGAGGACGCTCACGGCGAACGCGCGCCGGACGCCGCGGCGCTCGGCCTGCTCGACGAGCGGGTTCAGGACGTACGCGATGAGGAGCGAGATGAGGAACGGGTTCAGGACGTCGGCCAGGTAGTAGCCGAGCGCGAGCGCGGCGAGGACGACGGCCGCGACGAAGGTGACGCGGAGGGTGTGCTGCCGGCGGCGCGCGGAGGCGCTCGCCGCCCCCTCATCATCCATCGCTGGGCGCCACCCGCGCCTACTCCTTCTCGCCGGTCGCGCGCGCCGCGCGGGGCAGCTCTCGATGCGCGAGCCGGGGCGGCGGGGCGAGCTCCTTCGGGTTGAGCGTCTGCGGGAGGAGCCGCTCCGGCGCGAAGGCGTCCGAGAACGCGTAGCCGTCCGCGAAGTCTTCCTTGCGGTCCTCGGGCGTCTTCCCCATGAGCTCGCGCTCGACGAGGTTCCAGACCATCTCGCCGAAGTCCTCGGTGCGGCGGACGCCCCAGTGCTTGAAGACCATGAGCGTGAGCGGCCCGAAGGCGTCGATCGCGAAGCGGCGGATCCCCTCGAGGAGCTCCTTCCCCGCGACGTGCCTCTTCTCGCCGACGACGCGCGAGGTCGTGAACTCGAGCGCCTGGAACAGAAAGATGTACGCGTCGAACGGGTAGCGCGGGTCGTCGCGCACCATGCTGCGGATCTTGTCGATCTGCTCCTGCTCTTCGCTATCGGCCAAGGGTGGGCTCATATCGGTGCTGACCGACCTCCCGGGTCTCGAGTGCTGCCGATACGTCGAGCACGAGCCCCTCGAGCGCGAGGTTGACGTTCTGGTTGTTGGCGATCGCCTCCTCCGTCTTCTGCACGGAGTCGATCGCGGAGGCGATGCGGTCGGCGCCCGCCCTGGCGAGCCGCTCGGCCGACTTCGGGTCCGCTCCCGACAGCAGCCGTGCTTCAGGGGAGGTCGCGCGGGCGAGCGCGTCGCGGAGCACGCGTCCGAGGAGGTCCGTCACGTCGAGCGCTCCCTCGCGCCGGACGGACGGCTCGACGTTCTTGGGCGCCGCGCGCGCGATGAGGTCGGCCGCGACGGCGAGCGGGTTCTTCTGGGCCTCGCCGCCCGCGAGCGCCTCGACGAGCTTGCGGGCCGACTCGACGCGGTCGAGGTGCCGCTCGCGGAGAGCGACGCCCGGGCTGCCGCCGCTCCACGCGGCGCGGAGGCGTGCCTCGCCGGCCTCGACTCCCTTGGCGAGGAGGACCTTCGTCGTCTCCTCGACGTCGAGCTCGCCGAGCGCGAGGAGGAAGCAGCGCGACTGGATCGTGCGGAGGAGCGCGGACTCGTGACGCGCGACGAGGATCAGATGCGAGCGCGCGGGCGGCTCCTCGAGCGACTTCAAGAGCGCGTCCTGCGCGTTGTCGTTCATGAGCTCGGCGTGGTCGATGATGAAGACGCGCTTCTTCGCCTCGACCGGCGCCAGGGCGAGCTCGTCGATGAGCGCGCGGACCTGGGCGATGCTGATCTCGGACTTGCCATCCTCGAGCTCGACCCGCACGAAGTCCGGGTGCGTGCCCGAGGCGATCTTGGCGCACGGGACGCAGACGCCGCACGGCAGCTCCCCCCCAGCTCCCCCCGCTTCGCGGGGGAGGTTGGGGGGGGGCTGCCGGCAGTTGATCGCCTTCGCCAGCTCGGTCGCGACGAGGCAGCGGCCGACGCCATCGCGCCCCGTCACGAGGAGGGCGGGCGGCACGCGGTCGCGCTCGATCGCGCGCGCGAGGATCTCCTTGGCCCGGGCATGCCCGGCGATGGTCTGGAACCAGCGCACGGCGCGAATCTACCACGCCCGGGCGACAGGCGCTGGCCCGCGCTATGCTCTTGGGCGTGTCCGAGTACGAGAGCGCCCGCCGCACCGTGAAGGCCTTGCGGCTCTCGAAGGCTCAGTCGAAGAGCGTGGGCGAGCGCGCGTACCGTGTGGACCTCGCGGCCGGGCTCCCGCACATCGCTTTGAAGTGCGCCCGCGAGTTCGAGCTCGGCGACGACAAGATCAACGGCGCCGCCTCCGCGCTCGTGACGCTCCTCCTCGACAAGAAGCGGTTCGGCGACGCCCTCGAGGTCGCGCGCGGGTTCAACCTCGCGGCCGGCGCGCCCGAGGTGCAGGCGAAGCTCATCGAGGACGCGCGGCGGATCGACCTCGCCCCGCTCGACGACACGCAGAAGGCTGCGGTCGGCGAGATCAAGAAGCTCGCCACGGCGGCGGTCAACAAGCGCGCTCGCACCGGCTCCGCCGACGAGGCGCTCGAAGCCATCAAGGCGGCCACGAAGGCGCGCGAAGGCGACGCCCGCGTGAAGGGCCGCGCCGTCTTCCTGCCGCGCGAGGGCGACCTCTTCCTCACGGGCGACCTGCACGGGAGCGTCGAGAACCTCCGCCGCTTCGCCGCCGTCGCGGACCTCGACAACAACCCCGACCGGATCCTCGTGATCCAGGAGATCATCCACTCGCGGATCATCACCGCGGATCAACGCGACCTCTCCTTCGTCGCGATCCTCGAGGCCTTGAAGCTCATGGCCCGCTGGCCGAAGCGGGTCTACTACCTCCTCGGCAACCACGACCTCGCCTTCTCGCTCGACCGCGAGCTCGTGAAGGGGGGCAAGTTCCTGAACCGCTTCCTCTACAAGGGCCTCGCCTACATGTACCAGGGGCGCCACGAGGAGGTCGCGAACGCCTACAAGAAGTTCGTCTTCGACATGCCGGTCGCCATCTTCGCGCCGAACGGCATCTTGATGACGCACTCGACGCCCAAGAAGCCGTTCATCCCGTCGCTCTCTCAGGAGTACCTGACCAAGACGAGCGCCGAGAAGTCGCTCGCCGAGTGCGGCCCGATCAAGGCCATGGTCGAGGGCCGCGACTTCGAGGAGGCGACGATCAAGCAGTTCACCGAGCGCATGGGCGTGAACATGGTGCTCTGCGGCCACACGCCCACGAAGGCGGGGTGGCGGATCGCGAACTCGAAGCAGCTCATCATCGACTCGCAGCACGAGAACGGCCGGTGGGTCCGCTTCGACCTCGCCCGGCCTTACTCGGTGCAGGAGCTCGCGGCCGAGGTTCAGCCGCTGGTGCCGGAGAACACGAGCTCGGACATCGTCGTCGAGTTGATGTGAAGCGCGGTCGTCGAGCTCATGCAGCCGGCGCTCACCACGAGCCGCCGCTGTAGCTCGGAGCCGGGCATGAGCCGCCGGTGCTACCCGAGCTCCTCGGGTTGAAGTACGTGTAGACGCTCCACGCGGCGCTCGCGACCGTGATCGCGGCGATCCACCCGAACCCACCGTTCGACGCCCGCGCCTCGGAGTCCGGGAGAGCCTCGAGGCCCGGCACGTCGAGGAGAGAGCTCGTCCGTTCGTCTTCGTCATCTGCGCATTCCCTTTCCGTTTCGAGATTCCCATGGCGCCGCGCGCTGCTGGGCAGGGAGTGCACACTCTGGTCCAGAGGTAAGTCCGTGCGCGGTCGTCGTCCGCGCGCCGACCGGTGGGCATGGGGCCCGGAGCGCTCTTCCCCGGGCACGCAGGGACGGTGGCTCGGCGACTACTTCGGCGCTTCGGGCGGCTTCGCCGGCTTCTGCTCGAGCTTGAGGACGACGGACACGGGGTCGTGGTCCTGGTTGAACGTGACGAGCGTCTCCGCGTTCATGCCGTCCTTCTCGGCGAGGATCTTGGCGCTCTTGCAGTGGCGGGTCCACTGCCACTTGTAGAGCCCGGCGCGGACCCAGCCCGTGAAGAACGGCTTGAACTTGTAGCCCTCGACGGGCGACATGCCGATCGACTCGGGCTTCTGCTCCTCGATCGTGACCTCGTTCTTGGTCTCGACGACGGTCGCGTCCTGGTGCTTCGTGTACTCGACGAGCCGGATGAGCGTGATGTTCGCCCCCGGCGGATCCGTCGTGATGTTGAGCTCCTGCTTCGTCGCGCAGCCGGACGCGAGCACCGCGGCGAGGACGCACGTGACGACTCCGATCTTCATGATCTCCCCCTTCGTCGAGGGAGCTTATCTCAGCGCCTTGAGGAGGACGAGCGACATCAAGAACGCGCCTACGCTCGCGGCCGCGACGAGCTCGACGACGCGCGGCAAGTTGCGGAGCCGCGCGACGATCCGGGTCCCGAGGCGGCTCGACGACGGCACGCTCCCGACGAGCCACGCATCGAGCTCCTTCGCGAAGGCCTCCGCCGACTCGAAGCGGCCCTCGACGCGAGGCCGGGTCGCGCGCTCGATGATCGCCGCGAGGCGCGCGTCGCCGCGCTTGAGCTCGGGGAGCTCGACGAGGCCGCCCGCGTAGAGCTTCGCGAGACGCTCCGGGTTCCAGGGGAGCCGGCCCGAGACGGCCTCGAAGAGCATGACGCCGAGCGAGAAGACGTCCGTGCGCCGGTCGACCGCTCCTCCGACGGCT
>CAZYLP010000402.1:0-8019 GCA_964648345.1 uncultured Planctomycetota bacterium
TCGTCGGCGTGGGCCGGGTCGGGCTCCCGCTCGCGCTCTACCTCGCCGCGAAGGGCATGACCGTCCACGGGATCGACGTGGACGAGAAGCGCATCGCCACGCTGCGGACGAAGCTCATGCCCTTCATGGAGAACGGCGCCCAGCCGCTCCTCGACGAGCACACGGGCACGCGCTTCAAGCCGACGACGGACGTGGGCGTCATCTCGGGCGTGCAGACGGTGATCGTCACGCTCGGCACTCCCGTCGACGAGCACCTGAACCCCGAGTTCAACGCGATCGAGAGGATCTTCCTCAGCTTCCGGCCGCACCTGAGGAAGGGCCAGCTCGTGATCCTGCGTTCGACGGTCGTGCCGGGCACGACCGAGTTCGTCGCGCGGAAGTTGAAGGAGTGGGGCGTCGAGGGGATCTCGCTCGCCTTCTGCCCCGAGCGCATCGCCGAGGGCAAGACGCTGGAAGAGCTCCCCGAGATCCCTCAGATCGTCGGCGGCATCGACGGCTCCTCGCGCGAGCGCGCCGTGGCGTTCTTCGAGGGCCTCACGGGCCCCGTGATCGGCACCGACGCGCGCTCCGCCGAGATCGGCAAGCTGTTCTGCAACGTCTACCGCTACATCGACTTCGCGATCGGCAACGAGTTCATGATGATCGCGGACATGTTCGACCGCGACATCCACGAGCTGGTCGAGCTCGTGAACAAGGGCTACAAGCGCGCCGGTCTCAAGCGCCCGGGCATGACGGGCGGCCCCTGCCTCTACAAGGACGGCTTCTTCCTCGTCGAGCGGACGCCGTATCCCGACCTCCTCACCACGGCGTGGAAGATCAACGAGAGCGTCCCCGCTTACCTCATCGAGGGGCTCGCCAAGCGCATGGGCTCGCTCGAGAACAAGGTCGTCGCCGTCCTCGGCCTCGCCTTCAAGCGCGAGATCGACGACACGCGAAACTCGCTCTCCTACAAGGCGGTCAAGATCCTCGGCCGCCGCGGGGCGGCGGTGCTCAAGCACGACCCGTACGTGATGCCGGGCGATCTCGACGAGATCTTGAAGAAGGCGGACGCCGTGATCGTCTGCACCGACCACGATGCCTACAAGAAGCTCGGGTCGAAGGGGCTCACGCAGAAGACGCGCGCGGGGACCCACATCGCGGACGTCTGGAACGTCTTCGGGCGGGGCAAGGTCTTCTTCGCGACGGGCGACGCGGGCTGATCCGTCGCGCCGGATCACGGCACTCGTCGAATGACGTGATCGCGAGAACCGTTTTCAACGCCGAAGACGCCGAAGTCGGCCGTCGCGAGAGGCCGCCGATCTTCGATCGTCGCCTCTCGCGGCGACCAGCCTCGGTTGGCGTTGCCAGCGCGTCGCGGTCTAACCGCAACCGAGGTCAATCGCGCCGAGAGCGCTCGAACGACAGTTCGGCGCGCTCTCGGCGCGGCCAGTTTCGGCGCCTTCAGCGTGGAAAAAGGGAACGCCGACGACGCCATCAGGTCAAGTGGCCTCCCATGTCAGTCGTAGGTCGAGTCGGGTCGCCGTCGTGGTCCGAAGACCGAGAGGAGCGTCGCGTTTTCCCGTCCCGTGGCCAGCACGAAGAGGGCGATCGCGCTGACGCCCACTCCGAAAGCTCCCCCTCCGACCGCTACGAGGGCGCACACGACACCGACCACGACGGCGGCCGGGTTGATCGTGTGCGGGAACGAGAGGAAGCAAGCCACGGCGAGCAAGGCCGCCATGGCACTCAGCACGAGCAAGGCTCCGGACTTCCAGAGCGTGCGCAGTGCGTGCGCGCGGACCGACTCGAGCGGGGGCGGTTCGCGGTGTGCCTCGCGCGCGAGGTCGAGCGGCGGCCGGTAGGGCATGTGCTCGCCGTGCTCGAGACGCGCGCCCGGAGGTTCGCGGACGGTCGCGCCGCAGCCGAGAGTCGTGCATCTGACGAGATCGCGCGCGCACGTCGCGTGAAGACGCGTGGCACAACGGGGGCACATCCAGAACTCGGTGCTCTCCGCGAGGTGGTCGTGACAGAAGGGGCATCGATGCTCGGCTGGACGCTCGCGGGCGTGGACCTCGTCGATGTTGCCGGCCACGCAGGGAGGATACACTCACCGCCCGTGTCCTCTCCCCTCACGATCGTCTGCCCCGTCTACCACGAGCAGGACAACATCGAGCGCACGCTCGACGAGCTCCGGGCCAAGATCAAGACGCCGCACACGACGCTCATCGTCTACGACAAGGACGACGACCCGACCGTCCCGGTCGTCGAGAAGCTGCTCCCGAAGCATCCCGACGTGAAGTTGCTGAAGAACGACCTCGGGCGCGGCGTCATCAACGCGATCAAGAAGGGCTTCCAGGCCGTCCCCGACGACGGCGTCTGCCTCGTCGTCATGGCCGACCTCTCGGACGACCTCATCAAGGTGGACGAGATGTACCGCCTCATCGAGGAGGGGGGCTACGACCTCGTGTGCGGCTCGCGCTACATGCGCGGCGGCGCCCAGCTCGGCGGCCCGAAGCTCAAGAGCTTCCTCTCTCGCCTCGCGGGCGTGAGCCTCCACGCGCTCGTCGGCTTCCCGACGCGCGACGCGACGAACGCGTTCCGCATGTACCGCGCGAAGGTCCTCCGCGCGATCCCCGTGGAGTCGAAGGGCGGCTTCGAGCTCTCGCTCGAGATCACGGTGAAGGCCTGGCGCGCGGGCTTCAGGATCGGGGAGGTGCCCTCGATCTGGCGCGACCGAACGGCCGGCGAGTCGCGCTTCAGGATGTGGGCGTGGCTCCCGTCCTACCTGAAGTGGTACTTCCTCGCCTTTGCTAGGCTCTCGCGTCGATCGAACCTCCGGGGAGAGTGAACGTGAAGTCCGAGCTTCTCCTGGCGGCGACTCTGCTCGCCGCCGTGGCGGCGCCCGTCCGGGCGCAGGATGGCGACCGGCCGGGCGAGGTCCCGAAGTCCGGGAAGCGGGCCGCGAGCGACGCGCCCGTCCCGAGCGACCGCCAGGTCAGCGAGCGGGAGGCCGGCCGTCCGGGCCGCTCGCTCCTCCGCCGCGAAGCGGATGTCTGGTACCTCGAGGGCAAGCTCGTCGGCGAGGCGCAGCGCCTCCTCCGCTCGCCCGAGCTCAAGAAGGAGCTCGGCGAGGACGCGCTCGTCTCGGGCGACGCCGAGACGCGCGTCCGCACCTGGCTCCGCTCGAAGCGGAACGCCTCTTACCGCGAGGCGGCGCGGAAGTTCTACGGCGGGTGCGACCGTCCGACGCGCGAGCTCCTCGACCGCGCGGCGCAGCCCGCCGACCTCGCGCCCGAGGACGTCCTCATGGACTGGCTCACCTACGAGGGTCTCTTCGACCTCTCGCTCGTGCGCGACGGCTGGCGCCGCTTCAAGGCGGGCGGCCTCGACGCCGCCGCGAAGGAGCTCGCCGCGACCTTCTACGACAAGCTCGAGCGGCTCCCGGACGCGAGCGAGGGGATCCAGCCCGCCATGGAGGCGGACGACTCGCTCTTCGTGAGCGTCTTCGGCGCGAGGACATCCACAAGGACTCGGTGATCGACCCGATCGTGAAGGACATGAAGAACCGGCCCGAGTTCCGCGACTTCTGCGTCTCGATCCCCGGCTTCTGGGCCGACCTGTGCGCGAAGTGGAAGAACGGCGACGAGGACCTCCGCTACCAGATCCGCCGCGACGGCGCGAGCTTCCTCAGGAACAACTCGCCCGAGAGCTTCCCGATCCCGGCCGACGACGGCCGCGGCGGCGACGAGATCGACCGGCTCCTGCGGAAGGAGCGCCAGGCCTGGGACACGATCCGCGCTCAGCGGCGGCAGGCGCAGACGACGACGCTCATGACCCAGCAGATGATGTCGAACTGGATCTTCAACAACACGATGAACTCGATGACGTTCACGCCCATCCGCTGGTAGCGCGGCGTCACTCGGGGAGCCGCGTCACCGCTCCGAGGCCGTTCAGGCTCGCGTTCGGGTCGTCGCGGCGCGCGGCGACGGCCGCCGCCTTCACGAAGCTCTCGCTGGCCGCGAAGTCCTCGTGGTCCTTGCAGAGCTCGTAGAGGCACGACGCCTTGCCTCCCTGCCAGTGGTAGGGGAGCTGGTCGAGGTGCGCGAAGGCCTTCGTGATCGGGAGCTCGCCCGGGACGAGGAGCCGCCCGCCGTCGCGCGGCCACGAGTCGCCGCCCTCGTCGAACTGCTGGTGCGTGGGCGTGCGGTCGCTCCGCGTCCCGAGCGTGAAGCCCGACTTCCAGTGGCGGGTCCAGTAGGAGAGCTTCCCGTGCACGTCGTGCACCTGGATCACGAGCGCCTTCACGCCGCCCGGGATCCCGGCGTCGCGGCCCGCTCGGCGCGGGTTGTCGTTGTCGCCCGTCTGTCCGTCCGAGACCTCGAGCGCGGCGGCGACGATCTTCTCGCCGGCCTCCCGGGTCACGCCCGGACCCTCGAGCCAGACGAGCTGGTGCCGGTTCGAGTGGAGCGGACGCCAGTCGACGAACGCTCCCTCGGCGGGCGCGATCGCGATGTCGAAGAGCTTGGAGCGGAAGCTCTTCACGGTCAGCGGCACGTCCGGCGCGGAGCGGATCTCGGAGTTGCCGCGGACGCGGACGCCGATGATGAGGACGTCGCCCACGGGCGGGACGTGCGCGTCCCACGAGTTGATCCGCTCGTCCCAGTAGGCCGTGTGCACCGCGCGCGCGATCTCGAGGCTGTCCGCGTTCCAGTGCTTGTCGAGCGCCTCGTGGATCGAGCGCCGCTCCCCGAGGCTCGAGACGACGAGCACGTCGCCGCGCGCGAGGTGAGTCGGCGAGCGGTTCGCGAAGGCGTCCTGGTTGTTCGTGCGGAGCTGCCGCCGGTCGAGCGAGCCGCGATCCCAGCTCCCGCTCATCGTTCGGCCCTCCTCGACGCTCGCGTGGACGAGGACGCCGTTGACGCCCGCGTTGAGGGTGACGAGCTCGCTCCGGTCGGAGTCGAAGACGCCCGCGAAGGCCTCGAGCATCCCGGGCGCGCGGCTCGCCTCGAGCGCGCGGAGCGCGGCCTTGACCGCGAGGCCCGGGTCGCGCCGCTCGCGGAGGCTCCTGGTCATGGCGAGCGCGATCTCGCCGAGCGGTCCGGGGACGGGCTTGGCCGAGCTGCCCTTCCCCTCCTCGACGACGCGGACGAGGTAGACGCCGGCGCGCTTCTCGTCGAGCGGCACCCACACCATCGCCTCGCCCGCCGTCTCCGTGATCGACTGGCGGAGGAGCGTCACGTCGTAGCGTCCGAGCTCCTTCGTGACGACGGTGGGCTCGCGCGGCGGCAGGAAGGGGGGCGGCTTGTCGGCGCCCCGGGACCTGGGCTTCTTCTCCGACGGGTCGGCGCGCTTGGGCTCCACCTTGAGGACGCAGTCGCAGTGGAGGCACTTCACGTTCGCGACGAGCGAGTCGATCTTGACGTTCCCGCCGCACTGGGGGCAGTGGTAGGCGACGAGCTCGAGCTGGCTCATGGCACCGCGGCGCTCCCTCCGGTCGCCCTGTCTGCCTCCGGGGCGTGCCCGTAGAGGCCGCGCCAGTCGTTCCACTTGACGAGGCCGACGTCGCGGCCCATGCGCAGCGCGTCCACGATCGGGCGCACCTTCGAGCCGGCCTCGTGCTTCCAGAGGACGGGCACCTCGGAGATCTTGAAGCCGAGCTTCCGCGCGAGGAAGAGCACCTCGACGTCGAAGGCGGTGACCATGGGCCCCTGTATCACCGGTGCGTCCGGGCCGTAGCGCTTGAGCCGCGAGAAGATCGCGCGCGCGGCCTCGCGCGTGAACATCTTGAAGCCGCACTGCGTGTCGCGGACGCCCGGGACGAGGAGGAGCTGGACCAGGAAGTTGAAGCCGCGCCCCATGAAGTGCCGGTAGAACGGCTCGTCCTGGCGGCGAGCGCCCGTCCCCTCGCGCGAGCCGATCGCGACCTTCGCGCCGAGCTCGAGGGCGCGCAGGAGGCGCCGCGACTCGTCGAGGGGCGTCGAGAGGTCCGCGTCCGAGAAGAAGACGACGTCGCCGCCGGCGGCGAGCATGCCCGCGCGCACGGCGAACGCCTTGCCTCGATGCGCGTTCGCGACGACCTGGACGTCGTCGCGGCCCGCGGCGAACTCGCGCATGATCTCGAGCGTCTTGTCGCGGCTCCCGTCGTCGACGAGGACGCACTCGATGGGCCCGCGCGGCGGCGCCCGCAGGAACGCGTCGATGCGGCCGAGCGTGCTCCGCAACCGCTGCGCCTCGTCGTAGGCCGGGATGACGAGCGACAGGGCGAACGCGGTCATGTCTAAGGGATGTTCACCTCGGCGGCGATCACCGGCGCGCGGCCCGCCTCGGCCGGCGTCTTGAGCGACCCGGGCTGCGGCCCGTCTCCGCCGGCGAAGGCCGTGCGGGCACGGTTCGTCTCCGCGAGGATGAGGCCGCGCGTGCGGAGCGTCCCGAGGTAGGTCTTGTAGCGGAGGAGGTAGCGCGCGTCCCCGGTGTCGAGCGCCATGTCGCGGAGGCCGCCCAGGATCGCGGCCGCGTCGAGCGCGCGCGCCTTCGCGCTCTTCACCTCGTCGACGTAGGCACGGCGCGCCTTGTCCCAGCGCTTCTCCTCGAGCCAGCGGAGGACCAGCACGGCGTGGTCCTTCGCCTCGGGGTGCTTCTGGATGTTGGGGCCGACGTACGCGGGGAGGTCCGAGGCCCGCTTCGCCGCGAGGAGGCCGCGCACGACGAGACCCTGCGCGAGGAGGGAGCGGCGCTCCTCGCCGTTCTTCACGTCCGCGGCGCTCTCGTCGGTGAGGTTGTAGGTGTCGCAGAAGCCGGTGAGCGGCGGCTTGCTCGTCTTCTGGACGTTGAGGAGGAACGTCGTCACGCGATCGACGACGAGGGCCATGTCCTTCTGCGCCGCCGCGAGGGCCGGGTTCTTGTCGCCGCCCTTGAGCGAGAGGAACTGCTCGAGCGCGAGGAGGAGGAGCCCGGCGTCCTCGACGCGGATGGTGTTGCCGTGGCCCGCGTCCCACGTCGAGAAGCTCGAGACGCATCCGCGGTTGCGCGGGTTCCAGCTCACGAAGCGGAGCGAGCGCGTCACGAAGATCGCGACCTCGATCGCGTCCTGCGTCGTCAGCGGGTCGAACGCGGCGCCCTTCTTGTCCTTCGCGAAGAAGCGGCCCGCGCCCGTGGCGCTCGACGAGGTCTTCGCGAGCTGGCAGAGGCCGAGGATGAGCGCCGCCTGGTCGAACAGGCGCATCTTCGAGTCGACGGCGGCCGTGCCGAGGTCGTAGGTCGCCGTCGCGCGGTTCACCGTCGCCGCGATGCCGTGCGGGAAGAAGCAGTGGAGGCCCTCGCCGCGGTCGATCTTCTGGTCGTAGTTCTTCGGCACCGGGCCGAGGATCGCCTTGCCGCCGGGGCCGCCCTTCGCGTCCATGCAGAGCTTGTCGCGGAGCTCGCGGAGCTGGGCCGTCGCGCACTCGAGCGCGACGAGGGCGAGGAAGCCGTCCACGTCGGTGCGGCCCGCGAAGGTGTTCGTCGTGCCGGCGACCTCGACCTTGTGCTCGAGCGTGAGCTGCTGGTCGGCGAAGAGCGTGTACGCGTACATCGCGAGGCCGACCGCGTCGAGCGTGATCGCCGTGTCCTGGCCCTTCGTCTGCCAGCCCCACGTCCAGGGCTTCGACTCCTCGAACGGCTTCTCGGGGATCGGGTCGCCGCGGCGGTAGGGGAGGAACGTCGGGTTGAAGGTGTCGGGCTTCTCCTGGAGACCCGAGACCTGGCGGAACGCATCCCAGCGCTGGGCGAGGTGCGCGGCCACCGTGCCGGGCGCCTTGCCGCCCTCGGTGTTCTGGCGGTCCTGGAGCTTCCAGCGCTCGTACGTGCTGACCTCGAGCGGGACGCCGAGGCCGGACGCCATGATCGCGCCGATCGAGTCCGCGAAGGCGGCCTCGCCGTCCTCGAGGGCCATCTTCCGGAACTCGCGGGTCGTGGGCCAGCCGCTCGGGAAGAGCTTCTGGTAGAGCGGGCGACCGCCGAGGCCGAGCTCGGCCGCGGCGTAGATCCCCGGCGAGGACTCGA
>CAZYLP010000403.1:0-8008 GCA_964648345.1 uncultured Planctomycetota bacterium
CTTCGCGCTCGGAGCGGTGGCCGTGGTCTGGAAGGGCCGCGTCGAGCGGCGGATCCGACTCGCGCTCGTCGCGCTCGCGGTCCTCGACCTCGCGATCGCTCTCAGGCCCGCGATCCCCACGGCGCCGCGTGCGCTCCTCGATCCGCCGCAGCCCGCCGCCCTGGTCCTCCGCGACCTCGAGCAGAAGGACGGCGTGCCGGCGCGCGTCTTCTCGACGCCCGCGGCGCGCGCGCCGACTCCGAGCGAGATCGAGCGCGCGAAGGAGACGGCCTCTCGCCCCTTCGAGCTCGCGCAGGGTCTCGACCCGGACACGGGCATGGGCGACGGAGTGCGCTCCCAGTGGGGCTTCCTCTCGAACGAGCCGCTCCGGCCGCTCGCGCTCGCGGCGCTCGACGCCGAGCTCGTGAAGGCGGGCCGCCTCTCCCCCGAGCGCGCCTACGCGCAGCTCGGCGCGCGCTACGTCCTCGCGACCGTCGAGGAGAAGGTCGCGGGCGACGTCGTCGCGCCGCTCGGCGAGCGCGTGCTCGTGCGTCTCCGCGACGCGCCGCCGTGGGCCGGCGTCTTCGGACGCGCGAAGCTCGTCGAAGGTTGGAGAGAGGCGCGTGAAGCTCTCCGCGTGCGAACCGACGCGACGCTCGTCATCGAAGCACCGGCGACGGCCGCACCCTCCGGCACGGAGCAGCCCGCGCGGGCCGCGAGGCTCGTCTCGAAGTTCGAGCCCACCCGCTTCGAGCTCGAGGCCGAGGGGCCCGGCTGGCTCGTCGTCCGCGAAGGGTTCGGCCGCGGCTGGGAGGCGACCGTGGACGGCGTCCCCGCGCCGGTCTACCCGGCGGAACTGATGTTCCGCGCGGTGTCGCTCGGCCCCGGCAAGAAGCGGGTCGTCTTCGAGCACCACGCGCCGTTCGCCAAGCTCGGTGTGGCCGTGAGCGTTATGGCCGTCCTCGGAGTCGTCGTCCTCGAGGTGAACCGGAGGCGGTCTCGCGTGTAGGGAGCAGAATGGCGCGCGCGCGCGGGCTCACCCGTCTCGAGGTCGTGGTGCTGCTCGTGGTGGCCTCGTTCGCCGTCTCGCTCCTCGCCGCGAGGAACCGGCTCGTCCGCTCGATCCACGACGAGAAGAAGTGCTCGAACGTCCTCCGCTCGCTCGGCATGGCGTGCATCAACTACGTGGACGACAAGCGGTTCTTCCCGCACTCGCCTCCGATCCCGAAGCTCGCGGGCGGCGTGGAGAGCGACGAGGCGTCCTTCGCCGCGGGGCTCCTCGTGAGGTACGACTACGCGCTCCCCGAGCAGTTCATCTGCCCGTCCACGTGCGACGAACGCGCGAGCGAGGCGCCGAAGAGGCAACCGCTCGCGATCGCGCACGACCTCTCGTACGGCTACACGCGGTTCGGCCTCACGCAGGGCTCGAGGAGCACGCGCATGGTCTTCGCGGACCGGTCGCGGCGCATCGTCGAGCTGGAGGAGGCGCCGAAGCGCGCCGGGCCGCTCCGCGGCAACCACTCCTCCGCGATCCTGGTCGTGTGCGTGGACGCTCGCACCCGGCGCATCACGCCCGAGAGCGACCCGGTCTCCACGAACACGATCGCGGCCACCACGTCGCGGGCCCTCGACTCGGACGGCTTCATGGGCGTGCTCGGAGACCGGTGATGCGCGCGCGCGGGCTCGGCCGCCTCGAGGTCCTCGTCCTCATCGTCGTCGCCACGTTCACGGTCTCGCTCGCGGCGGCGCGGAACAAGCTCGGCCGCGTGATCCACGACGAGAAGAAGTGCACGAACGGCCTCCGCGCCCTCGGCATGGCGTGCGTCGAGTACTCCGACGACAAGCGCTTCTTCCCGCACTCGATCCGGATCTCGAAGCTCGCGGGCGGCGTCGAGAGCGACGAGGCGTCGTTCGCCGCGCGGCTCCTCGTGAAGTACGACTACGCGCTCCCCGAGCAGCTCATCTGCCCCTCCGCGAACGACGAGCCGGGGACCGGGGCGCCGAGGTCCCAGCCGCTCACCGTCGCGCGCGACCTCTCCTACGGTTACGCGCGCCGCGGTCTCACGTCGGGCTCCATGAGCACGAACATGCTCTTCGCCGATCGGTCGCGACACGTGCTCGAGCTGGACGAGATGCCTCTCCGGAGCGGGGCGCTCCGCGGCAATCACGCTTCCGCGATCCTGGCCGTCTGCGTCGACGCCCACACGGTTCGCGTCACGCCCGAGAGCGAGAGAGTCTCGACGCACACGATCGCGGGCACCGGGAGCAACCACGAGTGCGACGGTTTCATGGGAGTGCTTCCGGACTGATGATCCGTACGCGCGGGCTCGGCCGTCTCGAGGTCCTCGTCCTCATCGTCATCGCCACGTTCACCGCCTCGCTCGCGGCTTGCCGGGGCAGCCTCGCTCGCTCGGTCCACGACGAGAAGAAGTGCGCGAACGTGCTCCGGGCCGTCGGGCTCGCGTGCATCCAGTACGCGGACGACAAGCGACTCTTCCCTCGAAGGCTGCCGCTCTCGAAGCTCGGCGGCGGGCTCGAGAGCGACGAGGCGTCCTTCGCGGCGCGGCTCCTCGTGAAGTACGACTACGCGCTCCCCGAGCAGTTCATCTGCCCCGCCACGTCCGACGAGCACGCGAACGAGGCGCCGAGGCTGCAGCTTCTCACGGTGGCCCGCGACCTCTCCTACGGCTACACCCGGCGCGGGCTCGGGAACAGCTCGATGAGCACGCACATCGTCTTCGCGGACCGGTCGCGGCGCGTCCTCGAGCTCGACGACATGCCTCTGCGCACCGGTCCGCTCCGCGGCAACCACGCCTCCGCGATCCTGGGGGTGTGTCTCGACTCCCACGTCGTCCGCATCACTCCCCGGAGCGAGCCCGTCTCCACGCACACGATCGCGGGCTGCTCGAAGCCCTTCACGAGCGACGGCTTCGTGGGCGTGCTCCCCGACTGAACCGCGGCCAGACTCCGGTGTAGGACGGAGGAGCATGACCGACGAGGGCGAGCGGAGGAGACCGAGCTTCGAGATCGGGCTCCTCGTCGTCATCGTCGCGCTCGTCGCCGGCTACGCCGCCTTCGCGCGCGAGCGCGGGAGGGCGAAGAAGGAGCACGTGGTCTGCGCGAGCAACCTCCAGAAGATCGGCCTGGCCGCCATGCAATACGCGGACGACAAGCGGTTCTTCCCGCACCTGACGAAGCTCTCGCAGCTCGACGGCGATCACACGAGCGACACGTCGGCCCTGGCCATGAACCTCCTCGTGAAGTTCAACTACCTGAGCGACCCGAGCGTCTTCGTCTGTCCCGGCTCCCGGGACCACGCGCCCGCTCTCGCGCCCGAGCGGGTCGCGCTCACGGCGGCGACCGACCTCTCTTACGGCTGGACGCGAAAGGGCATCGCGCCGAACTGCCAGTGCCTCCACATGATCGCGGGCGACAAGGCGCGCTTCGTGACCGAGGAGGACTCGACGCATCGAGGCAGCATGCGCGGCAACCACGCCGACTGCATGCAGGTCGTCATGAGTGACGGCCGCGTCGAACGGATCAAGCCCGACGGCGACTCGATCAACACGCGGAACATCGCGAACACCACCATGGCCGCGCCGAGCGGATTCCTCGGCGTGCTCCCGGACTGAGGACGGTCTCAATGAAGGAACGCAAGCTCCCGATCTTCGAGGTCGGGGTGGTCGTGATCATCTTCTCGCTGCTCGGCGGCTACAGCGTCCTCGCTCGACAGCGGGCTCGCGTGAAGAACGCGCCGGTCGTCATGAGGGGCGATCACCCTGACTGCATGATGGTCGTGCATGTCGACGGCCACACAATGCGGCTCACGCCCGAGGGCGACCAGATCACGACGAAGAACGTCGCTCTCTGTCAGACGACTCCTTCGATCGGCGGCTACCTCGGAGTGCTCCAGGACTGACGAACGTCGATGACGTCTCTGCGCCTCCGCGCCTCTGCGCCGCCGCGTTTTCAAACGAAACGAACGCTTCTCCACGCTCGTTCACGGAGCGAGCCCCTTCGTGAATCCCCCCATCTCCCGGAACGACTTCTCGTGCGTCCAATCCACCTGGAGCGGCGTGAGCGCGACGTAGCCTTCCTTGATCGCCGTCAAATCGTCTTCCTCGACCGCCCCCTCGAACGAGAACACTCCGGTCAACCACCAGTAAGGCTGCCCTCTCGGATCGAGCCTGTGCTCGTAGTCGTCCGGGAACATCTTCAAGCTCTGCCGGCAGACCTTGAAGCCCTTCACGTCCTTCTCGGCCTTGTTGGGGACGTTGACGTTGAGCAGCACGCGCGGCGGGAGCGCCTCGCCGTCGATCAAGATCCGCTTCACGACCTCGCGCGTGACGCGCGCCGCGTACCCGAAGTCGCAGTCCTTCCACCCGCAGAGGCTCGACGCGACGGCCGGCACGTCGTTGAGCACGGCCTCCTTCGCGGCGGCGACGGTCCCCGAGTAGTGGACGAGGTGCCCGGCGTTCGACCCGCGGTTGATCCCCGAGACCACGAGGTCGGGCTTCTGCGGGAGGAGGCACTTGATCGCGAGCTTGACGCAATCGACCGGCGAGTAATCGACCATGTAGCCCGGCAGGTCCTTGAGCGGGTGCGCGCGGAGCGGGTGCTCGAGCGTGATCGAGTGCGACATGCCGCTCCGCTGCTCTGTCGGAGCGACGACGGTCACGTCGGCGATCTTCGAGAGCTCGTCGAAGCACGCGCGGAGCCCCTCCGCGCGGACGCCGTCGTCGTTCGTGAGGAGGACCCGGGGCCGGCCTGGCACCGCGGTGCTCCCTTCGGTCGCCCTCATCGAGCCTTCGCCGCCTCACGCGCGAGCTCGTGGACGACCTTGCCGCCGACGAGCGTGTAGACGGCGCGGCCACGGACGGACCAGCCGCCGAAGGGGCAGTTGCGGCTCTTCGACCGGAAGTCGTTCACGTCGATCACCCAGGGAGTCACGACGTCGAGCACGGTCACGTCGGCCGCGCTGCCGGGGGCGAGCGTCCCGGCCGGGATGCCGAGGATCTTCGCCGGGCCGGTCGACATGAGCTCGACGAGGCGAGCGAGCGACAGGCCGCGCTCCTCGACGAGGCGCGTGTACGCGACCGGGACGTTCGTCTCGAGGCCGAGCACGCCGTTCGGCGCGTCCTGGAACTCGACGGACTTGGCCTCGTGCGAGTGGGGCGCGTGGTCGGACGCGATCGCGTCAACCGTCCCGTCCTTCAAGCCCTCGATGATCGCCTGCACGTCGTCCGCGGTGCGGAGCGGCGGGTTCATCTTGAAGTTCGGGTCGAACGTCCGCACCGCCTCGTCCGTCAGCGAGAAGTGGTGGGGCGCCGCCTCGCAGGTGACCTTCGTGCCGCGCGCCTTGGCGCGGCGGACGAGCTCGACCGAGCCGCGCGTCGAGACGTGCGCGATGTGGAGCTTGGCGCCGGTGATCTCGGCGAGCGTGATGTCGCGCGCGACCATGACCTCCTCGGACGCGGAGGACTTGCCCGCGAGCCCGAGGATCATGGAGACGAGGCCCGCGTGCATGACGCCCTTGCCGGCGAGGTCGGGGTCCTCGGCGTGGTCGATGATCACCTTGTCGAACATCTTCGCGTAGAGGAGGCCGCGCCTCATCATCTCCGCGTTCGCGACGGGCGAGCCGTCGTCCGAGAAGGCGACCGCGCCGCCGCGGACCATGCCGCCCATCTCGGCGAGCTCCTCGCCCTTCCGTCCCTTCGTGATCGCGCCGATCGGGTAGACGCGCGCCTTTGCGGCGCGGCGGCCCTGGTTCACCTGGAACTCGGCGGCGGCCTCGTTGTCGACCGCGGGGTCCGTGTTCGGCATGGCCGCGACGGAGGTGAAGCCGCCCGCGACCGCGGCCGCCGAGCCCGAGGCGATCGTCTCCTCCTCCTCGTTGCCCGGCTCGCGGAGGTGGACGTGCATGTCCACGAGGCCGGGCGTGACGACGAGCCCGCGCGCGTCGATCACGCGCGCGTAGTCCCTCGACGAGGCGCCGAGGCCGGGGGCGAGCGCCCGGATGAGGCCGTCCTCGATGAGCACGTCGAGCAGCCCGTCGACGTTCCGCGACGGATCGACGACGCGGCCGCCTTCGATCAGCAAGCGCTCGCCCATGAGAGCCCTCCGCGGGCGAGGAGTATACCTCGCTACTTCGGCTCTTCCGCGAGCCACTCCCGGGCGGCCTGGGCCTGCGGATCGTCGGGCGCGAGCTGGACGAACCGCTCGAAGTCGGAGCGGGCGCCCTTCCGGTCGCCCAGCTGCGAGCGGGCGATCCCGCGGATCGAGTACACCTCGGCGTAGTCGCGGTGGAGCTCGAGCGCCCGGGTCGCGTCCGCCTCCGACTCGCGCCACCGCTTGAGCCCGCCGTGCGCGTCGGCCCGGATGCTGAGCGCCTTCACGTTCTTCGGGTTTCGCTCGAGCGCGGCCGTCGCATCGTCGATCGCTCCCTGGAGGTCCCGGCGCAGCCCGCGGGCCGTCGCGCGGATCCGCCACGTGTCGGAGTCCTCCGGTGCGATCGCGAGCGAGGCCGTCGTGTCCGCGATCGCGCCCGCGTCGTCGCCGAGGTGCATGCGGCAGTCGCCGCGGAGCCTGAGGACCTTCGCGTCGTTCGGCGCGAGCTCGTGCGCGCGGTCGAGCACCTCGCGCGCGCGCTCGAACTGTCTCGCGTCCCGGAGCGCGGACGCCCAGAGGTAGCGCGTGCGCGCGCTCCGCGGGGCGAGCTCGACCGCCTTCTCGTAGTCCCGGAGGGCGAGGTCGTTCCGTCCGCTCGCGGCGTAGGCCCACGCGCGGTTCGACCAGCCGAGCGACGAGCCGGGCGCGAGCCCGATCGCGCGCGTCGCGTGGGCCACCGCGTTCTCGCCATCGTGCGCCTCGCTCGCGGTCCGCGAGCGCGAGATCCAGACGAGCGGGAGTCCCGGGTCGGCCTCGGCCGCGCGGTCGAGGAGCGCGAGCTGCTCGGCCGGAGTCGGCGCGACCGACGCCGACGCGAGGAGCGCGAGAGCCGACCGCGGGGCGCGCTCGACGGCCCGGCGTGCGTCCGCTCTCGCGAGCTCCAGGGCGGCGAGCCCGTTCACGGCGATCCCCGCCATCGCGCGGAGGGCCCAGCCTTCCCCGACGTCCGGCCCCTCCTCGGTCGCGCGGGTCGCGAGGGCGAGCGCCTCGTCGAAGTCCGCGCGGAGGTATGCCTTGTAGGCCTCGTCGACCGTGGTCAGCGCCTTGCCCCGCGTGGCGGCGCTCGCCGTGGCGATCGTCGCGACGGCGGGAGGGGTCGGCCCGGCTGGCGGGCGCCGGGTGATGAGCAGCGCGGCGAGCGCGGCGGCGGTGAAGACGAGCGCGGCGCCGATCGCGACGAGCGGCGAGCGTCGTGCCGCTCGTCCGTGGAGCGAGCGCGCGAGCGCGAAGCCGTCCGCCGGTCGTGCGCCCGGGTTCTTCGCGAGCGTCCCCTCGATCGCCGAGACGAGCCACGACGGCGCGTCGGGTCTGAGGCGGCGGAGGGGCTCGAACGTCCCGTCGGTCGTGCGGGCGAGCTGCTCGAGGACGGTGCCGCCCGAGAAGGCCGGCTTGCCGGCGAGGCACTCGTAGAGGATCGCTCCGAGCGCGAAGACGTCGGAGGCCGGGCCGACCTCGCCCCCCGCGCCCATCTGCTCGGGCGCCATGTAGCCCGCGGTCCCGATGAGCCCGCCGGACGTCGAGAGCGACACGCTCTGGCTCGCGCCGTTCGCCGAGCGGTCGAAGTGCTTCGCGAGCCCGAGGTCCGCGAGGAGCGGCGGCGCGTCGGGGCCTCCGAAGAGGATGTTCTCGGGCTTCACGTCTCGATGGACGATCCCCCGCGCGTGCGCCTCGCCCAGCGCGCGCGCGAGCCGGCGTCCGAGGTCGAGCGTCTCCTCGACGCCGAGGCGTCCGCGGTCGAGCCGCGCGCGGAGCGTCCCGCCGGCGAGGAAGGGCATGACGACCCACGGCGAACCGTCGGTCTCCCCCGCGTCGAGGAGCGGCACGAAGCCCACGTCGGCGCCGAGCGCTTCCTGCAGGCGGC
>CAZYLP010000404.1:0-7943 GCA_964648345.1 uncultured Planctomycetota bacterium
CGCGCGCTCGCGCTCGCGCCGTCCGACCCCGAGGCCTGGGAGATCCGCGCCGTCGCGCGCTTCGCGGCGCACGAGGACGAGGGCGCGCTCTCGGACGCGGCGCGCGCGCTCGAGCTCCAGCCGAACCGCGCGAACGCGACGACCGTGCGCGACGGCGTCATGGCGCGGATCCCCGCGCCCGCCTCGACCGACCCGAACGTGCTCCTCAAGGGCGCATCCGACAACCTCACGAAGGGCGAGTACGACCTCGCCATTCGCTTCGCGACCGACGCGATCAAGGTCATGCCCACGACCGGGGTCGTCTGGTCGATCCGCTCGACGGCGCGGTCCTTCCTCAAGCAGTACGCGCCCGCCGAGCGCGACGCCTCGCAGGCCGTGGACCTCGAGCCCGACAACCCGGCCGCGCTCATCGGCCGGTGCCACGCGCGCCGGGACGGCGGCGACGTCGCGGGCGCGCTCGCCGACGTGACGCGCGCGATCGTCCTCGACCCCACGACCGCGTCTCACTGGTCGAGCCGCGCGGAGACGCGGCGCCGCGGCCGCGACTTCGCCGGCGCGACGGCCGACGGAGCGCAGTCCGTGTGGCTCGCGCCCGGGTCGCCCGGAGGCTGGATCGCGCTCTCGAACGCGCTCGCCGAGCTGGGCCAGCTCGACGCCGCGCGCGCGGCGGCCGCGCGCGCCGGGCGCTAGCGAGCCCCCTCTCTCTGGCCGCCACGCCTGCCGTTTGTTCTCCTTGGGTCAGCCCACGATGGTCGTGGGCGGAAATGGAGAAAGGCATGAGGCTCGTTCGAGCCGTGACTGCTCTCTCCCTCCTCGGCGCTCTCGTCGCTCCGGTGCTCGCCGGCGACTCGGGTCCGAAGGTCGGATCGGGCATTCAGAAGTTCGAGGTCCGGGACGTGACCGGGCCTAACAAGGGTAAGACTCTCTGCTACGTCTGACTGAACGGCAAGAAGCCGTCGGTGCTCGTGTTCGCACGGAGCGCCGACGACAGCCTGGCGAGTTTCGCCAAGCGCATCGATGAAATCGTCTCCAAGAACAGCGACAAGAACGCGAAGGGGACGGTCGTCCTCCTCGCGAAGAAGAACGAAGAGCTCGAGACCAAGCTCAAGGCGATCGCGAACGACAAGAAGATCGAGAACGTCCCGCTGACGATCTCGGACGATGGCGAGGCCGGACCGGCCTCTTACTCGATCGCGAAGGACGTCCCGGTGACCGTCGTGGTCTACGACAAGGGCAAGAAGGTCACGGCGACGTTCGGCTTCGAGAAGCTCGACGCGAAGTCGCAGGACGAGGCGATCGCCGCGTTCTGCAAGGTCCTGGGTGTCGATCCGCCCAAGGCCGACGCGCCGAAGGGCGACGAGAAGAAGGACGAAGAAAAGAAGTAGCGAGCTCATCGGCTCGAGCGCTCGGCGCCCGCGACCAGCCTCGCGGGCGCCGGCTCTCAAGGAGGTGCCACGTGTCCGTCCGGGTGATCGTCGGAGCCGTCGTGCTGGGTCTCGCCCTCCTCGGGGCGCGCGTCGCCGCGTGCGCCGATGACCAGGTCGGGCCCGCGATCGGAGAGAGCGCGGGGACGTTCGACGTGGTCGACGTGACCGGCCCCAACAAGGGCAAGACTCTCTGTTACGTGTGAAGCAACGGTCTCGCGCCGTCGGTCCTCGTGTTCGCACGGAAGGCCGACGACGGCTTGGCGAGTTTCGTCAAGCGCCTCGATGACGTCGTGACCGAGAACAAGGCCAGGAAGGCGCGGGGGACCGTCATCCTCCTCGCGAGCAAGGACGACGTGGCGCCGGTCACGTCGAAGCTCGAGTCGATCGCGAGGGACAAGAAGATCGCGAGCGTCCCGCTCACCATCGCGAAGGACGGCCCGAAGGGTCCCGAGGACTATCGCCTGTCGGACAAGGTCGCCGTCACGGTGGTCGTCTACGACAAGAGCATGATCGTGACGGACGTCTTCCCCTTCGCGTCGCTCGACGAGAAGGCGCAGACGAAGACCCTCGACGCGTTCGCGAGGGTCCTCCGCGCCGCGGACGGAGACGGAGAGCGAGAGGACGAGAAGTAGCCGCTCGACCGTGAGCGCGCCCAGGTTCGAGGGCGCCGATCAGTCTACGGCGAGAGGTGCTTCGCGATCTCGGCGACGAGGGCGTCCTTGCTCGGCCCGAAGAGGCGTTTCAGGATCCCGGTCTGCGACGCGATGAGCTTCTGATCCACGAAGATGTCGAGCTGACCGTGCTCGCCCTTCTCCATGACCGGGGTGATCTTGAGCTTCTCGGTGATCTTCGCGGCGAGACCCGCCGCGCTTCGCTTCACGAGCCCTCACTCGTGGCAGTGGACGATGCGAACCTGCATTAGTAGAGGTTCCCCTTCCGGGCCTGGCCCGTGTAGTCGTAGTAGACCGTCTTGAGCTCGGTGTAGAAGTCGACCGCGGTCTTCCCCTGCTCGCGGGGGCCGATGCCCGTGTGCTTGATGCCGCCGAAGGGGAGCTGCGCCTCGCCGCCGACGGTCGGCGAGTTCACGTGGACGATGCCGCACTCGACCTCCTCGACGAACTTGAGGATCGCCGAGGGGTCGCGCGAGTAGACGCTCGCCGTGAGGCCGTAACGGACGCAGTTCGCGGCCGCGAGGGCCTCCTCCATGCCGTCCGCGTGCGTGATCGCGAGGACCGGCCCGAAGACCTCCTCCTGCGCGAGCATGTCGTCCTTCTTCACCTGGTCGAAGACGGTCGGCTTCGTGAAGTAACCGCGCGAGCGCGCCGCGTCGTCGAACGCACCGCCGCCCGTGACGAGCTTCGCCTGGCTCGACTTCGCGCGGTCGATCGCCTCGAGGACCTTCTTCCACTGCGGCTCGTCGATCGACGGGCCCATGTCCGTCGCCTCGTCGAGGCCGTCGCCGACGCGGACCTTCTCGGCGCGCGTCTTGAGCTTCGTCACGAACTCGTCGGCGATGCGCGCATCGATGATCACGCGCGAGGTCGCGGTGCAGCGCTGGCCGGTCGAGCCGAACGCTCCCTGTGCGGCGGCCTCGACGGCGAGGTCCACGTCGCCGTCCTCGAGGACGACCACCGGGTTCTTGCCGCCCATCTCGCACTGGACCTTCTTCAGGCCGCGCGAGGCGGTCTCGTAGATGAGCGTCCCGACCTCGGTCGACCCCGTGAAGCTGACCGCGGCCACGTCCTTGTGGCGGACGAGCTCGTCGCCCACGACCTCGCCGCGGCCGAAGATGACGTTGAGCACGCCCGCCGGGAGCCCCGCCTGCTCGAAGACCTGCGCGACGAGCTTGGCGCACTCCGGGGTCTGCTCGGCGGGCTTGAGGACGACGGCGTTCCCCGCGACGAGCGCGGGCGCGATCTTCCAGATCGGGATCGCGACCGGGAAGTTCCAGGGCGTGATGCAGGCGACGACGCCCATGGGCTGTCGGAGCGTGTAGTTGAACGTGTTCGGGAGCTCCGACGGGTAGGTCTCGCCGCAGAGGCGCATGCCCTCGCCCGCCATGAACTCGAGGACGTTCATGGCCTTGTTCACCTCGCCGCGCGCCTCGCGGAGGATCTTGCCCTCCTCGCGAGTGAGCGAACGAGCGAGCTCGTCCTTGCGCTCGCCGAGGATCCTGAGCGCGCGGAGGAGGACGCGGCCGCGCTCGGGTGCCGGCACCTTGCGCCAGGCCTTCTGGGCCTTGAGCGCCGCCTCGACCGCCGCGCGGGTCTCTTCGCGCGTCGAGAGCCGCTGCGTCCCGATCACTTCCGAGGTGTTCGCGGGGTTGAGGTTCGGGATCTCATCGCCGGAGCGCGACTCGATCCACTCGCCCCCCACGAAGTTGCGGTAGACGGACACTCGACGTCCTCCTTGGAAGGTCGGGAGGCTAACAGAAACCTGCATTGCGCGGGAAGCGACCTTCTTTGCACGAGCGTGACGCACGGGATGCGTGCGGCCCACGCTACTCACGACGCCAGTGCAGGGGAGAGAGCTCACGGTGACAGTCAGGAAGGTCTCATGCGCACGTATCGGATCGCGGCGCTGGCAGGAATCCTCGTCTTCGGTCTAGGGGGCCTCGCGAAGGCCCAGTGCCCGAACGGCAGCTCGGGCGGCTCCGGTGGGTGCCCCAAGGCATCGCCGCCTCCGAGTTGCCCCAAGTCGAACCCGAACCCGGGCGGATGCCCGAACAGTCCGCCTCCGACCGCGGGTGGCGGCCCGAACAGTCCGCCTCCGGTGAGCCCGGGAGGCGGCTGTACCACGGGGGGTGGAGCGACCGACGGCGGTCCGAGCGGCGCGGTGCCCTCGGCGCCGGCTCCGAAGCCCAGGCCGAAGGCGACGATGCCGGCCCAGCCCCCGTACACGCCCTTCGAGAACGACCGCCTGAGCTGGCTCAAGGCCGACGAGGAGGCCGCGGCGCCCGCGCTCTCGAAGCTCGGCGGCTCGAAGCCCTCGCTCCTCCTGTTCATCGGCCACGGCGACAAGGACCACTGCTGCGCGAAGGCGTTCGAGCGCGCCGTGTTCAAGGACCAGAGCGTCGTCGCCGCGGCGAAGGAGCACTTCATCGCCGTTCGACTCGACCGCGAGTCGAGCGTGGGGAGGAAGTTCGAGATCAAGAAGCCGACCCTGGTCATCCTCGATGGCGAGGGCGCCGAGGTCGCGCGCTTCGACGACTGCACCGAGCCGCGCTGGGTGCTCCCGGTCTTCGAGGAGTGCTTGAAGCGGACGCGTGTGGTCCGCGCCCGCACCGCCGAGTGGGCGCCGCGGATCGGCCGGGCCGAGGCCCTCGTCGAGGAGGGGAAGCTCAGGGATGCCTCCGCGCTCGTCGCGAAGGCGCTCCGCGTCGAGCGGCTCGGGCGCGCCGTGAAGGACAAGCTCGACCGGCTCGCGGCCACGCTCGATGAGAAGGCCCAGGCGCGCCTCGATGCGGCGAAGGACCGCGAGAGCGCGGAGCCGATCGCGGCGTGGGTGGACTACCGCTCGATCCGCGACGAGTTCTGGGGCCTCCCCGGCGCGCTCCGCGCCAAGGAGCGGATCGCGGCGCTCGAGAAGGACCCGGCCAACAAGGACCGCCTGAAGGCGGCGCGAGAGGCCGAGAGCGCCGGCAAGACGCCCGTCGGGGACGACTGAGTCATGGAGCGCTCGTCGATGCGGACCGCCCGACTAGGGGTGGGTGGTCTCCTCGTCCTCGCGCTCGGGGGCCCCGCCGGTGCAGGCACCGGCGGGGCGCCTCTCGATGCGCCGAAGCCCGCGCCCGCGAAGCCCGCGGCGAAACAGGCCACCGCGGACGTCGCAGGGGCTCGAAGCCCGCGCAGTCCTCGCGATGATCGCGCGGAGCCGAGAGCGGAAGTTACCTTCAGGAAAGGACTAACCACTTTGTTGCCCGAAAATGACGAACGGGCATTCTTTGCCCTGCTCTAATACACTCAGTGCAGGGGTTCTCTTTCAACTCAGGGGAGGTCACTTTGCGAACGTACATGCTCACCGCGATGGTGAGTCTCGCCGTGCTCGGACTCGTCCGGCCGGCCAACGCTCAGGGCTGCTGAGGCGCGCCGGCGACGGGCGGTCAGCCCGTCACCCCAGGCGCTCCCAATCCCGGTAACGCTCCGAACAATCCCACCCCGGGCGGCCAGAATCCTCCGCCGCCCAAGCCCAAGCCCGCGACTCCGCAGCCGGCCCAGAACCCGTACACGCCGTTCGAGAACGACCGGCTGAACTGGCTCACGGCCGACAAGGAAGCCGCGGCGCCGGCGATCTCCAAGCTCGGCGGCGGCAAGCCGTCGCTCCTCCTCTTCATCGGTTACGACGACAAGGACCACTGCTGCGCGCGGGCGTTCGAGCGCGCGGTGTTCAAGGACCAGAGCGTCGTCAACACCGCGAAGGAGCACTTCATCACCGTCCGGCTCGACAGGGCCTCGGACGTGGCGAAGACCTTCGACATCAAGCGGCCCAGCCTCGTGATCCTCGACACCGAGGGCGACGAGGTCGCGCGGTTCATCGACTGCACCGAGCCGCGGTGGGTCTTGCCGATCTTCGAGCTGTGCCTCAAGCGCGCGAAGGAGATCAAGGTCAAGACCGCCGAGTGGGGGCCGCGCATCGGCAAGGCCGAGCTCATGAACGATGAGGGGAAGGTCAAGGACGCCGCGGCGATCGTCGCCAAGGCGCTCAAGGTCGACCGCCTCTCGCGCTCCGCGAAGGAGAAGCTCGGACGGCTCGCCAAGTCTCTCGACGAGAAGGCCCAGGCTCGCCTCGACGCGGCCAAGGCCCAGGAGTCGAGCGACGTGGGCGCCGCGTGGGTCGAGTACCGCGCGATCCGCGACGACTTCTGGGGTCTCCCCTCGTCGGCGAAGGCCAAGGCGGCGATCACGGCGATCGAGAAGGACCCGGCGCACAAGGAGGGCCTCGAGGCGGCCCGGAAGGCCGAGGCCAGCGGCAAGAAGGACGAGACGAAGAAGGCGGACGCGAAGCCTTCCTCCGAGAAGGAGTAGCCCCTCCGCGTCAGCGGAAGGAGTACTTCAAGAAGACCTCGCCGTCGCTCGTCGACTCGTGGGCCAGGAGGCGCGCTCGCTTGAGCGTCTCCTGGGTGAACCCCGCGCCGTCGACGAGCGTCGGTGCGTACGCGCCGCCCAGGATCACGGGGGCGAGGGTCAGCTCCAGCTCGTCCACGAGGTCGAGCGCGAAGAGCTCGGCGTTGAGCGCGCCGCCTCCCTCGGCGACGACTCGCTCGACGCCCTGCTCGCGCGCGAGGATGCCGAGAGCGTCGCGCACTGACGCGGCGCGCACGAAGGCGCCCGCGGCCTCGAGCCGCGAGCGCCTTCCTGCATCCACGGGCTCCGCCGTAAAGACGTACACGGGGGCGCCGTCCCGGCGGACGAGGGCGCGCTCCGTCGGGAGGTCGAGTGTCCGGGAGACGATCGCGCGCACGGGATGACGCCTCTTGCCCGCCGCGACGCGCGCGTCGGCGCGCGCCTCGTCGGGGAGGAGGGGCGGATCCTCGGCCCGGATCGTCGCAGCGCCGATGAGGATCGCATCCGCGGCATCCTCGAACGAGTGGAGGCGCACGCGGTCCCGCCGGCTCGTGAAACGAACCGGGTCGCGCGCGACGGAAGACAGCTTTCCGTCGAGCGAGGTCGCACAGACGAGCGTCACGTGCATTGGCGAATCCGGGTCACGTCGGCTAAAAAGGAGCCTTCGGGCTCAATCTAGAACAGAACAAGAGAGAGGTCGAGCGTGATCAGCGTCGAGGAACTCCTTCAACAGCTCGTCGAGCGTGGCGGTTCGGACCTCCACATCACCGCAGGTGCTCCTCCCAAGATCCGCATCGACGGCAAGCTCATCTCGACCGAACACCCCGTCCTCGACCCCGAGACGACCCAGAAGCTCATCTACTCGATCCTCGACAACACGCAGATCGCGCGCTTCGAGAAGGACCTCGAGCTCGACATGTCGTTCGGCATCGGCGGCCTCGGCCGGTTCCGCACGAACGTCTTCATGCAGCGCGGCGCCGTCGGGTCGGTCCTTCGAGTCATCCCTTACGAGATCAAGTCGTTCCGCGACCTCGGCCTCCCCGAAGAGCTGTGCGCGCAGATCGCGAGCTTCAACAAGGGCCTCGTCCTCGTGACGGGCGCGACCGGCTCGGGCAAGTCGACGACGCTCGCGGCCATGGTCGACTACGTCAACCGCACCCGCAACGAGCACATCATCACGATCGAGGACCCGATCGAGTTCGTCCACAAGAACAAGTGCTGCCTCGTGAACCAGCGCGAGATCGGCTCCGACACGCACGGCTTCAAGAACGCGCTCCGCACCGTCCTCCGTCAGGACCCGGACGTCGTCCTCGTCGGCGAGATGCGCGACATGGAGACGATCGAGTCCGCGCTCGTCCTCTCCGAGACGGGCCACCTCACGTTCGGCACGCTCCACACGTCGGACTGCGTGCAGACCATGAACCGGATCATCGACGTCTTCCCGGCCTACCAG
>CAZYLP010000405.1:0-7916 GCA_964648345.1 uncultured Planctomycetota bacterium
CTTGCGTCCGCCTCACCCTGCGCAACGGGGAGAAGTACCTCATCTACCGGACGGTCGAGTCGAACGAGTCGGTGTTCGCCGCGCTCACGTTCCTCACCGAGGAGACGATCGACGAGAACCCGCGCTTCCACCTGATCGCGGTCGATCCGAAGGAGATCTCGCACTTCGAGGCCTTCGAGCCCGAGCCGAGGCGCCCCGAGCAGCTGAAGCGCCTGAGCTTCACGGTGGACCGTGCCGGCGCCCGCGCCAACACGGAGCGTCTCGAGAAGAAGTGAGGTGAGCGCCACCCTCGCGCTCATCGCGACCTCGCTCGTCCTCCTCCTCGCGGCGCTCCCCGGCGTCGTCGTCGCTTCCTCGCGCCGCGAGCCTCTCGCTCTCGGCGCTTGCCTCTCTCTCGGTGCTCACTCGTTGTTGCTCTCGTACCTCCCTCTCGCCGGCGGCGTCTGGCTCCTCGCCGCCGACTTCGTTCTCGTTCTCGTTCTCGTTCTCGTTCTCGGTCTCCCGCGGCACCGCCCGCGTCCGCTCGAGCTCCTCGTCGTCCTCCTCGTCTCCGCATCCTTCGCTGCCCTCACGCTCCACCACCAGGCTCCTCGCGGCTGGGACCCTTCCTTCCACTGCCTCCTCGTGGACCGTCTCGCCCTGGGCGAGCGTCCTCTCACCTGGGAGCCGTGGGAGCCGGTCCCCGTCCACTACACGCTCGGCGCGGACGCGCTCGTCGCCCACGTCGTCCGCGCGACCGGCCTCGAGCCGCACCAGGCCTTCGAGCACTCGTTCCCGTTCGCGTACGCGCTCGTCGCGTGGAGCGCGCTCGGCGCGTTCAGGCGTGCAACGCGGAGCCGCCTCGCCGCGCTCCACGGGGCGCTCGCGCTCGGCCTCCTCGCGGGCGAGATCCGGCTCGTCTACCACTGGGGCGGCCTCCCGACGGTGCTCGGCCTCGCGCTCGCCCTCGGGGCCGCGGAGGCGCGCTCGTGGCTCGCGGCGGGTCTCCTCCTCGGGACGCTGCCTCACTTCCACCACCTGACCGCGCTCATCGCGTGGAGCGTCGCTCTCCTGCTCGCGGTCGCTCTCCGTTCGAAGCCGATCGTGAAGGCGCTCGGCGTCGCGACGCTCCTCGCGCTGCCGCTCGTGCCGCAGGTCCACGCCGCGCTCCACGACGCGGGGAGCACTTCGATCTTCCGCTTCGCGGATGAGCCGCGGCGCTCGCTCCAGCAGTACGTGTGGCACCCGGGCCACTGGGGCTGGGGGCCGGGGCTCCTGTTCCTCGCTGCTCTGGGCCTCGTCGGGATGCGCCGCGCCCCCCCCCAACCCCCCCCCGCGGATCGGGGGGGGGCGCGGCTCTGTCTCCTCGTCTTCGCGTTCCTCGCTCTCGTGCACGTCGGCCTCGACGTCGTCTACCGCGAGACCGCGATCAAGTTCTGGGGCGCGGACTTCACGGCGCTCACGCCGTCGCGCTGGTTCCAGCTCGCGTCGGTGCCGCTCGCCGCGCTCGCGGCGCTCGGCGTGGCGCGCGCCGTGCCGCGGCAGCCGCGCGCCGCGCTCCTCGGAGTCGTGGGCGTCGTCGCGCTCTCGGTGCCCTTCGCGAGCTGGGAGACCGAGCGCGGGCTCGACCCCGAGCTCTTCCATGTCGGCGCGTGGGCGCGCGCGCGGCTCCCCGAGGACGCGTTCGTCGTCGTGAGCCCGCGACTCCCCTCCCACTACTGGTGGCCCTACCTCCTCCGTCGCGAGACCGACGAGACGCCGCTCCCCGCGAGCGAGCCGCGGCGCGACCCGCGAGTCCTCGCGAAGGCCGGGCTCGCCACGGACCCGGCGGCCGCCCGCGCGCACGCATCCGGGCGGCGGAAGCGGCTCTTCTGGCTCGTGCCGGCGAGCGCGAGCCCGGTCCCCGGCGCGAAGCGGCTCGACGTCTACCGCGGGCTCGTCGCCCTCGACGAGGGCTGACGCAGGTCGAAGACGAGGAGCCCGCCGCCGACGACCTCGTCCGCGCGGAGCTGGCCGCCGAGCAGGAGCGGCGGCAGCTGCGGCCGCTGCCGGACCTTGAGCCGCATCTGCGAGACCACGTCCGCGGAGACGACGTAGACCCGGCCCTCCTCGGGCGCGAAGAGCACGTCGCCGAGCTTTCGCTCGCCCGTGACGCCGTAAGCGTCGAGGTGACGGAACGAGAAGGCCGTCGCGTGCCCGACGATCACCGGGTTCGGGATGTCGCGCTCTCGCTGCCAGTGCGCGAGGTCCTTGTAGCCGCCGCCCCAGTCCTGGTTCGAGTCGTCGAGGAGGCGGTGGAACGTCTCGGGCGGCCCCGCGAGGAGGTTGATCGAGCTCTGGTGGAACGGGTGGTCGCGCGCTCCGCCCTGGACACTCGCCATGAGGAGCAGGGTGACGAGCACCCGCCGCGGCCGCGTGCGCGCCCACACCTCGATGCGCCCCATGCCGACGAGGAAGAACGGGATCGCCGGGATCACGTAGCGCGTCCCGAGCGGCAGGCCCGCCCACGAGGTGCCCGCGAAGAACGCGACGCCCGGCGCGAGCCACGCGAGGTCGCTCCGCGCGAGCTTGTTGTCGCGCACCGTCCAGCACGCGAGCGCGAACATCGCGAGCATGCCGAGCGGAAACTTGAGCGCGCATGCGACGAGGAAGTAGTGACGGAAGCGCTTGTCGAAGCGGTCGAGGCAGACGCCCGTGTGCCAACCTTCGAGGGCGCGGTAGCTCCGCGCGCGCTCGCGGACCGTCTCCACGATCCCGAGCGGCCCGACGCCCGCGAGCGCGAAGGCGATCGTCACGACGACGAACGCCGCGAGCAGGGCGAGCAGCGCGTCGCGGAGGAGGGCGCGCCGCTCCGCGGGCTCGGCGCGCGCGTGGAGGACGGCGACGAGGAGGAGCGCCGGCCCGAGGAGGACGGCGTTCAGCTTCGTCGCGAGCGCCGCGCCGAAGCTCGCGCCGCAGACGAGCGCCCACGCGAGCTTCCCGGTCGCGAGCCTCCGGTCGAGCGCGAACGCGGCGAGCAGCGAGAGCGCCGCGACGGGCACGTCGAGCGTCGCGAGCGCTCCGTGGCCGAGGAGGTCGGGGTACGAGAAGGCGAGGAGGAGCGCGAGGAAGCCGCCGTACGGCCCGAACCGCGCGCGCGCCCAGAGCCACGTCACGAGCGCCGTCAGGAGCGCGAAGGGCACGACGACGAGCCGCGCGACGGTGAAGATCGCGTCAGGGCCCGGCCGCGCTCCGGGGAACGTGACCGCGGCGCCGTCCTTCGCGATCACGGCCTCGCAGTAGTCGTACTCGACGCGCACGGGCTCCCTGGCGGTCGCGCGCCCGGAGTAGATCGCCGCGGCCGCGGGTCCTTCACGGAGACCGGCCGCCCGGACCGCGCCGCCTATGAGCACCTTCACGAGCGGCGGGTGCTCGAGGCCGATCTCGATCGTCCGGTGCTCGAGGTACGCGACGCCGCAGCCCACGTTCGTCGGCTCGTCGTAGGTCGCGGAGAGGAGCCGCGCCGTCTGGACGAGGATGACGGCCATCGCGAGGAGGAGGATCACCCCCGCCAAGATCGTGCGGTCCCTGAACATCGGGTTTTACTTTACCTCAGCAGTCGAAACGGGTTAGCGTGTGCTGTCCGATTCGAGGACGGAGCGTCTCTCCTAGCTCATGCGCGTACTCTCGCTGCTCTTCGTCCTCCTCGTCGCGGCGCCTGCCTTCGCGCAGCCGGCGGGTCTCACCGTCGCGCCGGTCGGCTCCGCGGATCACCTCCCGGTCTCGGCTTACTTCCAGCCCTACGACGACTCGGAGATGGTCGCTCTCCGCGAGCTCGCGAAGGCGAAGAAGTCCGTGCGGATCGCCCAGTACAACATCCGCAACACGCGCTTCTACGACGCCCTCCTCGCGCTCAAGGCGCGCGGCGTCGAGATCAAGATCGACACCGACAAGGACAACGCCGGCCACGCGTGGAACTGGCTCACGGGTCAGTTCCTGACGAGCGGCTTCGACCTCTTCACCTACAAGCCGCCGACGGGCCCCTACGCGATCATGCACCTCAAGGCCTGCGTGATCGACTCGGAGACCGTCCTCACCGGCTCCTACAACTGGAACACGACGGCGCAGCTCTCGAACGACGAGAACATGCTCGTGATCCACGACGCCAAGGTCGCGGCCGAGTACGAGCGCTACATGGCGTGCATCCGCTCGAACACCGTCACGACCTGGAAGCCCAAGCTCCCGTCGGGCGCGCCGATCGAGGTCCACTTCGCGCCGGCGGACAAGCCCGCGAACCACATCGAGAAGCTCATCAAGAACGCGAAGACGCGCGTGACCGTCTCCATGTTCGCGTTCACCGACAAGATCACCTCGAAGGCCCTCGAGGACGCCGCCCGCCGCGGCGTCACCGTCGAGGTCGTCCTCGAGCGCAAGCAGGCCGCGATCTCGCCCGTCAGCTCGGCCCTCATGACCGCCGGCGCGCGCGTCGTCATCGGCGCGAACGAGACGTCGAGCTTCTCGGCCATGCACCACAAGTACGCGGTGATCGACGACGAGATCGTCGTCTCGGGCGCGTGCAACTGGACCAAGAACGGCTTCGTGGATTCGTGCGAGGACGTCGTCATCCTCCGCGACAAGGGCCTCGTGCGCGCCTTCCGGCACAACTGGAAGGCGCTCATCAAGCGCTACGACCCGCTCAACTACGACCCGTTCCAGTACCTCCAGGCGACGCCCGACGCGCACGTCGAGTTCGTCGCCAAGCACGACCGGACCGCGTGGGGCGACCGCGTCGTCGTCGTCGGCAACTGCGCGGCGCTCGGCGACTGGGATCCGAAGAGAGGCGTGGAGCTCCGTACGGCGGACGACATCTACCCTCAGTGGAGCGCGAGCGTCGTGCTCCCGGCCGGCGCGCGCGTGGAGTACAAGTACGTGACTCTCACGGCCGCCGGCGAGACGTTCTGGGAGCACGGCGACAACCGTGTCTTCACCGTCGATGCCCAGGGCACCGACGAAGCGCGTATCGAGGCGTATCGCTTTCCCTAATCAGGGAGCGTGGTCGGCGTTCCTCTCTTCAACGCCGAAGGCGCCGAATGTTCCCCGCCGCGAGAGGCCGCCGATCTTCGATCGGGGCCTCTCGCAGCGACCAACCTCGGTTGCGAATCCAGCACGTCGCACGTCGCAGTCGAATCGCTAACCGAGGTCAGTCGCGCCAAGAGCGCCGATCGAAGATCGGCGGCTCTTGGCGCGGCCTACTCTCGGCGCCTTCGGCGTTGAAAAAGAGGAACGCCGACAACGTCATTCATCTTCCGTTGGAGAGCTTGGCGACCATGCCCGGCGTCGGCGAAGGCTGCGAGCTCCCGGGGCGCATCATGATCTCGCGCCCCGCGCGCTTCGCGACGGCCTGGTAGAGCGCCAGCCCCTGCTCGCGCTCCTTCGGGTCCTCGGAGTGGTAGAGCCGCGCCATCCACTCGAAGCCCCAGATGAAGATCGTCCGGTAACCCATGGCGATCTCCTGGTCGAGGAGCTGGCCCACATGCTCGGGGGTCGGCTTGTAGTCGCCCCACGGCTCGGCCTGCGACTCGACGATCCACGCGTCCTTCCCCGCGGCGCGCGCCTTCGCGAGCCAGTCGCGCGGGATCTTCGTGACCTCCTTGCGGCCGAAGTCGGGCTTGCCGCCCGTCGAGGGGTAGACGTCGAGGCCGATGATGTCACCGAGCGCGAGCGAGTTCCGCTTCGCGTAGTCGGAGTCGCCCCACGGCGCCGAGGAGTGCTTCTCGTCGGCCGACCAGAAGTTGAGGACGATCGGCCGCGAGTCGAGGGAGCGCACCTTCGCGACCTCCTCCGCGAGGAAGTCGGCGCCGATCCAGCGCGCCTTGCCGCCGGACCAGAGGAACTTCTTCAAGTACACGACGGGCCCCGAGCGGTTCATGGGCTCGTTCTCGACCTGCCAGTGAGTGATCGCCTTCTCGCCCTTGAAGGCGTTCACGGTCCGCTCGACGAACAGGAGCGCGCGCTCGCGGAGCTTCTTGTCCTTCGAGATCTCGTCGAGGCCGGCCGGCGGCTCGGCCCACTTCGGGATGTAGAACTCGGGCCAGCGCGGCGCCTTGATCCCGACCGTGAGCACGACCTCGAGGCCCGCCTTCTCGCAGGCGCGGACCCACTCGAGCGTCTTCGAGAAGTCGGGCGGGGTGTTCTCGTCGGGCTGGACCTCGGACCAGTAGACGCCGAGGCGGATCGTCGAGATCCCGAGCGCCTTCGCATCGGCGAGGACGGTCGCCGGATCGAGTGTGCCGATCTCGCGCGGAGTGATCGTCGCACCGAGACGAACGCCTGGCCGGGGGCGGACGGGCGGCGACGGCAGACCGTCGTCGAGCACTCCCGGAGCATCCTCCGCTCTCGCCGTCACTTGGAGGCCCCCCAGGGCCATCACGCACAGTGAGAGGGATATCCCGCTGACTATGTGGAACCGACCACCCATCCGCCTTCTCCCTTCCGCCCCGACCCTCGCACGAACCTGGCCAAAGGCGTACGCTCTCCCTCGTGACGCTCGACGCCGAGGTCAGGGCCCTCGAGAGGACCGCGCTCGCGCGGCCCGACGACGGGGCGGCGCAGGTCGAGCTCGCCTCCGCGCTCGTCCGCATGGGCCGGAGCGGCGAGGCGCTCGAGGCGTTCATCCGCGCCGCGTCCGCCGAGCCGAGCGACCCCGAGGTCGTCCGCGCGCTCGCGGAGACCACCTGGTGGAGCGGCCCCCGCGGCCCGGGCGGCGGCTCGCGCTACGTCCCGGGGCCGGGCCTGCGGCGGAGGCCGGCGCTCATCGCGGCGCGGCGCCTCGGCCAGGGCGGCGCCGGCCTCGCGCTCGGCGGCGGGATCGTCTTCGCGCGCGTCAACGAGGAGGGCGGCGACGCGCGCCTCGTGGCGCTCGCGCTCGCGAACGGGCGCGAGCTCTGGTCGAAGGAGGAGGCCGTCGCCGCCGCGGCGCCGCCGCTCGCCGCGGGCGGCGCCGTGCTCGACGCGGCGCTCCTCGAGGAGGCGGGCTCGATCGTCTTCCGCGTCCGCGCGCGCGACGCGGCGACGGGCGCGGACCGCTGGGTGCGGACGAGCGAGCTCCCCGGCGTCCAGCCCGGCGCGACGTTCCTCGCGTGCGCGTCGGGGACGCGCGTCGCGTTCGGGATCCGGCCGCACGGGAGGAACGACTTCGAGCCGCTCGTGCGGCTCCTCGATGCGTCGAGCGGGGCGCCGCTCGATGCGTTCTCGCACCGCGGCCTCTCCGAGCTCGCGCTCGAGGGCGACTTCCTCTACGCGGCGTCGCTCTCGGAGCCGCGGCGGATCCTCCTCCGCACCGTGGACGGCGTGAAGGTGGGCGGCCTCTTCGAAGGCGTGCGCACGCAGCGCGTGATCGTCGTGAAGCCGGGCGAGTCGATCATCGTCGTCAGCGAGGACGCCCTCTTCCTCCCGTGGCAGCGCCCGTCGCTCGGACACGCGGTCCAGATCGGACCGCTCGACGCGCTCGTCGTGACGCCGCGGCTCGTGATCGGCTCGTGGCAACGGCGCGGCACGGTCGCCTTCGACATCGAGACCGGCGACCGCCGATGGTCCGACGAGCCCATGGCGCGCATGCTCGCCGGGACGGAGGACACGCTCTACTCCGTGACGGGCGATGGCCACATCCTCCGGGCCGTTGACCTCGCGACGGGCGAGCTCCTGTGGACCGTGGATTTGAAGGGCCTCGCGCCGATCCTCCGCGGCTCGGGCGTCCACAAGCTCGCCGTCGCTCCTTCGCGGCTCGTCGGCCTCACGAAGGAAGGCGTGGTCTTCATCCTCGCGTGAAGAGTCAGGACGATCGGGTCAGGGAGCTCGAGCGTCGCACCGCGGCCGACCCCTCGGACGACGAGGCCCGGCTCGCGCTCGCGGTGGCGCGGCTGCGCGGTGGAGACCTCGCCGCCGCGCGCGAGTCCGTC
>CAZYLP010000406.1:0-7909 GCA_964648345.1 uncultured Planctomycetota bacterium
CTCTACTACCGCCTCGCCGTCGTCCGCGTGACGCTGCCGCCGCTCCGCGCGCGCCCGACCGACATCCCGCTCCTCGTCGAGCACGTCCTCGAGGACCTCCGCCGGCGCGGCGTCGCCGTGAACGGGATATCCCCCTCCGCGCTCGGCGAGCTCGCGCAGCGGCCGTGGCGCGGGAACGTCCGCGAGCTCGGGAACGCGCTCGAGCGCGCCGCGATCCTCGCGCGCGGAGCGGTGATCGAGCCCGCGCACCTCGGCCCCGTGGAGCGCACCGAGGCGAAGCCCGCCGAGCCCGACCTCTTCGCCCTCCCGTTCGCGGAGGCGAAGGCCGCGTTCGCGACGCTCTACGCGAAGCGCGTCCTCGAGCGCGAAGGCTCGATCGCGGCCGCGGCCCGCAAGGCGGGCGCCTCGCGGCAGACGTTCTACCGCCTCCTCGAGGGCGAGGACGGCTCCGGCGAGGCCTAGCGCTTCGCGCGCGCGCGCATCTCCGCGATCGCCCGGAGCGCCACGCGCCGCGACTCCTCGTTGGGCGCCAGGGCCGCGGCGCGCTCGTAGTCGGAGATCGCGCCCGCGATGTCCCCCACGGTCGCGCGAGCATCGCCGCGGACGCACCACGCGCGCCCGTTCTCGGGCATGTGCTCGATCGCGCGCCCGAGGTCGGCGAGCGCGCCGTCGCGGTCGCCACTCCGGAGCCGCGCCTCGCCGAGGGTGGTCCAGGCGCTCAGGTCCTTCGGATCGAGCGCGACGGCGCGCGTCCCGTCCTCGATCGCGCCCGCGTAGTCCTTCTTCAGGAACTTGAAGGCGGCGCGGTTGCCCCAGAAGCGGACCGCCTTCGGATGGACCTCGAGCGCCTTCGTCATGTCCCCGATCGCCCCATCCAGGTCCTCGAGCTTGGCGCGCGACATCGCGCGATACGCGTGCAGCGTCCCTGCGTTCGTCGGGTCGAGCTCGAGCTCGAGGGCTCGCGTGAAGTCCGCCGCGGCGCCGGCGAAGTCGCCCTTGCGGTCGCGAGCCTGCCCGCGACACGTCCAGGCGCCCCCATCCTTCGGGTCGAGCTCGACGGCGCGCGACGCGTCGGACTCGGCTCCTTCGTGGTCGCCCTTCGCGAACCTCGCCTGACCCCGGACACGCCAGAGCGCGCCGAAGTCGGGCCGGCTCGCGATCGCGTCGTTCGCCTCGGCGATCGCCTCGTCCACGTGGCCCATCATCTGCCGCGCGACGATCCGGTTCGCGCGGGCGTCGAGCCTCTCGGGGGCGATCTCGAGCGCGCGGGTCGCGTCGTCGATGGCGCCTCCGTAGTCTCCCTGGAGGAATCGCACGTGCCCGCGCTCCGCCCAGGACCTCGCTTCCCTCGGGACGAGCTCGACGACGCGAGTGAGGTCGGCGAGGGCGCCCGCGACGTCGCCCTTTCGCTTTCGCAGCTGGGCGCGATTCCGCCACGCGACCACGAACGCGGAGTCGGCCTCGATCGCGCGGGTGTAGCCGGCGACCGCGCCCTCGACGTCGCCGCTGCGGAGTCGCTCGTCAGCGGCCAGAGCGTGGCGCTCGGCGGCCGCGGTCGAGCGTGACGGAGCATCGGAGGCCTTCGTCGTGACGGCCGCGATCGCCGGCGCCGGAGCCGGCCGCGACGCGAGGCGCGGCACGACGAGGACGGCGACGAGGCCCCCGAGCGCGAGGACGGCCACGAGGAGCGCGAAGACGGCGCGGGTGGCCGCGCGCTCCTCGAGCGCCGCGACGAGCGCGCGGCCGAACGCCGCGGCGTCCGAGTAGCGGCGAGCGGGGTCGCGCGCACACGCGCGCTCGATGACTGCCGCGAGCCTCGACGGCACCTCGGGACGCGCGGCGCGGAGAGGCGCCGGCCGGGCCTCGCGCGCGCCCGCGGCACCCCAGAAGGCGGCCGTGCCGGCGAAGGCCTCGTACGTGATCGCTCCGAGCGCGAACACGTCGGCGGGCGGACCGACGCCCCGCGCATCATCGTCGAGCTGCTCGGGGGCGGCGTAGCACGGCGCCGGTGATGCGCCCGGCGCCTCGACGAAGCGATCGCCCGCGACGCCGAGGTCCGTCACGAGCGGGTCGAGCGTGCTCCCGTCGTCCGCGGCGAAGAAGATGTTCTCGGGCCTGAGGCTCCGGTGGACGACGCCCTTCTCGTGCGCGCGCCCGATCGCCGCCGCGAGCGCGCCGGCGAGCTTCAGGGCCTCCGCCACCGGGAGCGGCCCGCGCACCAGCCGGTCGCGGAGCGTGCCTCCCCTCATCACGGGCATGACGAGGTACGGCCGGCCGTCCACGACTCCCGCGTCGAGGAGCGGCACGAACCCGTCGCGAGTCGCGAACGAGCCGAGCAGGCGGCGCTCGCGCTCGAAGCGGCGAAGGCGCTCGGCGTCGAGGCCGTGGAGGATCTTGATCGCGACCGCGGAGCCGTCGGGCGCACGGCCGGAGTGGACCGAGCCCGTGCGGCCGCGTCCGACCTCGGGGCCGACCTCGTAGACGCCGAGCTTCACGGGCCCGCCTCGAGCTTCGCGATCGTCGCGCGGACCTTGGCCGCGTGCGGGCTGCCGGGCTCGAGCTCGAGGAAGCGCTTGAAGTCGGAGACCGCTCGCTCGCGGTCGCCCTTCTTCCGGTGGTAGACGCCCCGGTTGAGCCACCCGATCGCGAAGCGCGGGTCCTGCTGGACCGCCATGCTCGCATCGGCGATCGCTCCCTCGAGGTCACCTTCGGTCTCGCGGAGAGTGCCCCGGTCCGACCAGGACACGGGGTCCGACGGGTGGAGCTCGACGACGCGCGTGAAGTCGGCGATCGCGCGCTTGTGGTCCGCCGGGTCGGCGCTCTTGCCGTAGCTCGTCGCGCGGTTCTTGAAGGCCTTCCAGTCGGCCGGGTCCAGCTCGGTCGCCTTCGTGAAGTCGGCGATCGCGCGCGTTCGATCGCCCTTCTTGTCGTACGAGACCCCGCGGTCCATCCAGTAGATCGGGTCATCCGGCTTGAGCTCGATCGCCCGCGAGATGTCGGCGATCGCCGCCTCGTGCTCCCCGAGACGCTGGTGCGCCAGGCCCCGCTCGATCCACGCGTTCGCGTTGTCGGGCGAGACCTCGAGCGCCCGCGAGAGGAGCGGGATCGCGCCCCTCTGGTCTCCGTGCCGCCCCTTCGCGGCGCCGCACCAGAGCAGGAAGGAGACGTTCCGCGGCTCGAGCTCGACGGCGCGCTCGAGGTCCACGATCCCGCCCGCGGGATCGCCCGTGGCTCCGCGCCCGACGCCGCGACACGCGTACGCCGCGGCCTCGGTTGGGTCGAGCTCGATGGCGCGCGTCGCGTCCGCCATCGCGTTCCTGTAGTCTCCGAGCTTCTGCCGCGCGAGGCTCCGCGTCGCGAGGGCGCGCGCGCTCCGCGGGTCGAGCTCGACCGCCTCGTCGCTCAGGCGCACCACACCGGTGTAGTCCTCCTTGCGGAGGAGCTCGCGGCACCGCTCGAGGAGCTCGGCGAGCGAAGGCTTCTCCTCGCTCACCGCCCGCGTCACCGAGCGCACCGTGGCCACCGGAGCGGGCTTCGTGTCCGAGGGAGTCCGCGAGGAGGCATGGGTGCCGGGGGACGAGCCACGCGGGACGACCGCCACGAGGACCGCGATCGCGACTCCCACGAAGCCCGCGCCGATCGCCAGCCCGCCGCGTTGCCGTCGCCCGTCGTCCGGCGCCCGGAGCGCGCCGAGGAGCGCGCGCGCGTGCGGGAAGCGGTCCTTCGCGTCGCGCGCGAGCGCGCGTTCGATCGCGGCCACGAGGAACGGCGGCGCGTCGGGGCACGCGTCGCGCGTCGGTGTCCGCTCGTCCTTCTCGACGAGCGAAAGGACCGCGATGACGGTCGGCGCCACGAACACGGGGCGCCCCGTGAGGCACTCGTGGAGGATCGCTCCGAGCGCGAAGACGTCGGCGGACGGCCCGGCCGACTTCGAGTCGAGCATCTGCTCGAGCGCCATGTAGCCCGGGGTGCCGCGGAGCGAGCCCTCGGACGAGAGCGCGACGCTCTGGCTCGCGCCGGGCGCGTGGCGGTCCCAGTGCTTCGCGACGCCGAGGTCCGCGATGAGCGGCCGGTCGTCCCCGTCGTAGAGGATGTTCTCGGGCTTCAGGTCCCGGTGGACGACCCCCTTCTCGTGCGCCCGCGCGAGCGCCGCCGCGAGCGTCCGGCCGAGCTCGACCGTCTTCTCGACTCCGAGCGGCCCCTCGTCGAGCCGGTCGCGGAGCGTGCCGCCGCCGAGGAGCGGCATGACGAGGAAGGGCCGGGGGTCGTCGCCCTCGCTCTCGCCCGAGTCGAGGAGCGGCACGAAGCCGTCGCGCGCGGTGAAGGTGCCGATGAGCCGCCGCTCCCGGGCGAAGCGCGCGCGGGTGTCGGCGTCCACGCGGAGGAGGACCTTGAGCGCGACGTCGCGCCCGTCGGGCGAGCGGCCCTGGTAGACGACGCCCATGCCGCCGCGGCCGAGCTCGCGGACGACCTCGTAGGGGCCGAGCTTCACGACGACGAGTGTGGTCGGAGAAAGCCGGCGGCGCTATCTAGAGGTTCCCGAGGACGTTCCTCAGCCGCTGGTCGAAGCTCGCCGACGAGAGCGCGCCCTTCGTGGCGATCTGCCAGTGTCCGCGGCCGTCCTTGCCGAGATGCACCACGCCGTCCGCGCCTCGCGCCAGGTCCTCCACGATCGACGCGAGTCGCGGCGGCGGTGGCCCGGAGACCTCCCCGACGACGCTGATCTCGCCGGCCGCGATCCGGATTCGCACTCCACCCGCGACCGCGACGTAGAGGCGGTCGTGCCAGGGCGCGGGCTTCATCCCTCGCCGTAGACGATGAGTCCGTAGGGCCGCGAGACCTCGTCGTTCTCCCACACGAACACGCCCACGTCGCGCACGGGCGCCTCGGCGTACGGGTCGATCACGATCGCCGTGTGGTACTCGCGGGCGTAGAAGTTCCTGTGGATGAACAGGTCGTACCCCGACAGGAAGACGCCGTACCCGGGGTGCGTGTGGTACCACCCGAGCACGAGCTTCCCCGCGCTCTGCTTGTCCATGGCCTCGTGGAGCGCCTTCTGCGCCTCGTTCGAGAACGTGAGCTGCGCCCGCGCGCTCTCGGCCTTGAGCGCGGGGATCTGCGTCGTCACGTCGCAGTAGCGACGGCCCTCCCACTTGTGGAGGCCGCCCAGGTAGAAGCCGCCGACCTCGAAGTCGCCCGCTTCCTTGGAGCGCTTCTTCATGCCGGCGAGGACGTCGTCCTTGATGTAGACGCGCATCGAGGGCAAGGGCTGGCCCTTGTCCTTGAGGACGGTGCCCCGGCGCTCGCCCGGCGGCGGGAGCTCCACCGGCTCGGGGAGCTTCTCGCCCTTGACCTTGATGCTGATCGCCACGGCAGCGAGCGGCCTAGGCGCGCGGCGGCGTCGCCGTGCCCGGCTTCGGCTTGATCGCGATCCGCATCTCGGGGGGCCTCAGGCTCCGCTCGTCGAGCGGGAACTTCGGCCGGTTCTTGTCCGCCCACGCGGCGGCCTTGCGGTCGAGGGGCGACTTCACGTTGAACTTGTCCATGCGGATCATGTCGCCGATCTCGATCACGAAGTCGGCGAGCGACCACGCGGGGCTCCACTGCTGGCTGTGGCAGACGGCCTGGCCGCGGATGTTCGGGTGGAAGATCGGCGTGAGCCACGTCACGTCGGGCGGCTCGCTCGGGTAGTAGCTCCCGAGCCGGAGCGTGAAGCGGTGGAGCTCGGTCGCGATCGCCTTCTCGCCGGTCGCGTCGAGCTGGACGCCCTTCAGCTTGCAGGTGAACTGGTACTCGGTCGGCGGGGTGCCGACGGAGTTGAAGTCGATGAGCTCGGGCCGCGCCCTCTTGAGGCGGAGGAGCTCCTCGTGGTCCTTCTGGAGACGGACCTGCTTCCTGGGACCCATCCGGTACTAGCTCCCTGCGACGAAGGTGCTCGTCAGGAGGAGGACGTCGCCCGACTTCGTTCCTTGCGTGCCGAGCGTCTCCTTCTCCTTGTATTCCTTGCCCGTCCGCTTGTTCGAGAGCTCGTACGCGACCTGGTTGCCGTCCGGGCCGGTGAGAGGGAGACCGAGCTCCTTCACGAGGGCCGGGAGGAGCTCCGAGATCGCCGCGTCGTCGGGGAGCTCGACATCGAACTCCTGGTTCGTGTCGGCGCGGACGAGCGTGACCGAGATCTGGGACATTGGTGCCTCCGCCTCACGCGTTCTTGTGGGTGTTGGGGAAGTAGGTCCTGAGGTCGCCGGTGAGCTCGAGGAGCAGCTCGCGGCCCGATTCGTCGTTGCGCGCTCGCACGATGTGGAGCGGCGGGATTCCGATGTCGAGGAGCGTCCGGTCGGAGATCCCCTCCGAGCCGTCGAGCCGCGAGCGCAGGTCCGGGCGCATGGGCTGCTCGCAGCCCTCGCAGATCGCGTCCTTCTCGGCGAGAGTGCCGGCGAGCGCGAGGGCCTTCCTCGTCTTGTCGCACTGGCCGCAGCCGAGACCGACGATGATCTCGCGGTCGTCCTCGAGCGAGATGTACGCCTCTGCGCCGAGCTCCTTGCGCGCGAAGGCGAGGAGCTGCCCGAGGGTGCTCTCCTTCGCGTGGAGCGGGGTCTCGACGACGGGCTTCCCGCCGAGGGACTCCATCCACTCGTGCGTGGAGCACTCCTCGTTGACCTCGAGCTTGGTGTCGAAGCTCACGTCCGAGAGGCCGTACCAGCCGAGCCGGCGCCCCGCGGGGATCGGCCGGCCGTGGAGGGCGCGCACCGCGACCTCGACCTGCTTGCCGCCCGCGATCGCGGCGATCGTCGGAGCCGTCGGCACGTGCCCGCGCGCGACGTCCTCGCGCGTGAGCTTGAGGCACGAGGCCTTCCGCTTGAGCTCCTTCCGGTCCTTCTCCGAGAGCCCGCACTCGTAGCAGGGGCCGTCCGGGAGCTGGTAGGTCCTCACGTCGCCGTTCAGGTGGTCCAATCCCGCGTCCACGAAGACCTTGCCCATGCGGTACGCGTGCCGGTTGAGGTAAACGCGGGCGGCGACGGAGTCGAGGCACCCGAGGACCACGTCGGCCCGTCGGATGAGCCCGAGCCCCAAGGTGAAGCGGAGATCGCCGTGGATGGGGATCGCCGCCGTGTCGGGGTTGATCTCGCCCGCTCTCTGGCACACCACGTCGGCCTTGTGGCGGCCCACGTCGGTCAACCGGAAGAGCACGGAGCGGGTGAGGTTGGAGGTCTCGATCGTGTCCTTGTCACAGACGAAGAGCCGGCCCACGCCGAGGAGCGCGAGGTTCTTCACGACCTCGTTGCCGAGCGCTCCGGCGCCTCCGACGACGATGACCGCCTCGCCGAGGCGTTTCTGGTCCCACCACTGGATCAGACGCAGGCGGTGGTAGCGGTCCTCGATGACGGACTCGGCGCCGATGGTGATCTTCTGCTTGGCGGGCGCCTGGGTCGTGGGCGCGGGGGCCGCGGGGACGGCCTGATCGCCGCCGCCGCCACGAACCTTGATGGTGAAGCCATCGCCCATCCGGAAGCCCCGACGCTCGGGTGGAGCTTATCACGGCCCTGCACAACGCGCCGCGGATCCTGGGCTCCCGGCGGGGTCGCGCGGGCCATCGCGAAGGGCCAAGATCCGGACGTGAGGATCGGCCCGTACGAGGTCCAGGGCGAGCTCGGCCGCGGAGGAGCCGGCTCGGTGTACCGCGCCCGCGCCGCCGACGGGCGGGTCGTCGCGCTCAAGGTCCTCTCCCGCGCGCGGAGCGCGGAGGCCCTCGAGCGCTTCGACAGGGAGCGGCGGCTCCTCGCCTCGTTCACCGAGGCGGACGGCTTCGTCCCCCTCCTCGACGCGGGCGAGGACCCGCGCGCGGGGCCGTGGCTCGCGATGCCCTTCGTGCCGGGCGGCACGCTCCGCGAGAAGCTCGGGCGCGGGCCGC
>CAZYLP010000407.1:0-1101 GCA_964648345.1 uncultured Planctomycetota bacterium
GACCCGAGCCGCGCTCGCCGGGCCCCGCGCCCCGGCCCGCGAGAGGCGGCCGCGGCGCGCCCCCGCCCCGCGAGAGGCCCCGCAAAGACGACGCACGGAAGAACGACGCCCGTCCGGCACGTCACGCCGCCAGGCCCGCGCCCGCGCCTCGGCCGGCGCCCGCGCCGAAGCCGGCACCCGCGCCCGAGCGGGCGCCCGAGTCCGAGGCGCCGGCTGACGCGCCGGCGCGCAAGCCCGGGGCGCTCTGGGGCCACCTCGCGGACCGGTACGGGCTCGGACGGTGAGCGCGATGTCCTCCTACCGGGCGGTATCCCCGACGTCACCCTTGAATTGCCTCCCGCGCGCGGCTACATCCGGTCTCACACTCATGGCCCTCTCCTGGACGCGTGACGCCTCGCTCCTCATGCGCTCCCTCCAGGGGTGGCTCCTCGTCCTCCTCCTCGTCATCTGCGGCTCGGGCGTGCCCGCGCAAGCCTATGCGCTCACGGGGACCGGCCTCTCCTCCACGCAACCGATCGAGGAGGACGAGGACTGCGCCGAGCGCGCGCTCGACGAGGCGAAGCTCGCCGTCCCTGCCGGCTCGAAGCCGGGCCGCGACGGCACTCCGCGGATCGTGCTCCGGAAGGCGCCCGACCCGCTCCATCGTCGCACCTCCCCGCTCCACTCCGCCTCCACTTCCGGAGGCGAGTCCTCACGTCGGAACGGATACGGCTCCACCCTGCGCTGCTAGGGCCCGCGGTCGCGCCACCACGGACAGAAACCCTTCCACGCAGGCACAGTCGCGCGACGGCCCCGCCGTCGTCGCGGCTCGAGAGGAACCGATCCGATGCAAAAGCTCGTCAAGGGCATCCACGACTTCCAAACGAACGTCTTCAGCACCCAGCGCGACTTCTTCGAGAAGCTGGCCCACGGCCAGAGCCCGGAGACGCTGTTCATCACGTGCTCGGACTCGCGGATCAACCCGAACCTGATCACGCAGACCGACCCCGGCGATCTCTTCATAATTCGGAACGCCGGCAACATCGTCCCGCCGCACGGGCTCGGCTCATCGAGCGGCGAGGCCGCCACGATCGAGTACGCCGTCGGCGCGCTCGAGGTGAG
>CAZYLP010000407.1:1111-7884 GCA_964648345.1 uncultured Planctomycetota bacterium
CATCGTGATCTGCGGGCACACGCGATGCGGCGCGATGCAAGCGCTCCTCAACCCCGAGGACACGGTGGACCTCCCCGCGGTCCGGAGCTGGCTCGTCCACTCCGAGGCGACGCGGCGGATCATCAAGGCCCGCTACGGCCACCTCTCCGGGCCGGCGCTCCTCTCCGCGACGGTCCAGGAGAACGTCCTCGCGCAGGTCGAGAACCTGCGCACGCACCCGGCCGTCGCGCTCGCGCTCTCGACCGGGAAGATCCGCCTCCACGGGTGGGTCTACAAGCTCGAGACGGGCGACGTCTTCGCGTTCGACCCGGCCGAGGGGCAGTTCACGCCCGTCGCCAACGCGAGCCCGGACGGCATGCAGCGCCGGCTCGAGAACAGCTCGGACCTCTCGACGATCTGAGGGCCCGGCTCCACCTCGACGGCCTACTTGGCGACGAGGCCCTTCCCGGCGACGCCGTCCACCTTCACGTTCGCGCTCTGGACGGTGACCTTGAGGGTGACGGCGGTCGTGAAGGGGCCGCCCTCCATCTCGACGGTGTAGTCGCCCGGGGTGAGGACCTCGAAGGCGAAGGCGCCGGCGCCCTTGGTGGTCGTGCCGACGACGCTCCCGTCCTCGGCGCGGCGCAGCTTCACGACCACGCCCTTCGCGCCCTCGCCCGCGTCGTACTCGCCCGTGTTGTTCTTGTCGGTGTAGACGACGCCGCAGACGAACGGCTTGTCGGTCTCGGTCGAGCCGAAGTTCTGGACGATGTACTGGTCCCACTCGGCGCCGACCTTCAGGACCTGATCGGTGATGTACGAGGTCCCCATCTCGCGGAGGATGTTCGCGGGCTGGCCCGGCGGGCTGTAGCTGAGGATGTTCCAGCGGTGGCCGGGAGGGTTCACGCCCTCGTCCACGAAGAAGCGCTTGTGCTCCTCCTTGGGGTCCACGGGGCCGACCGGGCCCACGTCGATGTTCTGCGCGTAGCTCAGCCACACGTACTTGGCGTTCTGGATCTGCTCGCCGACGGTGGGACCGCCGTTCGGGTTCACGTGCGCGTAGTACTTCTTCACGGCCTGGTCGGTCGCGTGAGCGAGCGCGGCCTTCGCGAGGAGCGAGTTCGTCGCGAGCGGCGGCGCGGGCGGGATCCCCGTCAAGGTGAGTCCGTAGCGCGTGCCCTCGGCGATCGGGTCGCGGCGCGCGCGGTTCGCGAGCTCGACCATCTCCTGCTCGGCGCCCGAGGGGTCGCCCACATCCGAGACCTGCGCGTGGGCCGTCGCGGCGACGAAGCCCGTCGTCGGCTTGGTGGTCGTCGCGCTCTTGACCGGGATGATGCTCGTCGGCTGCGAGGTCGTCGTCGTCGCCGTCGTCGCCGAGGTCGCGGTGCCCGCCGGCTTCGGATTCGGCACGCCCTGGCCGCAGCCGAGGCAGAGAAGGACCGTGAGGCCTCCGAGGAGGCCCGTGCGCGCGATCATGTTCTTCTTTCCCTTCCAGATCCCGGCGACCATCGTGCAAGCGCACCACCAAACCCCCGAACCCTCGAAACTCTCCCGGTCACAGGGCGTTTGACACGCATGCGACCCTGGGAGAGACGAACTCATGAGACCACCGGCAACGGCGTGACCAGATGAGTCGCGTCGCCGACGACTTCCTCGCCCGGCGCCCCGAGCTCCTCGACGGAGACTGGCGGCGCCCATCGGTCGCGAGGCTCGTGTCGGCGCTCATGGCGCCCTTCGCGCTCTGGTTCCGGTTCCGCGGCAGCGGCATCGAGCGGGTCCCCGCGAGCGGCTGCCTCGTCGTCGCGAACCACAGCTGCGGCGCGCTCTGGGAGATCCTCCTCCTCCACCGCTGGTGGCACCGGAGCCTCCCGCACCGGGCGGTGCGCGGGCTCATGCACCGGATCGCGTTCGAGCTCCCGCTCAGCCTCATGCCGGTGGGCCCGTGGATCGGCGGCGCCTTCGCGCACCCCGAGGTCGCGCGGCGGATCCTCGCGCGCGGCGACGCGCTCCTCGTCTTCCCGGGCGGCGACCTCGACGCGTGCCGGCCGTTCCGCGACCGCTACCGCGTCGTCTTCGGGGACCGGGCGGGGTTCGTGAAGACCGCGCGCGAGGCGGGCGTCCCGATCGTGCCGCTCGCGCTCACGGGCCCGCACGCGTGCTACGTGACGCCGATCGACACGCGGAGGCTCGCGAATCTCATCCGCCTCGAGAGGCGAGGCCTCAAGGCGATGCCGCTCACCGTCGGGATGCTGCTCTTCCTCGCGGCGGGGATCGCCGCGCTCGTCGAGCACGCGCTCTGGCCTGTCGCGCTCGGCGCCTTCATCCAGATGTGGGTGCCGCTCCCGACGCGGATCGAGGCGGAGGTCCTCGAGCCGATCGTCCCTGGCCCCGACGAGACGGACGCCCAGGTCGCCGAGCGCGTGCGGACCGCGATGGAGGCGGCGATCGCGCGCGCCGCGGCGACGAGGCTCAGTCCCTGGGGCTGAGCGGGCTCAGGTGCCGCTCGAGGAACCGTGCGAGCCCCGGGCCCTCGGCGCCGAGGTCGGCGAAGTAGTCCGCGGCGGCCCGCGAGAGCTTCTCGACGTCGCACTTCTTCGCGAGGTCGGGGTGGTAGAGGTGGGCGACGAGCACGGAGATCGTGTCCGTCTCCGCGAGCTCCGCCTCGGGGATGAAGAACTGCTCCTCGAGCGCCTCGACGGTCGCGGAGCACGCCTCGCGCATGTGGAGGTCCACGAACATGCGGAGCTCGCGGATCTCCGGGCGATCGGAGAGGCCCGCGCCGTCGTTGAGCACGTGGAAGTAGGACGGGCTCCCGAAGCGGACCTCCCAGCGGTCGGCGGCGGGCCGGACGAGGACGCGGCCGCCGAGCGCGCGGACCACGCGCGCGGTGAACAGCGCGCGCGTCAGGTCCGGGCCCCACTCCTCCATGTCGCGGAGGCTCTCGGCCGCGTTGAGGGCGAGCCAGCCCGTCGCCGCCGTGCGCCCGAGCGGCGAGAGCTCCTTCGCGCGGGACACGTCGGTCCTCGTCATGACCTCGAGGACGAAGGGCCAGAAGTGCGCGTCGTCGCTCGCGGGCATCTCGCCCACGTCGTCGAGAAAGCGCGCGAAGCCCGTCGCGAGCGTCCCGTGCCGCGGCGCGCGCGAGAACGCCGCTCCGTCGATGCCGTCCGGGAGCCACGTCGCGACCGAGTCGTCGGCGACGCGCATCGCGACGCCGCGCCCCGACCCGAGAGCGATGAGCCGCGCGAAGGTCGTGCGCCACTTCGAGAGCTCGTGCTCGTCGCGCTTCGCCCACGCGACGAGGTTCGGCGTCAGCGCGTCGGTGAGCTCCCGGCTCGCCGCGAGGTCGCGGAGCGCGAGCTTGGAGCCCTCGAGCGCGGCGAGCGCCCGCTCGAGGCCCTCCTCGCGGCCCTCGAAGGCGCTCAGGTAGTAGCGCGAGAGCTCAGCCGACCGCACGAGCTCGAGAGCTCTCTTCGCGTCCACGTGGACGACGCGGCCTCGCTCGGCCTCGGCGATCCGCGCGAGGTCCTCGCGCACGAACTCGCGCCACGTCTTCTTGCCGGCGAGGGGAGCGGTCACGCGCGAGCGCGTCTCGACGATCGCGCCGGGCCGGGGAGCCACGGCGCTCACCGGCGACGCGGTCACGAGAGCGGCGCCGACTACGAGCGCGAAGCTGCGGATCCGGTGGTCCATGGCTCACTCCCTCGCGCGCCAGGTGCGCAAGGGAGCGGCCACGGTGCAGCCCCGTCCAAATCGAGGGTTCGGTCTCAGTTGCGAGACGCGGCGAGACCCATCTCCGTCCGCCGACCGACGTCGTTCAGGAGCGGACGACCGCGGTGGTGGCCGAGTGGAGACCGAGGATCGAGTCCTTCACGTGCTGGTCGTGCTGGTCGAGCGCGATGTTCGGCGCGTCGACGCCGAGCGGCGGCTTGGTGAGCGTCGAGATGTTCTCGCCGCCCCCCTGCGGCCCGTCCCCCGCGTTCGTCGGAGCGAGGTTGCCGGGGAGGAGGAGCGCGAGCGTCACCGCCGCGGCCGCCGAGAAGAGACCCGTCGTGCGCCAGGTGCCGGCGCGGTTCTTCTTCGCGCGAGTCATGACGGCGGAGAGCGCGCGCTCGGTCTCGAGCGGCGACGTGGCGACGAGGGCGCTCTCGACATCGAGCGCGGCGCGGAGCTCGGAGAGCGCCGTCGAGCACGGCTCGCAGGCGACGAAGTGAGCGCTCAGGTCGAGCCGGCCCTCCATGTGGTCGAGGAGGTCGGGCGTGTCGGGACAGGTCGTCGTGTTGGTGTTCATGATGGAATCCTCCTGGCACCCGAGAGGGCAGAGCGCACGACCTCGAGCGCCTTCGCGACACGCCGCCTGACGGCGTCGGGGTGCAGCCCCATCTCGGTCGCGATCTCGTGGTAGTTCTTGCCGTCGCGTCGCAGCGCGAACGCGTCGCGCTCCTCGCCGTCGAGGCTGTCGAGCGCCTTCTGGATGCGCTCCGACTCCTCGTGGCGGGCGACCTCGTCCGGCGGGAGCTCGCCCGCGGCGGAGGGGTCCACCCCCTCGAGGCTCGACTTCGCGGCGTGGCGGCGGCCGCGGCGGCGGATCTCGTTCAGCGAGAGGTTGCGCGTCGTCGTGAGGACGAGCGCGCCGAAGTTGCCGGCCTTCCCGCGCGAGGTCTCGTAGATCCTGAGGAGCGCGGCCTGGGCCACGTCCTCCGCGCTCGAGCGGTCGACGAGGACTCGCTGCGCGAACGAGACGGCGCGGGGGTAGTGCCGTCGGAACAGGTCCGAGAAGGCGGTCTCGGAGCCGGCGCGCCAGCGCCGCTCCAGCTCTTCATCCGGAAGCTCGGGTTCGGCCGCCACGGTCTCGACTTCGGGCCTCCGGGACGTCCTACGTTGCAAGGTCGTCACGCTCAAGGTCCGCCCCACGCGGGTCTTCACACCGGCGACGGCGCGGAGCGGCGGAGATTCCCGCAAGCCCTCGAGCAGTCAGGCCTTGGGCGCAGGCGCCGCGGGTGCCGCCGGAGCGGCCGGCTTCGCCGCGGCCGGAGCCGCGGCCGGCTTGGGCGCGGGCTTCGGCGGCTCCTCCTCGACGGCCGGACGGGCGTCCATGAGGTCGAGCTTGCGCCCGGCCGACATGTCGCGCACCCGGGTCGCGATCTCGAAGGCGGTCGTACCCTGGCTCGTGAGGCGCGCGGCGCTCTCCCAGCGGAAGCCGACGCGCTTCCAGACCTCGAGCGAGAGGTCGGCGCTCGTCGCATGCTGGACGTAGAAGGGCCGGCCGTCCGGCTCGGCGTACTCCATGGAGATGAGCTTCTCGGGCGCAGCGGTCGCGACGCCCTTGAGGAGGATCTTCTCGTTCTCGGCCTCGAACTCCCAGCGGTTCGCGGACCACGTGGAGCGGCTCGAGAAGACCTCGGTGATGCCGTCCCAGGTGTGCTCCTCGCCCTGGAAGCGGAAGTAGATCGGCGTCGCCGCGGGGAGCGCCATGCCGAGCTTCTTCACGATCGCGGAGGCGCCCTCGAAGACCGCGGCCTTGTCCTCGGCGAAGGCGTTGCAGTGAGCCCACGCCCAGCCCTCGGGACGGCGGGAGCCCCAGGTGTGCGACTGGTGCGCCGGCCACTTGGCGGCCTTGATCGTCTTCCCGGCGACCTTGATCGTGCCCTCGACCTCGATCGCGAGGTTGCCCGAGTTGACCGCCGACTTGGCGATCCCGAGGCCGGCGAGGAGCGGGCTCACGTGCTCGAAGCCGATGCCGTTCGGCGTCCACTTCAGGTCCCACTCGATGGCCTTGTCGCCCGAGCCGACCTTGCCGGTCGCGCGGCTGCGCTCGAGGAAGTACTTGCCGACCTCGATGCGGAAGCCCTTCTCGTCGGTCGAGCGGTCCGCGAACTTGGCGAGGCCCGTCTTGTCGTGGAGCGTGAGCCCCGTCTTGGGCGCCGCCTTGGGCGTCGTCATGGCCCAGAGGCCGACCTCGACGTCGCCCTGGGGCGGAGCATCGAGCGTGTAGCGGAACCAGTACGCATCGCCCGTCGCCGGGTCGACCGTCGTCAGGTACCAGACCTCGTGGAAACCGCGCTGCCGCTTACCCTGCCATCGAACGGCGTTCAGGCTGTCTCCGAGCATGGGCTCCTCGCGTGGGTGGGAACAGATAACATATCCGGCCGGAGTCATCATGCGGCAGCCCCGACTGATCCTGGTCTCGCTCGTCATCCTCGCCGGCACCGCGCGCGCCGACGGCCTGCTCGACCGGATCCGCAAGGAGTCCGCGATCGAGCGGAAGATGGTCCTCGCGGAGGTCCGCGGCACGCTCGGCCTCTACAAGAAGCCGGCCGCCCCCGACTGGACGCCGCGGACCTGGAAGAAGGGCTCGCTCGAGGTCGTCGAGGGTGTCCCCGTCCTGCGACTCGAGGGCACGCCCGAGGAGATGGCGGAGCAGCACGCGCACCTCCTCAAGAAGGAGGCGCGCGCGCTCGCCGAGAGCTACCTCCCCGCCTTCGTGGGCGGCAGGCGCGAGCTCGAGAAGGCTCGCGCGCGCGCCCGCGAGCTGTTCTGGCCTCACCTCACCGACTCGGAGAAGGCGGAGATCCGCATCTTCGCGCGCGAGTCGGGGATCGACGAGCGGGACGTGCTCCTCGCGCAGAGCTTCCCCGACCTCTACCGCGCGTGGGGCTGCTCGACGCTCGCGGCGGTGAAGGAGGGCGCCGCCGACGGACCGCTCCTCGCCCGCAACCTCGACTTCGTGAGCATGGGCTTCATCCAGGATTACTCGTGCGTCGTCGTCGCGAAGCCCGCCGGCAAGAAACCGT
>CAZYLP010000408.1:0-2279 GCA_964648345.1 uncultured Planctomycetota bacterium
CACGTCGTGCTGGTTCCGCTCCTTCGAGAACGCGGCGTCCGGGAGCGGCGTCTCGTCGAGGAGCCTCACCGGGCTCGCGAAGTACGCCTCGGTGAAGCGACGGACCGGCTCGAGCGCGGCGCGCGCGCGCGGCGAGAAGGGGCCGAGCGGACGGAGGACGATCGCCTCGCGGCCGGACCGGCGCCGGTTCGCGCACGCCTTCTCGTACTCGGCGAACGTCTGCCCCTGCTCGGGGAAGCGCGCGAGCCATTCTCCGAGCTGCGGCCGGCCGAGGCGCTCGAAGCCCTTCTCGTCGTACTTGCCCCAGACCTCGAGGCGCCGCCGCTCGAGCCCGGCGAGCTGCTGGTCGAGGAGCTCCTGCTCGATCGCCGCTCCGGAGCGCTGGACGTCTCGCTGGAGCCACCACGTCCCGAGCGCGAGGAGGAGGAGCACGAGGAGGACGATGACCCGCTTCATGGCCCGAGGATAATCCCTCGTCCGCGGGCCGACCATTCGTGACGGCCTGCGCCCGACCTGACACCGAGCACCGCTCGCGCGTCCGCGATGACGCCCGGAGGACACGCCTCTCCCGGGATCCGACGAGCCGCCCCGAAACGCTCCAGGTCGTTCTCCGCCAACGGCTCCCGGTGACGCGACCGAGCCCCGAGCGGGTTCGACTGTCACGCCCGGGCAATGTTCGAGAGACGCATCTCCTTCGCGCACCCGAATCGCTCTGGCTGGGGGCCGACGACCGCAGAAGTGGGACAGGAGTGGTGCCCTTGAAGATCAGCCGCCTGACGACTCTCTCGAACCTCGCTCTCGTGCTCGCCCTCTGGGGCTGCAACGGCGCCGTACCGGCGACGACGACCGCGAGCACGTCGAGCACGACGCGCGCCCCGAGCACGACGACGACGGCCCCGCCGGCCTCGAGCTCGACGACGACCCCTCCGAGCACGACCACGCCGCCGGCGACGACCACGCCTCCGAGCACCACGACGCCGCCCGCGACGACGACTCCTCCGAGCACCACGACGCCGCCCGCGACGACGACTCCTCCGAGCACCACGACGCCGCCCGCGACGACGACTCCGCCCGCGAACGGGATCCCGGCGCAGACGCCGGGCAAGGAGACCGTGGACTCGAGCAAGCCGACGAACCCGCACATGGTCTACGCGCTCGCGTTGATCAACAACTCGCGCAAGAAGTACGGCCTGAACCCGGTGACGCTCGACACGGCGAACGGCCCGTGCGCTCTCCGTCACGCGCAGGACGTGTGGGCGTGCGCGAACGGGAGCCTCGCCAGTTTCAGCCCTTGCTCCCACAAGACGTTCAACTCGGGCGACCGCTGCAACTGCTCGGCGGAGAACCAGGGCGTCGCGACGTCGGACAACGACCCGGGCTTCCTCGCGATCCACACCGCGATGATGAACGAGGGCCCGCCGCCCGCGGGGCAGATCAATCACTTCTGGGTGATCACGAACCCGAGCTACAAGACCGTCGCGATCGGGATGTACGTCGACGCGAAGGGAGTCCTCTGGACCTCCGAGGAGTGGAAGTAGGGCTGCATCCGGGGGGCTCCGCCCCCTACGCCCCCGTTACGCCCACGACGCCGGCTCGAGGTCCGGGAAGACCGGATCGCGGCTCTCGATCTCCTCGAGCGCGGCGCGGTCGACGTCACCCTTCACCCACGACTCGCACTTGAAGAAGTCGCGGATGTGCGCCTTGACCTGGTTCTGCGCGAACTGCCGCGCCGTGCCGACGGTCATGAGGAACGCCCAGTCGGAGGCCTGCGCGAGGAGCAGCTCGCGGCCCGCCTGCGCGAGCGCGCGGCGCTCGAGCTCGCCGAGCGGAGCGCCCCGCCGCGCGTGCTCGGTCATGCGGGTCTGCATCTCCTCGTAGTGGCGGTAGAGGTAGTCGTTCCCGCCGTTGAGCCAGACCTCGTAGTAGCCGCCGTCGCCCCACGAGGAGGCGGACGGCGTCGTCACCTGGACCGGGTCGTCGCGGTCGGCGACCTCCGCGGCCGTCGCGGCCTGGAGCCCGCCGCCTCGGTCGGAGATCTCGGCGAGGACCGCGCCGAGGAACTCGGGACCCTCGAACCACCAGTGCCCGAAGAGCTCCGCGTCGAAGGGCGCCGTGATGACGGGCGGCTTCTTCATGCGGGCCGTGAGGCGCGCGACCTGACGCTCGCGCCCGTCGACGAAGTGCTTCGCGTGCGTGCGCGCCTGGGCGCTCGCGGCGTCCGGGTCGTACCACTGCTTGTGCTCGAGCTTGACCTCGCGGCCCGTCACGCGGTGGTACTT
>CAZYLP010000408.1:2289-7852 GCA_964648345.1 uncultured Planctomycetota bacterium
CCGTCCGGGAGGATGTGAGGCTTGATGTACGCGTCGTCCCGGTCCCACGCGATGTCGCGGTGGAACTCGCGGTAGACGAAGTCGCCCGGGTAGCCCTCCTCGGCGCTCCAGACCTGCTTCGAGCTCTCGGGGTCGCGCGCGAAGGCGAGGAGACCGTTCGACGTCGAGATCGGGGCGTAGACGTCGTGGACGGGGTAGCTGTCCGCGTAGACGAGGCCGTGGGTCTCGAGGAAGAAGAACTCGATGCCGGCCTCGGCGAGGTACTCCTCGAGGCCCTGGAAGTAGGCGCACTCGGGGAGCCAGATCCCGCGCGGCGGCGCGCCCAGGATGCGCGCGTGGGTCTTGACCCCTTCGCGGAGCTGGGCGCGGATCGCGCCCGGATGGTGCTTCATGAAGGGGAGGTAGCCGTGCGTCGCGGCGCACGTGATGGGCTCGAGGACTCCGCGGTCGCGGAGCTCGCGGAACGCGTTCACGAAGCGGCCACCGTGATCCTCGAAGACCGTCTTGAAGACGCGACGGAAGCGGTCCCGGTAGAACTGCGCGAGCCGCCGCTCGTGCGGCTGCGAGGTCCGCCGGGCGAGCTCCTTCTCCGCGAGACGGATCCGGTCCTCGAGGTAGGCGCGGAGCCGCTTCACGAGGAGGTTGTCCGTGAGCATGTGGAGGAGGGGCGGCGTGAGGCTCATCGTGAGCCGCGCGCGCTTCCCGGCGCGCTCGAGGTCCTCGAGCATCCAGACGATCGGCGCGTACGTCTCGGCGACCGCCTCGAAGAACCAGCTCTCCTCGAAGAAGACCTCGTGCTCGGGGTGACGGATGAACGGCAGGTGCGCGTGGAGGACGAGGCAGAGGGTGCCGTTCATCGGTCGCCGCCCTTGCTGCTCGAGCTCCGGGGCGGGATCGCGGTGCGCGACCACGCGGCGAGGGTGCCGGACCACGCCTGGCGCGAGACCTCGCGGACCGCGGCGCGGCGGCGCGCGCCCGCGGCGGAGGCCGCATCGCGCGGGCGCTCGCTCGGGAGGTCGTCGGGGCCGATGAGGGAGTCGCCGCGCGGCGAGGACCGGAGCCCGCCCGCGAGCGCGCGGCCCTTACGGCCGCCGGCACGCCAGACGACGTCGCCCGTCACGTTGATGCCGAGGCGCGGCGTCTCGATCGCGTTCGACACGAGCCAGGCCTCGAACGTCCCGTCGGCCGCGAGCCAGCCGACCTCGGCGCGGTAGCGCCCGTGGGCCTCGGCCTCGAAGTACCAGTTCATGACCGCGAAGACGCCCGGCGCGCTCGCCGCGACGCGCTCCTTCGGGTCGAGGCGGATGAGCCGCGCGGTGAGCTTCCCGCCGCGACCCGCCGCTCGCCGCGCGGTCTCGTCGGTCACCTCCCAGAAGAAGAAGAGCTTCTCCGGGTCCACGACGTGGAGCCGGGCCACGTCGCGGCCGTAGCGCCACGCGAGGTCGTAGGTCGCCTCCGGGGCGGGGCGGACCGGCGGGGCCGAGGGGCGCCCGCTCGTCGGGAGATGGTCGCGGATCATCGTTCCGGATTCTGCCATGATCTGAGATGAGACGCAGCGCGCCAAACCCGGACGAGCCCGAAGGGGAAAAACCAAGTTTGATTCTAGACCGCAAATCGGTCATGCTCTTGAGCCTGCGGCCGTTCCACCTTCCAAGAGTCAGAGGGGCATGGGAGCAGAGAAGCGGCGTTACCGGCGTCTCGAGACCAACCTCGAGGCCCGGTTGAAGAACCTCTCCGACCCCGACGGGGCGAACTTCGCCGTCCGGATCGTCAACCTCGGACCCGAGGGCGCCTTCGTCGCCACGACGGAGACCGTCGCGGTCCAGAGCCAGGTGGCGCTCGACTTCAGGATCGACAGCTACCCCAAAGAGATCAACGTCATCGCCAAGGTCCTCTGGCACAAGAAGTCGGCCGAGGAGCGGGGCATGGGCATGCAGTTCGTCCACATCCCGCTCTTCGAGAAGAACATCATCATCGACTACATCCTCCGCCGTTACGCCGAGTACCAGGCGAAGCGCGGCGGCGGCGGGGGCGGCGGAGACTAGACGCCGTGCTCGACGCGGACCTCCGCGAGCTCGAGCGCGCTCTCCGTGCCTCTCCGCGCGACCGCGTGCTCGCGCAGCGGCTCCTCCAGGCCCTCCTCCGCGCGGGGCATCTTCCACCCGAGCGGCCGGGGCCCCTCGTCGAGCCCGAGCCGACGCCGAACCCGGGCTTCGCGCCCGGCGACCTCGCGCTCGTCGCCCGGCGGGCCCGGCCGCGCGAGGCGTTCCGCTGGCTCTCCGAGATGGACGAGCGCCTCGGCGAGGTCGGGACCGTGCTCCGTCTCCACCGCGATGGTCTCGGCGCCGTCCTCGATGTCCCGCCCGCGCGCGCCCCCCGCTGGGAGGGGGATGGTGCGCCGGGGCGGAGCTTCGGCTTCGCGAGCCTCTACCGGATCAGCCCTTCGTGACCAGCGCCTGCTCGATGGCGTCGAGGAGGTCGGGCCCCCTGAGGCTCTTCGAGACGTAGCCGTCGGCGCCGGTCGCCCTCACGAGGCGGCCCATCGTCGCCTCGTCCTCCGCGGAGTAGTAGAGGATCTTCGGCCGGTACGTCCCGGACTTCTCGAGCACGTTCTTGATGACCTGGACGAGCTGATCCCCCTTGAGGACGGGGAGGTTCACGTCCATGAGGATCAGGTCCACGTTGTCGCGGAAGACGTGCTTGTTGACCTCGGCCCAGTCGGCGGTCGCGAAGACGTCGTACGTCTCCTCGAGGATCTGCCGCACCCGGAACACGAGGTCCGGGTCGTCATCGACCAGCAGCACCTTGCGCCTCATTCGAGGCCCCCGATCGTCCACTCGTCCTGCGCCCCGCTCTCGGGCTCCCCCTTGCCGAGGAAGTCCTCGACGCATCCCACGAGCTCGCGCGGCCGGTAAGGCTTCGCGAGGTATCCGTCGAACCCGACCGCCAGCGCCCGCTCCCGGTCGCCGGTCATCGCGTGCGCCGTGCAGGCGACGAGCGAGATCCTCGCCGTCGCCGGGTCGGACTTGAGCGCGCGCGCCACGTCCCAGCCGTTCATGCGCGGCATCGAGAGGTCGAGGAGCACGAGGTCGGGGAGCTCCTTCTGCGCGACCGCGAGGGCCGCGGCCCCGTCCTTCGCCTCGAGGACGACGAAGCTCTCCTTGAGGCACTGCCGCGCCAGGTCGCGGTTGTGCTCGTTGTCGTCGGCCACGAGGACCCGCTTGCGCGTCATGCCTCGCCTCCGAGCCTCTGCGCGACGACCTCGAGGAGCGCGCCCGGCTTGAGCGGCTTCGAGAGCACGGCGCACGCGCCCGCTCCGAGCGTGGCCGCCGCGTCCTCGCGCCCCGACACGACGACAACCGGCACGCCGCGCGTGCGCGGGTCCTCGTGGAAGAGGCGGAGCACCTCGACGCCGTCGATCGTCGGGAGGCGGAGGTCGAGGAGGATGAGCGCGGGCGGCCTCACGCGCGCCGCGGCGATCGCCGTGATCGGATCGCGCTCGACTCGCAGCCGGGCGCGGAGGCTGTCGGCGACGCTCGCGAGCGCCTCGCGGACGATCGCCGCGAAGTCGGGGTCGTCGTCGACGAGGAGGATCTCGGCCTCCTGGACACGGGTCGGGGGCACGGCCGCGCCCGTCCCCTCCTGCTGCGCGAGCGGGATGACGAGCGAGAAGGTCGAGCCGGCGCCCGGGCTGCTCGTGAGCTGCACCTCGCCGCCCATGAGACCGAGGAGCTGCCGCACGATGGGGAGGCCCAGGCCGGTGCCTTCGTGCTCGCGGGTGGCCGACGCGTCGACCTGCCGGAACGGCTCGAAGATCGTCGCGTGATGCTCGGGGGCGATCCCGGGGCCCGTGTCCGAGACCGAGATCGCGAGGAAGCCCGACGCGCGACCGCTCCGCTGGCCGGTGATGACCTTCGTGTCGACGCGGATCGAGCCGCGCTCGGTGAACTTGGCCGCGTTGCCGAGGACGTTCGTGAAGCACTGCTTGAGCTTCACCTTGTCGGCGAGGACGCGCGGGAGCGGCCCGGCCGTGGCCGGTGCGAAGACCTCGACCGGCTTCCCCATGAGGAGGATCCGGACGTCCTGGAGGCATCGGTCGAGGATCGGGCCGAGCTCGACGGCCTCGAGATGGACCTCCATGCGGCCGGCCTCGACCTTCGAGATGTCGAGGATCGAGTTGATGAGGCCGAGGAGGTGCTCGGCGTTCGCGAGGATCCGCTCGAGGTTCTGCCGCGGCGTGTCCGGGAGCTTCTTCCCGAGCTTGGTGAGCAGGAGGTCCGCGTAGCCGAGGATCGCGTTGAGCGGGGTCCTCAGCTCGTGGGAGATGTTCGCGAGGAACTCGCTCTTGAGCCGGTTCGCCTCCTCGACCTTCTTCTTCGCGGCGAGGGCGAGCTCCTGCTCCTGGATCTTGATCGCCTGGGCGAGGACCTCGCGGTCGCGCGACGCGAGCCGCTCGCCGATCGCGTCCCGGCGGTAGAGGGCCCGGTGCGGCTCGCCGGCCTCGCCCCACTCGGCCGAGATGCGGCCCTCGATCCGGCAGGCCGAGGCGGCCTCCGAGCGCGCGGCGCACTCGTGCTCGATGAAGAGCACCTCGTCGCCCATGAACGCGCTCCCGAACCCCGAGAGGTAGCCGGCGAGGCGCGCGCAGACGGGCTCGCCGGACGGGCCGTGGCGGCGCTTCCGCTCGCAGCTCTCGAACGAGTTCCGGACGCGCGCGACGACGCGGAAGATCCCCTTCGCGCGGTCGAAGACGAGGTCCTCGAAGTCGATCCGCCCCGAGCCCAGGTGCGCGGGCTGCTCGGCCCCCGCGAGGAGCCACTCGAGGTCCGACTCCCAGTCGAAGTAGGTGCGGAGGTTCGCGGCGAGCATGTAGCCCGACTGGTAGCCGAAGCGGGTGAGCACGCCCTTCGCGGCCTCGCGGCCGAGGGTCTCCTCGAGCTCCTCGGCGAGGCGGTACTCCGCCGCGGCGTCGATGAGGACGCCCCGGGTCCCGCGCATCTCGAGGACGCCGTCCCCGGGCTTGCGGACCAGGATCTTGTCGAGGTCGATCTCGCTCGCCTTCAAGGCAAACGCCGACTCACGCCGGGAGCACGGCGACGACGGCCGTCGTGTTGTGGAACCCCGAGAGCTGGCCGCGGACGCGGGCGATCTCGCCGTAGGTGTTGAAGCCCATGATCGGCGCCTTGACGACGTCGCGGAACGCATCGACCTCGGCGCGGAACCGCGCGTCGAGGACGAGCTTCCGGGCGACGCAGTCGAAGACGATCGCGCCCGCGGGCGGCAGGCCGCCGAGGCCCTGCATGGCGTTCTCGGCCGCGGTCTTCGCCGCGGCGATGATCTGGTCGTGGTCGCCCTCGCAGATTCGGACCTGCTTCCCCTCGGGGACCTCCGTCGCGCAGCTGATGGAGCCGTCGTCGTTCACGTTGAGCGGGGCGCGGACCTTGAGCTCGTTGTTCATCATCATGATCCCGAGCTCGTGCGTGAAGACGAACGCGTTCCTGTTCTCCTTCGTCAGCGTCACCCCCTTCTTCCGGGCGTAGGCCTCGTAGAACTCGATCGCGGG
>CAZYLP010000409.1:0-7829 GCA_964648345.1 uncultured Planctomycetota bacterium
GAGGGCGAGGCCGAGGGGCTCTCCACGGACAAGATCCTCCGCGAGCTGACGGACGCCCTCCCGGCGGCGGAGAAGGCGGTCCGCGCTTGATCGAGGTCCGCTCCCTCTCCAAGTCCTACATGGGCTTCTCGGCGGTCCGGAGCGTCAGCTTCGACGTGAGCCAGGGGGCGGTCTTCGGCTTCATCGGTCCCAACGGCGCCGGCAAGACGACGACGATCCGGATCCTCGCGACGCTCCTCGAGCCGACGAGCGGCTCGGTCAAGGTCGACGGCCTCGACGTGCTCGATGAGCCCGAGAAGGTCCGGCGCGTCATCGGCTACATGCCCGACGACTTCGGCGTCTACGAGGGGATCACGGTCCAGGAGTACCTCGACTTCTTCGCCGCGGCCTACGGCCTCCCGCGCAAGCAGCGCACGCGGACGGTCGCCGACGTGATGCAGCTCACGGACCTCACGCAGCACGAGAAGAAGCTCGTCGCGGGCCTCTCGAAGGGCATGCGCCAGCGGCTCTGCCTCGCGAAGACGCTCGTCCACGACCCGAAGGTCCTCATCCTCGACGAGCCCGCGAACGGCCTCGACCCGCGCGCGCGCATCGAGCTCCGCGTGCTCCTGAAGGAGCTCGCGGCGATGGGGAAGACGATCGTCATCTCCTCCCACATCCTCACCGAGCTCTCCGACGTGTGCACCGAGGTCGGGATCATCGAGCGCGGCGAGCTGCTCGCCGCCGGCACGGTCGCGGACGTCGAGGCGAAGGTCCGCGAGGGCGCGAAGGCCGCGCAGTCCGACGAGGAGAAGACGGGCGACCTCGAGCCCGCGCCCGACAGCGTCCGCTGCGGCATGAAGTTCGCCACGATCGAGGGCACCGAGAAGGCGCTCGCGCTCCTCGCGGCGCGCCCCGACTGCGCGACGGTGCAGCGCCGCGACGAGCGGGCGATCGGGCTCCGCTGGCTCGGCACCTCGAACGACCTCCACCGCATCGTCCTCGCCCTCGTGAAGGAGGAGATCCCGCTCACCGGCCTCGTCGAGGAGGAGAAGGACCTCGAGGCGATCTTCATGGCCGTCACCAAGGGCAAGCTCCAATGAGCCGCCTCGTTCTCGCTCTCGTTCTCGTTCTCGTTCTCGGTGACTCCATCCACGCCCAGGGCGGGGCCAACGTCCAGATCGGCAAGATCCGGATCGGCTACCTCTCCGAGCTCGACACGGGCTGGCTCCCCGTCAGCTTCCCGCTCGAGAACCTCGGCGGCGAGTCGTCGATCCAGCTCGTCGCGAAGGTGACGGCGGGCAAGACGACCCTCTGGACGAGCGAGAAGACGGTCGCGCTCCTCCCGAAGTCCCGCAAGGTCGAGACGCTCTACGTCCGGCTCGACGACACCGCTCAGAGCGTCGAGGCCCAGGTCGTGGTCGACGGCCGCGCGATCCGGACCGACAGCGTGGGCGTCACGCGGCGAACCCAGCGCGGCCAGCGGCGCGAGGCGCCGGTCGCGCTCCATGCGCTCCTCGTGCGCGAAGGGCCGCACGAGCGGTCGCTCCTCGCGTGGCTCGACCCCCCGCCGGGGTCGCTCACGAACCCGAACGCGACGAACCCGTCCCCGGTCACGCTCACCGACGCGACCGTCGAGCCGCGCGAGCTCCCGGACCGCCCCGAGGGCTACGACGGGGTCGACGTCGTCCTCCTCTCGAAGACGAGCTCCCGGAGCTTCGACGAGCAGCGGACCGCCGCGCTCCTCGCGTGGCTCGGGGACGGGGGGCGCGTGATCCTCCTCCCCGGCTCCGATGTGGGCTGGTTCCGGGACGAGCTCGTCCAGCGGCTCCTCCCGCCCGACGCGAAGCTCGACCAGGTCGACGTCTCGCTCGCGGCGCTCACGAAGATCGTCGGCAGCAACAACTGGAACACCTGGGGCACGGGGCGCCAGCCCCCCGTGCCGAACGCGCGCTTCTACACGATCCAGACCGAGCGCCACGGCGTGCGGATCGGCAGCGAGAAGGTCATGGGGAAGCGCGTCCCCTACTTCACCGTCTTCAAGTACGGTCGGGGCGACGTCGTCGTGGCCGCCGTGGACCTCGAGGGCCAGCCGTTCTCCCAGGCGCCGAAGGTCCCGCCGGAGCTCGGGCGGCTCCTCCACGCGGCGCTCGACCCGGTCCCCGAGCGGCGGCGCATCGCGGACGACGAGCGGCTTGGTCCGTGGTTCGAGGAGGCGCTCCGGGAGGGTGAGCTGCCCTCTCCGCTCCTCCTGATCCCGGTCGTGCTCATCTACATCCTCTGCGTGGGCCCGGTGAACCACCGGCTCGTGAGGCGCGCCTCGACGCCGGTGATCTCCGTCGTCACGATCCCGGTCATCTCGATCGTCTTCACGGTCGTCTGCTTCTTCGCGGGCTACGTCGTGCGCGGCACGAGCACGTCCCTCGACCGGCTCACGATCGTCGAGGTGCACCCGGGCCAGGACACGGGCCGAGCCTTCGCGGGCCTCAGGATCCGATCGGCGAGCTCGACGCGCTACGGCGTCGCCGCGGACCCGGCGCTCGTCTCCGTCCGGCGCGGCTTCAACCAGGAGCAGGCCGGCGAGCACGCGACGGAGACGACCCGGGTCATCCAGGACGGCGGGCGCTTCGCGTTCCCGGAGCTGCCCCTGAACCTCTGGGAGCGCGCGTTCTTCCAGGCGCGTGGGCCCTTCCCGCTCGGCGGCGCCGTCACGATCGAGGTCGCGCCGCGGGGCTGCACGATCAAGAACGGGACGCGCCACGACCTCGGGCCCGGCGTCGTCTTCCTCCCGGGCACCGACGGGTTCAAGGTCCCGCCCGTCGCCGCCGGAGCGGCGGTCAAGCTCGACGGGTCGGACCCGGCGTCGGTCAAGGACCGCGTCGAGGTGCTCGCGACGGTCTGCCAGGGCGAGCTCCAGCTCAAGGTCTCGCCGCGTTCGCTCGAGACGTTCCTCGCTCACCTCCGCCTCGAGACGACCTACGTCGCGGGCTTCAAGACGGCGCCCGCCTCGCTCGCCGTCGAGGGCGCGAAGCCCGACCGCGACCTCGCCGTGCTCATCGTCCAGGGAGACGACCAGGCCCGCGACGAGGAGGTCTTCAAGTGGGCGACGAGCATCGCCCGCGAGCGCTCGCAGGAGGACTACGAGGACGCGCTCAGGATGCTCGCGACGATCCGCCCGGCCTCGCGGTGGTACCGCGACGCGCAGTCGCTCCGCGCGTTCATCGCGACCGCCAAGTTCGTGGACTCGGCGCAGGACGCCTACGACGCGGGCGACCTCGACAAGGCGCGCGCCATGGTCCTCGACGTCCTCGGGCTCCCCGAGCTCGACCGCGACAGCGTGCGCGAGATCCGCTCCCGGCTCGACCGGTGGACCTCGGTCGCCAGCGAGCTCGAGGAGGGCTGCGCGGCCACGAACCTGACGGTCGCCGACCGGCACTTCCGCGCCGTCCTCGACAAGGAACCGAACCCGAACGTCTTCAGGACCGCCGCCAGCGAGCGCCTGGACGCGATCGCGCAGCTCCGCGGGAGCGACTCGGCGACGGCCCGCGACGCGGCGTCGACGGCGGCCTTCGACGGCGACGTGGGGCGCGCGCTCGTGGGCTTCCGCTGCGCCCAGCGCGCGCGCGACGGCCGCACGAAGCTCGCGGAGCTCCAGGAGGCGGTCTCGGCCGCCGAGAAGCAGCACCGCTGGACCGAGAAGCTGGAGATCAGGGCGACCGGAGGGAGCACCGCGGTGCCCGGCCCGAAGCCGACCGCCCTCGAGCGCGCCTACCTCGTCGAGACGGCGCTCCTCCTCCGCGAGTTCCTCCCGCTCGACGACCCGCGGCGCGACGCCGCCATCAAGTTCCTCGACGAGCGCGACAAGAGGAAGGGCAAGTGAGACGAGCGGTAGCGAGGCGCGGTGCCAAGTGAACGGCGAGCCCGCCGGGACCGCGCCCGAGAAGCCTCCGGAGAAGTCTCCGGAGGTGAAGCCGCCCGAGCCGAAGCCGCCCGAGAAGGCCGCGGCGAAGCCGGCCCCCGCCAAGCCGCCCGAGCGGCGGAGCAAGCTCGCGTGGCTCGCGGCGCTCCTCGACGACCCGATCCTCCTCAAGGAGCTGCGCGCCGCGTTCAGGCGCACGCGCTTCTTCTGGCTCCAGACGGGCCTCCTCGCGCTCGTCGCCCTCATCGTCCTCATCACGATGTGGGTCCTGACCGACGACTACAAGAAGGACCCCTCCGAGATCGGGCGGCGGACGTTCCTCATCTTCTCGACGCTCGAGCTCGGGCTCATCTTCTTCATCTTCCCGGCCTTCGCCTGCACCTCGATCACCGAGGAGAGGACGAACAAGAGCCTCGACCTCCTCCTCACGACGAACCTCTCGCCGTCGCGGATCGTCCTCGGGAAGACGCTCGCGTCCTTCGTCTACGGGCTCCAGTTCATCATCGCGACGCTGCCGCTCGTCGCGCTCACGTTCCTCTACGGCGGCGTCACGCCGGGGCAGATCGTGCTCGCGTACGCCGTCATGATCGTCATCGCGGGCGTCATCACCGTGCACGCGCTCAGCGTCTCGAGCGCCGCGCCGTCGACGCTCCGCGCGGTGCTCTCGACCTACATCGGCGTCGCGCTCATCGTCGTCCCGCTGGCCGCTCCCCTCATCACGACCTCGCCCGTCGCGGCGGTCGACACGGGGAAGTGGGGCGGCGGCGAGGCGAACAACGGCGTCCTGAGCGGCGTCCTCTCGGTCCACGTCCTGGGACCGCTCCAGAAGGACGCGAGCCTCCTCAAGGTCCGCGACGAGGTGCGCAACTTCGACGGGACGACCTCGTTCCTCTACTGGGGCGGCCACCTGTTCTTCTACGCGAGCGCGGTCTGGCTCTTCTTCCTCATCGCGCGGCACCGGCTCGCGCCATCGGCGACGAACCGCTCGACGCCGCTCAAGGCCTGGTTCGTGGTCACGGTCGGCACCTTCCTCGCCGGCACGCTCGTGGGCTACGTGCACCTGAGACCCTTCCGCATCGGGACCGAGACCCTCGTCACCGTCGAGCTCGCCCTGTTCTTCATCCTCTCCGGCGCCGCGATCGCCTTCGCGGGCGAGGACCCGGCCGTGCCGCGCCGCCTCCGCGCGGCCTACGAGGCGGCGCGCGGCCTCCGCGCCCCCACCCGCATGTTCTTCCCGGGCGGGGCGAACGGCATGGGCTTCGTCATCTGGGTCTCGCTCCTCGCCTACGCCGCCGTCTTCCTCGTCTTCGTGAGCTCGATCGGCCTCGTCCCGCAGGAGACGAACATGCGGGACCCCGTGACGATCCTCGTCTGGGGGACGCTCTGGGGCTTCCTGTTCGTCGTCTTCGTCGCCGAGATCGCGTACATCCTCTCGTGCGAGCTCCGTCACGAGATCGCCTCGCGCGCGTGCGCCGCGATCGCGGTCATCGCGATCGCGCTCGGCCCGTTCCTCTGGTACGTCCTCGAGTACCCGGAGAAGCGGCCCTACCCCTACAAGGGCTACTGGGCCTCGCCGGTCACCGTCTGCATCTCGATCCTCATGACTCCCATGCGCGACACCGAGCGCCAGCTCTACGTCATGGGCCCGAGCGGCTACGACATCCGCATGTGCCGCGAGGCCGTCGAGCGCCGCCTCCTCGAGTTCCTCTCCCCGCCCGGCGACCGCGTCGCCGGCGACCCCGTCGCCCGCACGAAGAAGGAGCTCCTCGAGAAGGGCGTCGAGGAGGCCTCGATCGACCTCACCGTCGCGGAGGTCGCGCGCGTGATCCCCCTCGTCCCGAAGGAGCCGGGCACGATCACGGATGAGCTCATGACCCTGCGCGAGGACTCCCGCAAGCGGCTCATGTCCCGGCTCACCACCCGCGGCGTGCCGGTCCACGTCGTGTCGACCGTCGTCTATCTAGCCACGGTCGTCGCGCTCGGTTTGCTGATCGTCAAGCGATACATACGCTTCTCGAGGTGAGAGCGGGATTTCATCCCTGACGTCCGCGGCGTCCGTTGCTAGCATCCGTGGCCGCGCTGGAGACGGATCCGAGGTTGCACTTGTCGAAGCGTCGCAGACTCCGTGGCATCTCGACGTTGCTCGTCCTGGCCCTGATCGGTGGCTGTGCGACCAGCTCGGGCGGCGTCAACGAGGGCGGCTATCGCTCCGAGAACGAGAAGTCGCCGTTCGTGGCGACGCTCCTCGCGATCTTCCCGGGCTTCTTCGTGCACGGGATCGGGAACTGGTACGCCGGGAAGAACAACCGCCGCGACGAGCTCCTCGAGCGCGAAGGGCTCGGCCTCGGCTGCATGGTCCTCGGCGCGGGTCTGGGCGGCCTCGGCTACCTCGAGCACGTCCAGGCCGAGAAGACGGACGGCGTGCAGATGGTCCTCCACCGCATCGGCGAGGTCAGCTCCTTCATCGGCGCCGGCGGCTTCGTGGGCTTCGGCCTGATCTGCTTCTTCGACTCGTGGATCCGCGACATCATCGAGGCGGGCGATGCGGCCGAGGATCGGAACCGCCAGCTCCGCCAGAACTACGATCTCCACAAACCCTTGCAGCCGGACGCGGCCGCGGCCGACTCGATCACGGTCGGGAGCCCCGACCTGCCGCCGCCCACGCCTCGCCATCCGTGAACGACCCCAGGTAAGATACGGGCCGTAACGCACGATCGAGGAAGAGGCGCCGGTGCCGAACAAGCGTTCGCGCGGTCGCGACGACGACGAGGACGACGACGAGGACGAGGTCGTCCGCGACGCCACCGGGAAGAAGCCCGCCGCGCGGGTCCCGAAGGCGGAGCGGATCTTGAACCTCATCTCCTTCCTCCTCGCCCAGCGGGAGCCGGTGCCCATCTCGGCCATCATCGGTCGCGTCGCCGGCTACGACGACGGCGCGACCCGCGACTCCCTTCTCCGCCGCTTCGAGCGCGACAAGCAGGTCCTCCGCGACATGGGCGTGCCCGTCGAGTACGACGCGCCGTCCTCCTTCTCGCCCGAGGGCTACCGGATCCCGAAGGAGACCTACTACCTCGGGGAGGTCACGCTGCCCGAGAACGGCGCGCAGATCCTCGCGGCGATCTTCTCCGCGGCGCAGCGCGGCCCCTCGGGCGAGCTCGCGGACGACCTCCGCTCGGCGCTCCTCAAGCTCGGGTTCGAGGCGGGCGAGGACCCCGCCGAGGCGCTCATGTCCGGCTCGAGCGAGGACGGGCCGGTCCTCGGCCAGCAGATCGACCTGAAGCTCGGGTCGAGCGCGCTCGTCGGCCGGAACCTCGAGACGCTCGCGGAGGCCGTCCTCCGCCGCAAGCGCATCTCGATGAAGTACTACACGATCCACCGCGACGAGACGATCACGCGCGAGGTCGACCCCTACGGCCTCGGTTACGCCGGCCAGGCGTGGAACAAGGGCGCCTGGTACCTCGTCGGGCACTGCCACCTCCGCGATGCCCCGCGCGTCTTCAAGGTGGACCGGATGAAGGGCTCCGTGAAGATCGTGAAGAGCACCCAGGAGACGCCCGACTTCGAGCGGCCCCAGGGCTTCCAGGTCCGCGAGCACCTGAACAAGGCGCGCTGGGAGATGCGCGAGCTCGCGGCGGCGCTCGGAGGCGGCCCAACGCGCGCGGAGGACGTGCTCGTCCGCTTCCCGCAGGGCACGGCCGCGGCGATCCGCGAGATGGTGCCGTCGGCGAAGATCGAGAAGGAGGACGGCGACTCGACGGTCCTCCGCTTCCACGTCCAGGAGCGGCGCGCGTTCTGCCGGTTCCTCCTCCCGTACGCGACGCAGCTCGAGGTCATCTCGCCCGACGAGGTCGGCGAGGCGCTCCGCGCTCTCGCCCGCGAGCTCCTGGCGAGGTACGCATGAGCCGAGCGCCCGAGCGCAGGGAGCGCAGCG